>JBKJUF010000607.1:0-9238 GCA_046590445.1 Kofleriaceae bacterium
CCCTTCGTGCAAGCGCTGCCCACAAGACCGATAACCATGAACGCGATGAATGCCCGCATTGCGGCGCCGACCCTAACATGCGCCCCACAGGACTGTCAGATCACCGCACGATGGTCGACGCACGCTGATGGTCCAGCGAAGCGTCATGATCGCAGTGATTTGGCGAGCGTCTGCTGTCAGATCCCGGGCCTGGGATCTCAAACTCGCGCATGACTACACAGAGCTGCCATCGACGGTCCTTGGAATTCCAGCAGCTTCGTGTGCAGGGCTTGAGGTCACCGATGAGGTGCGGCAGAGTCCTTGCCCGACGGTTCCCGTCGAGCGCCCATAGCTCAGGTGGATCAGAGCATTCGCCTTCTAAGCGAAATGTCGCAGGTTCGAGCCCTGCTGGGCGCACCATGACTCGCTGAGGCTTCGGCGCACTGCGATCTCGATGCAGCCGTGGCCAGGCCGCTGGCACGCACGGTGCTTTGGCATCTTGCATGGCGACGCACGTCGAGAAGCGGTCGGTCACCGACGTGCTCGCCGACGAGCAAGAGCCCGAACCCGAGAAGCACATCGAGAAGCGATCGGTCACCGACGTGCTCGCCGATGAGCGCGCGCGCACGCCCGAGAAGCCAGCGCGCACCGAGGGCCCCCCGGGTCCAAACGCCAGCTTCTTCACGAAGGCCAAGAAGTTCCTCAAGCAGCTGTTCAGCGACGCGCTCGACGACAACATCGACAGCGTCGGCGCGATGATGGCCTACTACGCGGTCCTCGCGATCTTCCCGATGCTCGTGTTCATCGTGACGATCGCGATGCTGGTGCTCGACGACAGCACGGTCCAGCAGGGCGTCGCGATGGCGACCAGCACGATGCCGTACGCGACGCGCCAGCTGGTCGCCACCAAGGTGCAGGAGTTCATGGACACGGCGGGGGCGGGCTTCGCGGTCGGTGGTGCCGCGTTCGCGCTGTGGGGTGCGTCGCGCGGCGCCGTCGCGCTGTCGATGGCGCTCAACTCGGTGTTCAGCAAGCAGGAGACGCGGCCGTGGTGGAAGCGTCAGCTCATCGCGATCGCGGTCACCGTGGCCGTCGCGTTCATGATCGTCGCCGCGCTCGCCCTCCTCGTGCTCGGTCCGCTCGCCGGTCACTTCGTCGCCGACCGCATCGGCATGGGTGCCGCGTTCGACGTCGTGTGGGGCGTCGGTCGCTGGCTCGGCGCCGGCGTGCTGGTGATGATCGTCTGGGCGATCCTCTACAAGTACCTGCCGAACACCGACGCACCGTTCCGGATCTTCACGCCAGGCGCTGTCGTCGGCGTCGTCCTGTGGCTCGGCATCAGCCTCTTGTTCGGCGTCTACCTCGACTACTTCAACAGCTACGAGGCGACCTACGGAGCACTCGGCGCCGGCATCATCTTCCTGACGTGGCTGTGGCTGTCGAACATCGCGATCCTGTTTGGCGCCGAGATCAATGACGTGCTCGCGGACTTCCGCAAGCACGCCGATGCGGCCTCTGCCAAGCTCGCCGATCCGGATGAGCCCGCCGCCACGAAGATCTGACTCGCGAGAAGTGTCGGTCGGATCACGGCGTGATGGGCGCCTTGTAGGCGCCGGCGAAATCTCTGTGGGCTGCGCTACGTGCGCTGCACGAGCCGGATCGCGGGGACTCGCCATCGCTTCCGGTTCAGGGAGACGAACCTCGCGAAGCCTCTCGGCCCGTGCCTATACTCCGCCTCGCAAATCCGCGCTTAGAGGAGAACGATATGAAGAAGTGGCTTGCTTGCCTCCTCGCCGTCACGGCGAGTGGCTGTCCCGACATCCAGACGGATGCAGACGAGACCGGCGGACCGCTGGTCGAGTTCGATCCCAAGAACAAGATCGTCCCGTTCCCGAATAACCTCCTGCTCGACCGCACCACCGGGAAGATCAACCTCCCGGCGTCGTGCAACGAGAGCGCGACCGCGAAGGCGCTGCGCGAGGGCGTGCTCAACAAGCTCGATGGCTTCGGCACGTATCAGACGGCGATGTCCGTCACCCTCACCGCGCCGATCGACATGGCGTCGGCTGCCGACAAGGTGCTGCTCTACAAGCGCTCCGCGGATGGCGTCGCCGTCGATCCGACGACCGCGAACCCGATCCCGGTCGTCGTGCTCCCGGGCACGAGCATCCGCTACGACGCCGACTGCATGAACCCGGGGCCGGTCGCGTCAGTGACCATCGTCCCGCTCGCCCCGCTCGATCAGCGCTCGACCTACGTGGTCGCGCTCAAGGCCGGGATCAAGTCGACCGACGGCGAGGACTATCGCGCGTCGTCGACCTGGGCGCTCGTTCGCCAGGCCGAGTCCCCGGTCACGTTCGACGACAACGGCAACCTGGTCTCCGAGCGGACGCCGCTCGATCCGTCGACCGACGCGGGCCTCGCGTCGCTGCAGGGCCTCGACCTGCTGTGGAAGGCGCACGCGACCGCGCTCGCATTCCTCAGCGCGAAGGCGCACGTGCGCGGCGAGATCCTGCTCGCGTGGGAGTTCACGACGCAGACGGTGCAGGACGCGCTCGACCAGACAATCGCCGGTACGCCCGCCTCGCAGGTGTCGACGACGCCGCCGCTCCGCGGCCCGACGGGTACGGGGAACCCGGTGTCGATCACGGCTGCAGCCGCTGCCCGCACGACCTATCCGTTCCTGGTTTGCACGACCGGCTCGACGACTCCCGGTGTCGCGGCGGCCGAGGCCAACAACACGCAGTGCTTCCTCAAGCTCGCGCTCGGCGGCGGGCTCACGTGCTCGTCGCAGGCGAGCTGCGAGACCTCGTTCTTCGTCGGCACGCAGACCTGCGCTGCGGTCGGCTGCCAGGCCGTCGGCAACGTGCTCGCGGGTGCGCTGATCTCGAAGCAGTACCAGGTCGAAATCCCGAGCCCGCTCGGCTCGACGTGTGACGCGAACGGCGTCGGTACCGGCGCCTTGCCATGCAAGACCGTCCCCGGTCCATGGGCTGATCCCGTCAAGCCGCCGATGGTCAAGGTCGAGGGCATCGGCGCCCTCGTGTTCGTGCCCGCCGCGGCGTGCCCGGCCGCCGGCTGCCCGACGGTCGTGTTCGGTCACGGCCTCGGCAGCTCGAAGACGTCCGCCTTCGCGATCGCGCCGCAGCTCGCGGCGGGCGGTTTCCAGACCGTGGCGATCGACTTCGTCGGCCACGATAGCCGCGCGATCCGGATCTCGCGCGACGCGGCCAGGGGTTGCGACACCGGCTTGCCGGTCGGCGTCGCGCCGCAATGCTTCGCGACGTTCCTCTCGGCGAACCTCGGCGCGACCCGCGACAACATCCGCCAGAGCGTGCTCGACCTGCAGAGCCTCGCGAGCTCGCTCAAGACCTGCGGCACGACGATGTGCGGCACGCTGCTGCTCGTCGACCCGGCCAAGATGGTCTACCTCGGGATCTCGCTCGGCGGGATCATGGGTACGATCGCCACGGCGACGACGCCCGAGCTCAAGGCTGCCACGCTCAACGTCCCGGGCGCAGGCTGGGTCGACATCCTCGAGAACACCCAGACGCTCGCGATCAAGTGCACGCTCGTCGACGGCCTGATCGACGCCGGCATCGTGATGGGCGCCAAGTACGACACCAAGGGCACCGCGGATCCGGCCGACGACACCGGCCTCTGCGTCGGCGAGGAGTGGAAGACCCAGCCGGGCTACCGGCAGTTCTCGGCGATCGGCCGCTGGGTGCTCGACCCCGCCGATCCGGCCAACTTCATGCGCCGGCTCGCCGGGACGAAGCGCTTCCTGATCCAGGAGGTCGTCGGTGACACCGTCGTGCCCAACCTCGCGACCGATCGCCAGGCGTTGCTCGGCGGCCTGACGACACCGCTGATGGCCGACCCGCAGATCAGCGGGACGCCGAACCCCTCCGCCGCGATCACGATGATGTCGATGACGAACAAGTTCGTGAAGTACCCGACGATCGCGGGCCCGCCGCCGAATGTCTTCGGACACGCATCGCTGCTGCGGCCGGCCACCAACGACACGGGCGGGCAGCTCGGCACGTTGCGCCTGCAGACCGACGCGATCACCTACCTCGTTCTCAACCGCTAGCTTGTCGAGGCATCCATGAAGACCCTACGCACCACTCTCTTCACGGCTCTGAGCCTCGGCGCACTCGCCGGCTCGGCGTCCGCGAACGCGTTCAACATCAACGAGCACGACGCTCGTGTCACCGGCCGTGGCGGCGCAACCGCCGCGAGCAACACCGAGCCATCGTCGATCGTGTTCAACCCAGGTGGCATCGCCGTCAACGAGGGCACCCAGGTCGCGCTCGGCACGTCGTTCTACTTCGCCGAGGGTACCTACGAGAACGACTCGACCCCGAAGACCGCCACCGACTCCGGCATGTCGCTCGTCCCGAACGTCTACCTGACGTCGCGGTTGCACGACATGGTCGCGGTCGGCCTCGGCCTGCACTTCCCGTTCGGCCTCGCGGTGTCGTGGCCCGACAACCACGCGCAGTCGGACGTCATCCAGGATCAGACCCTGAAGACGTACTTCATCACGCCGTCGGTCGGGCTCAACCTGCACGACCAGGTTCCCGGCCTCTCGGTCGGCGCCGGTATCGACATCGTCCCGGCGACGATCGAGCTCGAGCAGACGATCTCGTTCGGCGACGTCCAGGGCAACGCGCACCTCGGCGGCGATGCGATCGGCTTCGGTGGTCGGGTCGGCGTCATGTATCACCCGGAGGCCGTCGAGGGTCTCAAGCTCGGCGTGACCTATCGCAGCCCGGTGAAGCTCGAGTTCGAGGGCAAGGGTGACTTCGACATCGCGCCCGAGTTCCGCGAGCAGCTCCCCGCCGATGGTGACATCCAGGCGGAGATCACGTTGCCGCAGTCGGTCGCCGGCGGCGTCGCCTACTCGCCGATCCCCGCGCTCGAGATGGAGATCAACGCGGTCTGGATCAACTGGAAGCAGGCCTTCAAGGACGGCGATCTCACGATCAACCTCCCGGACGGTGCCGTCACCAGCTCGCCGCAGGACTACAAGAACACGCTGACCTGGCGCCTCGGCGTCGAGTACCGACTCGCGCAGCACCAGGCCTCGGTCCGCGCCGGGTTCATCTATGACCCGACGCCGATCCCGACCACGACGCTGACGGCGCGGCTGCCCGACATCGATCGCAAGAACGTCACCCTCGGTGCGAGCAAGCAGTTCGGTGACTACGGCGTGCACCTTGGCCTCTTGTGGGTCACCCCCGGCGAGCGCGACACCTCGGACGAGATGTACCGTCCGGCGTTCAAGGGTCGCTACGGCGTGCAGGCCTTCGTGGCCTCGCTCGGCGTCAGCGGCTCGTTCGGCGCGAAGTAAGCATCAGACGAGCTTCGGCTGTACCTGGACTGGCCGACCGGTCGGCGTCAGCTGCCGCCTGACTTCAGCTGGAGCTCGATCCACGCAAGGTCGACCAGATCTTTGGGGCGGCCGGCCGCGCGCTCGTTGGCGGCGAGGTCGACGAGACTCAGCACGGTGGCCAGGCCTCGTCGAAGCTGACGCCATCGATGCCAGTCAGGAGATGTCGATGCGCACCGGCGCCACGCCGATCTGGAACACCGTCTGCTCGTCGACGAGATCGTCGATCGAGAGATCGAAGAGCGGCGCACCGAACGCGCGCAGGGCCGAGAGCACTCGCGCCGCATTCTCCCGCGTCGGGCGTACCCAGATGTCGATGTCGCCGGTGGCACGCGGATTACCGTGCGGCCACCGCGAACGCCCCGACGACGATGTACTCAACCCCGGCGGCGGATAATTCGGACAGTATCTCGCTGAAATGCTGGTTCATCATCGAGGCCACCAAACGCCCACGCACCTCGAGTGAGCTGCCAGACCATGTTCATGCGCTCTCCGGGCGTGCCCGGAACGAGCTCGTGCTCCGGCAGTGCGTGGCGCCGCGTCCTGCGGGTTGCCAGCTCGAGCGATCCACTCGGGCATGGTAGCAGCAGCCGACAAGATTCGCGACGACGACGCTGCCGCCGCCCAAAGGCTCGTGATCAGACGAGCTGCGGCTCGATCAGCTCGATGCGCCGCCACGCGTTGGACCGGAACCGGTAGATGAAGGCGGCGGCGAGCAGCGCGAGGTAGCCGATCAGGCAGAGCATCGCGCCGATCGGCCCGCCGTCGGCGTAGTTGACGACGAGGTAGCCCGCCGGCACGAAGACGGCCCACGCGAGGATCATCCGCGCGGTGGCCGTCCACGTGGTGTCGCCGGCGGCGCGTAGGGTCTCTGACAGCGTGATGCCAATCGCGTCGAACAGCTGCCACGCCGCGCTGATCACGAGCATCGTGACGCCGACGGCGACGAAGTCGGGCGACCGGTGCTTGCTGTCGAACAGCTGGAGCAGCGGCTCGGGGGCGACGAAGTAGAGCGATCCGATGAGGCCCATCCACGTCCCGGCCACCATCAGCGTGGTCTTGACCACCGGCCACACCGCGTCCTTGTCGCCACGGCCGATCGCCTGACCGGCCAGGATCGCGCCCGCCGAGGCGAGGCCGAACGCCGGCATGAACGAGACCGAGTTGATCGCGACGACGACGTTGAGCGCCGCGAGCGTGTGGTCGCCGAGCGCCGCGACCACGACGTTGACGAACAGCTGAAAGGCCGCGAAGTCCATGAACCAGTTGAGGCCGTTCGGGATCCCGAACTTGACGACGCGCGAGAGCTCGCGGCGCGTCAGCCGCGTCTTCGTGCGCGCGGGACGGGTCCCGTTGATCGCGGTACCCCAGCGGCGCCAGAACGCGACGGCGAGGAAGAGGAGACCGATCACGCTGCCGATCGACGACGACAGCGCAGCGCCGTTGACACCCATCTCGGGCGCGCCGAGGTTCCCGTAGATCAGCACCCAGTTGAGGAACAGATCGCAGCACATCGAGACAAGGCTCGCGATCAACGCCATCCAGGTGTTGCCGAATCCGCCGTACCAGTTGCCGAGCGCCTCGACGCCGACGACCGCGGCGACCGAGAACAGCCGGATCATCATGTAGTCCGACATCAGGGCGCGGACCTCGGGCGAGAACTCGCCGAGCCCGAGCAGCGGATCGATCAGCGGGATCAGCGCGAGCGCGACTCCGCCGGCGACGCCCGCGATGATCAGGCCGTACCAGGCGTAGCGACGCGTGGCGTCCAGCTCGCCGCGACCAACCAGCTGCGAGACGAAGCTCTGGACGATGAACACGCAGCCCATCGGCAGGATCATCACGAGGAACGCGTTGAAGCCGCCGGTCGCCGAGGCCGCGATCGCCTGCGGGCCGAGGTGCTCGACCATCAGCGCATCGGCGAACGTCATGACCGACTGGGTCATCCGCGCCAGCACCATTGGCATGGCCAGCACCAGCAGCATGCGGAGTACCGAAGCCGGCGCCGGCGACGTCATGGCGCGCAACCATGCGGCCTCGTCGGCGATCGTGCAAGGATCTGCGCGTGGCGAAGACCGAGGAAATCCGGCTCGAGCTCGCAGGTCGTCACGTGCGGGTGTCGAATCCGCGGAAGATCTACTTCCCGAAGGCCGCGATCACGAAGCTCGAGCTCGTCGAGTACTACCTCGCGGTCGCCGACGGTGCGCTGCGCGGCGTCGCCCGGCGGCCGATGATTCTCAAGCGCTTCGTCAACGGTGTCGAGGCGGAGCCGTTCTACCAGAAGCGCGTCGACAACAAGCGGCCCGAGTGGGTCGAGACCGCGACCTTCACGTTTCCATCGGGGCGCAGCGCCGAGGAGATCGTCGTCAACGACGTCGCGCAGCTGATCTACGTCGTCAACCTCGGCTGTGTCGATCTCAACCCGCACGCGGTGCGCGCCGACGACATGGATCATCCAGACGAGCTCCGTGTCGATCTCGATCCGGTGCCGGGCGTGCAGTGGCCGCAGATCGTGGAGGTCGCGCGGATCGCACGCGAGGTGCTCGACGAGGTCGGGCTGGTCGGCTGGGTCAAGACCAGCGGGTCACGCGGCGCGCACGTGTGGGCGCGCATCGAGCCACGTTGGCCGTTCACCGAGGTCCGGCGCGCAGCCGTCGCATTCGCGCGCGAGGTCGAGCGGCGCGCTCCGACGATCGCGACCGCGAAGTGGTGGAAGGAGGAACGCCACGGCGTGTTTGTCGACTACAACCAGAACGCGCGCGATCGCACCACCGCGAGCGCGTACTCGGTGCGACCGCTGCCGGATGCCCGCGTCTCGATGCCGCTGTCGTGGGACGACTTCTTCGCGGCCGACCCGGCGGAGTTCACGCTGCGCACCGTGCCGGCGATGTTCGCGGCGCGCGGCGATGCGCACGCCGGGATCGATGCGGCGGTCGGTTCGATCGAGAAGCTGCTCGCGCTCGCCGATCGCCACGAGGCCGACGGGTTGCCCGATGCGCCGTGGCCACCGCACTACGCAAAAGGCGAGGACGAGGCGCCGCGGGTCAGCCCGTCACGCGCGAAGGGTGCAGCGAAGATCGCGAAGCCGGCGAAGCCGAAGCTGCCGGTGATCACGATCGCGCAGGCGAAGACCAAGCCCGAGGCGCTCGCCGGGCTCGAGCGGTGGAAGGAGCGCCACCCGGCCGCCGCGGCGCTGCTCGCGGCGAAGGACGTCCTCGTCGATACCAATCGCGGCCGCTCGAGTGCGTGGTACCGGGTGCGGATCAACCTCGAGAACGTGCCCGAGGCCGAGCGGCCGCCCGCCGAGACGCCCGATCCCAACTACGACTGGAAGTCGGAGTGGGCCGGCGAGCAATGGTAGTGGGGTAGGATGAGGCGACGCGGATCAGGCGCAGCCCGACAAGGCCGCAGCGCAGGCGGCATTCGCCGAGGGCCAGCGGCGCTACTCCGCCGGTGAGTACCTGCCTAGGTCGACCCGCCGAAGATCTCGGCGATCAGGAACGGCGGCGTCGAGTCGAGCTGATCGTAGCGACAGTCCGTGTGCGGCTTGTCGGGACGCCAGCGCTTGAAGTGCGTCGCATGACGGAACCGCGTGCCCTGCATGTGGTCATACGAGACCTCGCACACGAGACCGAGCTGGATCGGCTCCCACGAGAGATCCTTGCCGCGATTCCATCGGCTCGTGGCACCGGGCAGGCGCTGCGCGGTCTCCGCTTCCTGCCACTCGGCCCAGTCCTTCCACGGATGATTCGTGCGGGCGCCCTCGGTCAGCGGCTTGAGCTGCCCGGCGAGCTGCGCGCGGACCTCCTGCTTGAACGCGGAGCACACGCCCACGTGGTGCAGCGTTCCCGCGTCGTCGTAGAG
>JBKJUF010000694.1:0-6873 GCA_046590445.1 Kofleriaceae bacterium
CTCGCGGACCAGCTGCGCCGTCGGGACCGGATCGGCCTCGAGGACAACGCAGTCGAACGGCCGGTTATCCGCGATGCCGGCGCGCAGCTGCGCGGTCGCCCCGTCGCGCGCGGACCACACCGCGTCGATCGCGAGATCGCCGAGCAACTCGGCCACGATGTCACGCGTGGCGGCGTTGCGATCGACGACGAGCACGCGCAGCATCGCTGGCGATCATACGCCGCTGCTGCCGAGCGCGGGCGTCGCTACGCTGGGCCGGAATGCGGGGCGCCTCGCCGGCCGCGGAAGACGCCGCGCGCGAAGTGCGCGACCATCACGATCACGCTGAGCGCCAGCAGCAGGTGGATGCCCACGGAGGCGACGTTCCACACGAGCTTCAGCGCGAGCCAGAGGACGACGAGCAGGATTCCAAGTCCGATCCACATGCGTTGCAATTGATGCAACGCACGTACCGTCGGATTACCAGTCCTTCTGGGGGTCGCTCGAGCGGCCCGACGCGCGGCGCCGTGCCTCGTCACGTTGCAGCCGGCGCGAGAAGTTCTCGAGGTCATCGAGCTTCTGATCCGACGGCGTGTTCGGTGACTTCGGTTGGGTGCGGCCCTGGTTCGGGCGCTGCGGTGGACCTTGCTGGCTCTGCTGCGAACCCGAGCCCTGGCCCTGCTGGCCCCGCTGCTGCGAGCCCGAACCCGAGCCTTGCTGCTGCGAGCCCGAGCCCTGCCCCTGCTGAGAGCCCGAGCCCGAGCCTTGCTGTTGTTGCTGCGAGCCCGCACCAGAGCCTTGCTGCTGCGAGCCCGAGCCCGGCCCCGAGCCCTGCTGCTGAGAGCCCGAGCCCTGGCCTTGCTGCTGCGATCCCGAACCCTGGCCTTGCTGGCCCTGCCCCTGCTGACCCTGCTGGCCCTGCTGACCCTGCTGACCCTGCTGACCTTGCTGGCCCTGCTGACCCTGCTGACCCTGCTGACCTTGCTGACCTTGCTGACCTTGCTGACCTTGCTGACCTTGCTGACCTTGCTGACCTTGCTGACCTTGGCCCTGCTGCTGTTGCTGCTGCTTCTTCTCACGGCGGCGTAGCGCGAGCTCGAGGTTCAGCCGCGCGTCGTCGAGACCGGGATCTTCGCGGAGCGCCTGCTTGTACGACTCGATCGCGTCTTCGAGCTTGTCCTGGCCCATCAGCGCGTTGCCGCGATTGAAGTTCGCGCGTCCACGTAGGTGTGGATCCTTCGAGCGCGTCGCCTGCTTGAGATCCTCCATCGCCCGCTCGGTCAGCTTCGCGCGCTCGGCGGGATCCTTGATCGCCTCGGCCTTCTTGAGCTGCGCCGTTCCGCGATCGTACGCGAGCCCGTCGGCGTCGACCTTGCCCGCGCGCTCGGCGCGGTCGTAGGCGGCGAGCGCGTCGTCGTAGCGGCCCTCGGCGTACGCGCGGTTGCCTTCGTTGACATCGGGATCGGGCGAGCGGAACGGCTCCCAGCCGCCCAGGGCAAGCACGAGGACGACGGCGACGCTGCGACGTGGCGCGCGCATGCGCCAGTGATCATGACACGCGCCCGTCACGCCGCCTCCGGATACTTGCGGCGGCGGCGGGTGCCGATCGCGGCCTCGATCACGAGGAGCATCAGCGCGATGAACAGGAACGGCTGGTAGATGTCCTTCATCTCCTTGACCTGCCGGGTCGCGAGGCCGCGGTTGACCGCGCGCAGCATCTCGACGATCGGCATCGGGTCGACCTCGCCGCGCTCGCCGGCGACCAGGTAGCGATCGGCATCGCCGCCGGCCTCTGCGATCGCGCGCATGCCACCGTCGTCGCGCTTCGAGGTCACGGTGTTGCCGTTGATGTCGTGCTTGGGGTTCGTGCCACGCTTGCCGCTGAACGGGTCGACGTCGTAGACCACGCCGCCCTGCGTGGTCCCGACGCCAACCAGGAACAGCGCGATCCCGAGCTCGCCGGCGATCCGGACCTCGCGCACGGTCTCGGCATCGGCCTCGCCACCGTCGGTGAAGATCACGATCGCCTTGCCGCGCTCGACCTTCTGCTCGAGCTTGTCCTCGTCCTCTACGAGCTCCTTCGGATCGAGGCTCTCGCCGCGCAGCGGACCGCCGCCGTGACCGCGCCGGCCGATCTTCGCGCACTGGAGGCGCGGGTCGTCGTAGAGGTCGGGGCGCAGCAGGCAGCGCGACGCGCGGATCACCTGCGCGACGTTCGAGCCGGGTGGCAGATCGTTGGGCCCGAGATCGGCGAGGAAGCGGGTCGCGACCTGGTGGTCCTCGGTCAGCGGGAAGTGCGCCGCGGCGCCGGCGAACACGACGGGCGCGATGCGGTCGCCGGGCAGCTCGTCGATCACGGCGGTCGCGAGCTCGCGCGCGCGGGCAAGCCGCGTCGTCTCGTGCTTCTTTCGCGTCATCTCGGCGGTCGAGCCGACATCGTCGACGAGCATCGACTTCGAGACGTCGACCGCGATCACGACATCGAGCCCGCGCAGCTCGACCTTGCGCTTGCCCTCGAGCTGCGGCCGCGCGGCCGCGAAGATGACCAGCCCGAGGCCAAGCCCGGCGAGGATGTCCTTGAGCAGGCGGCGGCCCGGCGAGGCGCTCGCGATCACCTTTTCGATCACGGGGAGCTCGCCGAGCTGGCGCGTCAGGTGACGGCGCCGCGCGCGATCGTAGAGATGCAGCGCCATGACAAGGATCGGCGTGGCGCACGCGACGTAGAACAGCGCGGGGGTCTGAAACCTCATGGCAGCCTCCGCAGTCGGGTGTGCGAGAGCAGCAGCTCGAGGGCGACGAGCAGCGCGGCGATCAGCGCGAAGATCACGAACAGCTGCTTGTCAGGCACGCGCTCGCGACGCTCGCGCTTCGTGGTGTCGAGCTTGCTGCGGACGGTCTGGAAGCCGCGATCGAACGACTCGGCGTCGGTCGCGCGGAAGAACTCGCCGCCGGTGAGCTGCGCGATGCTGCGCAGGGTCGCCGGGTTGACCGAGGTGCCGCCGAACAGGTCGGACTCCTCGCGGCCGACGAGGACGGTATAGACCTTGACCTTGTGCTCCGCGGCCGTGCGCGCGGCCTCGTCGGGCTCGAAGCGGGTGACCCAGTTGTTGTCGCCGTCGGAGAGCAGGATCACGACCTTGCTCTTGGCGTCGGAGCGGCGCAGCGAGGCGATCGCCATCGCGAGGCCATCACCGATCGCGGTGCCGAGCTCGGGCACGTCGCCGATCGTCATGTCCTTGACGATCTGCTCGACGAGCTTGGTATCGCTGGTGAGCGGGCATTGCAGCATCGCCTGCTGCCCGAAGATCACGAGGCCCACGCGGTCGTGCTTGGTGCGGCGGAGAAACCGGCGAACCACGCGCTGCGCGGCGTCCATGCGATCGCGTGGCAGGTCGCTCTCCTCCATCGACTTCGACATGTCGAACACGATCATGATGTCGATCGAATCTTCCTGATGGACGATCGTGCGGTAGGTCTCGGGGCGCGCGAGCCCGACGGCGATCGCGAACAGCGCGACGACCCGCAACGCGCTCGGCAGATCGGCGAGCCACGCGCCGATGCCGCGCGAGCCCACCATGCCGACCTGCGAGAAACCCATCGCGGCGACCCGCCGGCGCTGCAGGTGAAAGGCGATCAGCGCGACGAGCACGCCGCCGCCGCCGAGGAAGAGCGCCTTCCACGACCGCCACACGATGCGCTCACCGGCGCGCTGATCGTCGAGGTACGAGTAGCCGATCGCGGCGGTGAGCCCACCGATCACGAGCACGAGGCCCCACGGCCACACCGCGCGCGCGAACGGGTGGCGGTTTGGCTGCTCGCTCACGCGGTGCGCTCCACGGGCGTTGCCGCCGGCTTGCCGTGCGAGGTGGTCGCAACGATCAGCGCGCGGGCCTCGTCGAGCGTGCCGCGCGCCTGGTCCTTGGTCGTGCGGAGCCCGCCGTATTTCACGAGGTCACAGCCTGCAAGCCAGCGCTCGACGAGCAGGCGTTCGTCCTCTGGCGCCGCGCGCTCGAGCCGCCGGAGCAGCTCGCTCGAGGTCAGCTCGGAGGTCGCGATCCGGTAACGCGCGCCGACGTAGTCACGGATCACCTCGACCATCTCGGCGTAGCCGGTGCGGCGGTCGGCATCGCGATCGAGCACGCCCGACTTCTCGATCGCGAGCAGCCGCTGGAGCGCACGCTCGCTCGTGGTGTCTATCCGGCGCGGCCGCGCGACGGCGCCCGGGACGAGCTCGGTAACCCGACGGCGGCGGTGGCGACGATAGAGCACGAGCCCGATGGCGACGCCGAGCACCGCACCGGCGGCGGCGCCGACCCACAGCCAGAACCAGTCGCGCACGATCAGCTCGGCCGGCGGCGCGTGGCCGCGCATCGCCTTTGGATCGTCGACGACGTCGCCGAGCACGCCGATGATCTTGAGGCGAATTCGGTTGGTCTCGACCTGCTCCGCCTTGCCAAACGCGGTGTACGTGACCGCGATCGGCGGCATCACGAGATCGCCGAGCTCCCACGCGATGACCTCGAGCTGCCACTCGCGGGTCACCCGGCCACCGGTGACCTTGCGGTCCTCGGAGAGCTTGCGCCGGACCTCGAACACCGAGCCGAGCTCGACCGGCTCGCGCAGGTTGACCTCGACGCCATCGCCGTAGGTCGCGCGGATCACGACGGTGAACTTGCCGCCGAGCCGGACGACCGTCGGATCCGCGGCGGCCGTCACCTGCGGCGCGGCGATGTCGGTCGGGAGCTGGAGGATGATCGCGCCGGATCCGGATCCCGAGCCTGCGGAGCCGGCGGCTAGATCTCCGGATCCCGCGGAGCCGGACCCCGCCGACCCGGACCCCGTCGAGCCGGCATTCGGATCCGCCCAGCCTCCATTGGGCGAGCCCGAGCCGAGATTCGGACCTGCGGAGCCCGCCGAGCCGGTCGCCGGTCCCACGACGCCGGCATCGATCTCGGGCGGCATCGGATCGGCGGAGCCTGCCGAGCCGGATTGCGCGGCCGCAACGCTCGCGATCAGCGTATACGCGAGCACGAGCGCAAGTTGCGCAAGTTGCGTCTGACCCCGACGATGTAACGAATCCGGCGACTTGCGGATCGTAAGTTGCGCAAGTTGCGTCTGACCCCTCATCCGTGGGCCATTCGCTTTGCGCGGGCTTTGAAGAAGGCGATCAGGGCATCGACGTAGGGCCGGTCGGTCTGGATCTCGACGACGTCGACGTTGAGGCGGCGGAGGGCCTGCTCGCGGAGCTGGGCCCGGCGGTGGGCACGCTCGGCGAATTCCTTGCCGGCGCGGCCGCTGGTGTCGATCTCGATGACCTCGCCGGTCTCGAGATCCTCGAGGGCGAGCAGGCCGACGGCCGGGAGGGCACGCTCGAGAGGATCGACGACGACGACGGGGACGATCTCGTGGCGGCGGCGCGCGATGCGCATCGCTTGCTCCCAGCCTTCCGAGAGGAAGTCCGACACCAGGAACACAACCGATCGGCGGCGCGCGATCTTCCCGAGGAGATCGAGGGCCTCGGCGAGGTCGGTGCCACGAGATGCGGGCTCGAAGGCGAGGATCTCGCCGATCACGCGGAGGACGTGGCGGCGGCCTTTCTTCGGGGGCACGAAGCGCTCGACCTTGTCGGTGATGATGTAGAGACCGACGCGGTCGTTGTTCTTGATGGCGGAGAACGCGACGACGGCGGCGAGCTCGGCGGCGAGCTCGCGCTTCGAGAGGCCGCGCGAGCCGAAGTAGCCCGAGGCGCTCATGTCGATCATGAGGTTGACCGTGCGGTCGCGCTCCTCGACGAACTGCTTGACGTGCGGGAAGTTCATCCGCGCGGTGATGTTCCAGTCGATCGCGCGGATGTCGTCGCCGGCGTAGTAGGGGCGGACGTCGGAGAAGATGAGGCCGCGGCCCTTGAAGACGGAGTGGTACTGACCGGCGAGCTGCTCGTCGACGAGCCGGCGCGCGGCGATCTCGATCTTGCGCGCCTTCTTGAAGAGCTCCGCGGTGGAAAGCGCCATGGCTCGGTCAGGCGCTCACGGCACCGGGAGGTACTCGAAGATGCGGCGCACGACGTCCTCCGAGGTGACTTCCTCGGCCTCGGCCTCGTAGGTCACGGTCACGCGGTGGCGCAGCACGTCCATCGCGATTGCCTTGATATCGTCGGGCGTGACGTACGCGCGGTGGCGGATGAAGGCGTGCGCGCGCGCGGCGGACGCGAGGCACAGGGTCGCGCGCGGCGACGCGCCGTACTCGATCAGCGGCGCGAGCTCGCCGAGGCCGTAGTCGCGCGGCTTGCGGGTTGCCTGCACGACGTGGACGATGTAATCGCGGACGCGATCGTCGATGTAGATCTTGCCGACGACGCGGCGCGCCTGGCGGACCTGGTCGACGGTGGCGACCTCGCTCGCGGCGGGCACGTCGAGCGTGCTCATCCGATCGAGCATCGCGCGCTCGTCACTCGCGGTCGGGTAGCTGACCTTGATGAGCAGCATGAACCGATCGAGCTGCGCCTCGGGCAGCGGGAACGTGCCCTCCTGCTCGATCGGGTTCTGGGTGGCGAGTACGAGGAACGGATCGGGCAGTGGATGCGTGGTGTCGCCGATCGTGACCTGGCGCTCCTGCATCGCCTCGAGCAGCGCGGACTGGACCTTCGCCGGCGCACGGTTGACCTCGTCGGCGAGCACGAGGTTCGCGAACAGCGGGCCACGCTTCTGCGTGAACTGCCCGGTGTGCATGTTGTAGATGATGGTGCCGGTGATGTCGGCCGGCAGCAGATCCGGCGTGAACTGGATGCGCTGGAACGACGCCGCGATCGTCTGCGACAGCGTCTTCACCATCAGCGTCTTCGCGAGGCCGGGGACGCCCTCGATCAGGCAGTGACCGCCGGTGAGCAGGCCGATC
>JBKJUF010000747.1:0-3786 GCA_046590445.1 Kofleriaceae bacterium
TTGGCCGCCAAGGCGCCGAGCTCGCCAAGGATGTTTTCTCGAGGAAAGCGTGTGGCTCGAGGCGGTAGCACGAGAGAGGGAAGGCCAATCCTTGGCGATTTGGCGCCTTGGCGGCCAATCTGGAACCGAGCGGAAAACGTTTGCGAACGCGGTCGCCAAGTGAGCGGCTTGGACCTATCCCGCAGCGCCAGGTCAGCGCCAGGTGTCGCCGAGCTCGGCGTCGAGGATGTCGCAGCACAGCGAGACACACTCGTCGCACAGCGCGAGCCCATTGCGACCGAGCAGCTTCTTGACCTGACGTTCGAGCTTGCCGCACCACGAGCACACGTTGGTGGCGTGCGGGCTCTCGCCCTCACTCTCGTGACCCTTGTGAGCCTGGTGCGCGGCCGCGATCAGCTCGGGCGTCGGCACCCGGAACTCACCGGTCGCGCCGACGGAGAGGCCACCGCCGAGCGCCTTGTGACAGGCAGTGCACACCATCACGAGCTCGCCGCCCTCGAGGGCCTGTGCGCAGAGCGGGCAGTTCACGCGGCTAGCCTACACCCGCTTCGCGGGAGAGGTCCGCGGCAGGGTGACCACCATCTTGGTACCTTTGCCGACGGTGCTCTCGATATCGATCCGCCCGCCATGCTCGGCGACGACGGCGTGGGAGGTCGCGAGGCCCAGGCCCGTGCCCTTGCGCTTCGTCGTGAAGAACGGGTCGAAGATGCGGGTCAGCTGTTCGGGCGGGATGCCTGGGCCGTCGTCCTCGACGGTGATCTGCACGGTCGGGGGGGCGTCGTCCACCTGCGGCCCGAGCGCCCCGGTGACCCGGACGTGCTTGCCGCCTGCGGCCGCGGCGTCGGCGGCATTGTTCAACAAGTTCCACAGGACCTGGCGCAGCTTCGCGGGGTCCGCATGGACGGGGAGCGGCTTCTCGACCTTGGCGGTCGTCTCGAGATCTGCGAAGGCCTGATCGCCGCGTGCGACCTGCAGCGTCTCGTCGATCAGGATGCCGAGGTCGATGTCGACCGGCTGGCTCGGCCGCGGGTTGGCGTAGTCGAGGAGGTCGCCGATCAGCACGTTGAGGCGCTGGATCTCGCGATGCACGATCGTCATCAGCGCGCGATCATCCTCGGACGTCTGCGGCGTCGCGCGCAGCAGCTCGATCGATCCCGAGATCGACGCGAGCGGGTTGCGAATCTCGTGGGCGACGCCGGCGGCGAGCTGGCCCACGGTGGCGAGCCGCTCGGCGCGGCGCATGTGGAGCTCGAGTCGCCGCAGCTCGGTGAGGTCCGTGAAGTTGACGACCCGGCCGATCACCTGATCGCGGACGTCACGCAACGGCGACACCGTGACACCGACCTTCAGCTCGTCGTCGAGCGAGAGATCGGCGCGGCGTAGCTCGCCTTGCCCCTCGACGAGCAGGGCCGACAGCCCGGGCATCACCACATCGATCGAACGGTTCGCGATCGCCTCGACCGGCCGGCCGAGGATGTCGCAGGCCGCGTCGTTCGCCGTCAGGACCGTGCCGTCTGGCGCGATCGTGATCAGGCCCGATGCGAGGGAGCGGACGATGTCCTGGTGCAACGTGAACAGATCGGCCGCGGCCTTGCGGGTGGTGGCGAGGGACTCGGCGCCCCTCTGGAGCTGGTCGCCGAAGATGAACGCGAGGGCGCCGACGCCGGTCAGCGCGGCGAGGTGGATGCCGAGCGTGCGACCGAGATCCGCCGCGGCCTGCTCCCACGGACGCACCGGCATCGGCACGTCGAACGCATGGCTCCACGCGATCACCGCGACCGCGACGAGGGCGCCGATCGACGCGATCGTCACGACCACCGCGCCCCGGCGATACGACAGCGCACCCGCGGCCACGATCGAGAGCGCGTAGAGGAACGTGTACGGGCTCTGCGCGCCGCCGGTGACATAGACCAGCAGCGAGGTGACGACGAGGTCGGCGGCCTGCATCGGGCGCGCGACCAGCCGGGGGGCGACCCCGACCCGCAGCAGCACGCCGAACACGATCGAAGACAGATACGTCGCGGCGATGATGCCGGACTGCAGCCAGACCGCGGCCGGCGACGGCTCCTGACCCGCGGTGATGAGCCACAGCGAGAGGCCGAGCACGACGCTGACGACGATCGTCCGTAGCAGCAGCAAGCGGCTGACGCGCCGCCGGAGGTCGCCGGCTGGAAGCTCGGGCGCCGTGATCAGCGAGTCGGCCGGCGACGGATACGCAGGATCACGCGTAGGTGCGCGTGGTCGCGCGACCGCGTCTGCCGTCATCCACGCGCCGCTAGTTGCCGCCGCCGATGTTGCCCGCGAGGCCGAAGATCGGCAGGTACATCGCGATGATGAGACCGCCGACGACGATGCCAAGGAACGCCATCATGATCGGCTCGATCAGCGAGGTCATCGAGGTGACCGCGGCATCGTCCTCTTCCTCGTAGAAGTCGGCGATCTTCTGGAGCATCTGATCCATCGCGCCGGTTTGCTCGCCGACGCCGATCATCTGCACGACCATGGCCGGGAACACGCGTGCCTCGGCGAGCGGACCAGCCATGTCGTGACCTTCGCTGATCTTGTCGCGCGCCTTCTGGATACCGGCCTGGACGACGCGGTTACCGGCGGTCCGGGCACAGATGTCGAGGGCGTCGAGGATCGGCACGCCGGACGAGAGCAGGGTGCCGAGCGTCCGCGTGAAGCGGGCGACCACGATCTTGCGCAGCACCGACCCCATGACCGGCAGCCGCAGCAGCACGCGGTCGAACATCTCGCGACCGCGCTCGGTGCGCCGCATCGCGCCGCTGCCGAAGATCGTCCCGAACAGGACGCCAACGTACACGTACCACTGGTCCATGAAGCTGTGCGAGATGCTGATCACGACCGTCGTCGCGCCTGGCAGCTTCGCCTGCGGACCCATCTCCTTGTACATGTTCTCGAAGGTCGGGATGACCTTCACGAGCATGACGGCGATGACGCCGATCGCGACCACGAGGATGCCGATCGGATAGAACATGGCGCTCTTGATCTGCGCCTTCAGCTTTACCGACTTCTCGATGTAGATCGCGAGCCGGTTGAGGATCGTATCGAGGATACCGCCGATCTCGCCGGCAGCGACGAGGTTCACGTAGAGCTCGTCGAACACCTTCGGGTGCTTGCGGAGCCCTTCGGAGAACGTCGAGCCTTGCTCGACCGAGCTCTTCACCTGCCCGAGGATGCGCGCGAAGATCTTGTTCGGGGTCTGCGCCGCGAGGATGTCGAGACACTGCACGAGCGGGAGGCCGGCATCGATCATCGTCGCGAGCTGGCGCGTGAAGATCTGCAGATCCTTCGGCGGGACGCCCGATCCGAACGTGATCGTGATCTGACGGGCTTCCTTCTTCACCTTGGTGACGACGAGGCCATCGCTGCGGAGGCGGTTTTCCACCACGTCGGCCGTGTCGGCCTCCATGGCGCCCTTCTTCTTCTCGCCCGACCGGGAGGTCGCTTCCCACTGGAACTTCGCCATTCAGCGCTCCTAGCGTTTCGCCGCGTTGGGCGGTGCCGCGTGGCTACCGAGCGAGCCGCCGGCAGACAGGATCATCGTCTTCAGCTCGTCGACCTCGCTCGAGGCGCTCATGCAGACGTCGAGCGAGATCACCTTGCGGATGTACAGATCGACCAGCGACTGGTTCATCGTCTGCATGCCGAACTTGGTCTGGCCGATCTGCATCTGCGAGTAGATCTGGTGCAGCTTGTCCTCGCGGATCAGGTTCCGGATCGCGGCATTCGGGACCATCACCTCGCACGCCAGGGCGCGGCCGC
>JBKJUF010000734.1:0-11107 GCA_046590445.1 Kofleriaceae bacterium
GTACGAGGAGCTCGGCTGGGGCGGCTACTGGGCGTGGGATCCCGTCGGGAACGCGGGGTTGATGCCGTGGTTCACGGCGACCGCGTTCCTCCACTCGGCGATCATCCAGGAACAGCGCGGGATGATGAAGCAGTGGAACCTGCTCATGGTCGTGCTGACGTTCTTCTTCACGATCTTCGGAACGTTCATGACTCGCTCGGGCATCGTGCAGTCGGTGCACGCGTTCGGCGAGGACAACGTGCTCGCGCTGCAGTTCGTGGTGTTCCTCGGCGTGATCCTCGTGGTGTCGATCGGCCTCATGGTCCATCGCTCGACGAAGCTCACATCGAAGAGCTCGTTCGAGTCGTTCATCTCGCGCGAGTTCGCGTTCCTCGTGAACAACTGGATCCTCCTCGCGTGCGCGTTCTTCGTGCTGTTCGCGACGATGTTCCCGACGATCTCCGAGGCGCTCGACGGCTCGCGCGTATCGGTCGGCATCGAGTTCTTCAACAAGTGGATGACGCCGCTCGGCCTCGTGCTGCTGTTCCTCGCCGGCGCGGCGCCACTGCTCGCCTGGCGCAAGACCACGCGCGAACGGCTCTATCAGCAGTTCATGATCCCGCTGGCCGTGATGGCGGCGACGATCGTCCTGCTGCTGATCTTCTTCCCGCAGGTCACGATGCGGACCCCGATCTTCGCCAACCAGGTGGCGTTGCCGATCTCGCTGATCAACTTCGGGATCTGCGCGTTCGTGTTTGCGACCATCGTCCAGGAGTTCTGGCGCGGCGCACGTGTGCGGGCGCGGCAGACCGGCTCGGATGGGTTCACCTCGCTGATCGGCCTCGTGGTCTCCAAGCGTCGCAAGTACGGCGGCTACATCATCCACGTCGGCGTGGCCTTGATGTTCGTCGGGTTCGGCGGCAAGGCCTACGACCAGATGGTCGACAAGACGATCCAGGCGCCGGCGATCGCCGTCGGCATGCACAAGGACAGACCCGCCGCCGAGCGCGCCGTGTGGGCTGCATCGTTCCTCGCCAGCGACGGCACGATGAAGGTGCTGCCGCAGGGCTCGCCGTCGACGTTCAAGTTCGGGGACTACACGTTCCTCTACGAGGCGCTCGTCGATGCGAGCGACGATGCGAAGAACACGGTGACCGCCCAGGTCTCGATCTGGAAGGATGGCGAGAACCTCGGCGCGGTCTATCCGGCGAAGTGGGACTACCGCAAGGGCAGCGAGGCCACGACCGAGGTCGCGATCAAGGTGCGGGCGACCGAGGACGTCTATGTGGTGCTCACCGGTTACGACCTCGAGACCAAGCTCGCGAACTTCCGCGTGTTCATCAACCCGCTGATCAGCTGGGTGTGGATCGGCTTTTTGATGCTGGCGCTCGGCACGTTCATCTGTCTGCTCCCGGCGAGCCTCGTCGACCGTGTGGGCAACCGCCCGCGCACCAAGCTCGGTCGCGCCGCCGACGTCACGATCCTCGTGGTCGTGATCGGTGGGCTGATGGCGGGCATCGCGACCATGGTTCCGGAGGCACACGCGCAGGGCGAGCACGTCGCGCCCGGCATGGGGATGGGGGATACCAGCGTCGGCTGGGCATCGATGAGCCGGCCGTCGAACGAGGCCGAGTCCGACGCGATGAAGGAGCTGCTGTGTCCGTGCGGCTGCAAGCGCGAGGACATCTTCCTGTGCAAGTGCCAGTCGGCGGCGACGCTGCGCGGCTGGGTCGTCGAGCTCGTCAACGCCAAGGACGAGCAGGGCAAGCCGCGGTTCGATCTCGCGACCAAGGCCGGCCGCGAGCAGGCCTACGACTACGCGATCGACCAGTACGTCGCGAAGTATGGCGAGCAAGCGCTCGCGACCCCGCGCAGCAGCTTCTCGTGGCTGCTGCCATCGCTCGGCGTGATCGGCGGGCTCGGCCTGCTGTTCGTCGTCGGGCGCCGCTTCATCGGGCGCGGGCGCGCCGAGGCCGCCGCGCTCGCGGCTGCCACGCCCGCAGCTGTCGATGACATCTACGCCGACAAGCTCGACGACGAGCTCGCCGAGACCGACGACTGAGAGACGACTGATCACGATGCGGCAGCACTCTGATGCCACTACGAACCGGCAGCTGCGGTGGGTCCGGCGCGGCAGCGTGCTCGCGGTCCTGTTGCTCGGCTGGACGTTCATCCTCGTCCAGAACAACTTTCACGTGACGGCACCGGTCGTGTTCGTGTCGCTCGGTTTCTTCGCCGCGGTCTGCGCGATCTACACGCTGTTCCGCACCGGGGCCACCGCGGTCGCGCCCGAGGACGAATCCGCGAGCGTGGTTGGCTGGGGCACTCCGGCGAGTGCGCTCGGCGAGCTCGAGCGCGAGAAGCGGACGCTGCTCAAGGCGATCAAGGAAGCCGAGTTCGACCACCAGATGGGCAAGCTCTCGAAGGTCGACGCCGATCAGATGATCGCGGTCTATCGCGCACGGGCGATCGACGTGATCAAGGAGATCGACGTGCTCAACACCGCGACCGGCTCGGCCGGCAGTGTTCGCGATCGCATCCTGCGCGAGGCGCGGGCACGCATCGAGGTCGAGAACCGCGCGACCGACTCGGGCACGAAGCGCCCGGCGGCCCAGGCCGCCCGGGTCGCGGACACCAAACAGGCTGCGAAGAAGCAGAAGCGTGCCGAAGCACTGCAGGACGCGGTGAGCTCGGCGAAGGCTGGCATCGCCGAGGCCAAGGCGGTCGCGAAGGCGGACGTCGCCGAGGCCAAGCACGATCTTGCCGATGCCAAGGCGGCGGCGAAGACCGACATCGAGGACGCCGAAGCGGACGCCAAGCGTGACGCGAGCGACGACGACACCAGCGACGACAAGGCCGAAGCGGCCGCGGACATCGCCGACGCGAGATCGGCAGCGCGGGCCGATGTGGCCGACGCCAAGGCCGCGGCAAAGGCGGACATCGCCGAGGCCAAGGCCCATGTCGCCGAGGCCAAGGCCGAGGCCAAGCAAGACGTCGCCGATGCGGTGCTCGCCGAAGCAGCCGGAGCGAAGACCGATGCGGCCGAGACCAAGCTCGACGCCGGCGATACGGCGACCGCGAAACCCGACACCAAGGAGGCCACGTCGTGAAGCGCTTCGCCCTCGCTCTCGGGCTCACCGCCGCGACCGCCTCGGTGGTCCTCGTCTCGCCTGCCGCCATCGCACAGCCCGCCGCCGCGATCGGCCGTCCGCTCCCCGACTCGACCCTGCCGCTCGGCACGATCTCGGTGCGCGTCGTCGCCGGTGCACCGTCGACCCCGGTGATCGGCACCGAGGTCACGCTGCTCGTCAACGGCCAGCCCCGCGTCGCCCGCACCGACTCCGCCGGTCGCGCGGCGTTCCCGGGGATGCCCGCCGGTGCGACCGTGCAGGCGAAGGTTCTGGACGCCGAGGGCAAGGAAGCCGTCTCCGAGGCGTTCCCGGTGCCAGGCGCGGGTGGCGTGCGCCTGATGCTGACGACCAAGCCGTTTACTGGCACCGGCGGCACCGCCGGGATGGCGCCGGGCGCTCCGGCGGGCGGGCCGCCCGAGGCGCGCTCGATGTCCGGTCAGCCACGCCCTGATCGCGCGGTCGCGCCGGGCTCGTATTTGATCCGGCTGACGTACAACAACCTCGAGGTCAAGGACGGCAAGGCCAGCGATCCCGAGCCGCCGGTCGGCGAGTCGGTCACGCTCGTCGGCTACAGCCACGACAACACCGTCGTCGTCCACACCACAAAGCTCGACAAGGAAGGCTACGCGCTGTTCGAGCGCCTCGACGTCAGCGGCGGCATTGTCTACTTCGCGCTCGCGCGGCTGCCGCGCAACGGCGGCTTCGATCGGCTCGCGTCGGTGCCGGTCCAGCTCGAGACCCAGGCCGGCGCGAAGTTGATCCTGTCGGGTGACAAGCGCACCGCGGGCTCGCCGCCGGTCGACGATCTCGCCGGTCCGCAGTCGTCACCGCCGCCGCCGGGCAAGGTGCGCGTCACGCTCGATGGCTACCCGACCGAGCTCTCCGAGATCGTGCTCGTCGACGCCGCGACCAAGGCGGTCGTCGCCAAGGGCAAGCCCGCGGTCGCGCCGCCCGATCCGTCGAAGGTCGAGGGGAGCGCCGAGCTCGAGCCGGCGGCCGACCTGCCGCCCGGCACGCTCGACATCCAGGTCCACGGTGGTGCGAGCGGCACCGATGTCGCGCTGCCCGACGTCATGATCCGCGTCGTGCCGGCGAGCGCGACGAACGTCGCCGAAGGCATCACCTCGAAGACCGACGCGAGCGGCCGGCTGCGCCTCGCCGTCAAGCCCGACGAGCCGCACAAGGTGCTGTTCACGGTCAACGGCAAGGAGCTCGCGTCGGGCGATCTCGATCTGTCGAAGTCCGGCGGCCGCCTCGATCTGTTCGCGCGCTGGGAGGCCGAGGGCCGCCCCGAGATCGTGTTCGACGTCCCCGCGAATCCCAGCCACGTGCTCTACGCCGAGACCCGGCAGCTCTCGCCGCTGAGCAAGCAGGTCGAGCTCTTCCGGTCGATGCCGTTCCAGACCGTCGAGACCGCGGGTGCCCACGTCAGCATCTCGGTGCTGCCGCGCATCCTGTTCCGGTTCACGCTGCAGTCCTTCGTCGAGGACGAGATCCTCGCGGTCCGCGGGCTCTGGCGGATCGACAACAACTCGTGGATCCCCTACCGCGACACGCCGGACGGCCTGCTGATCAAGCTGCCGCGCGGCCACGTCGGCGGCGTGATCGGCGACGAGTTCCAGCACGATGTCTCGCTCGCGCAGGGCGAGGGCTACCGGATCGTGCGGCCGCTCGCGCCGGGCCCCAAGCAATTCGAGGCCGGGTTCTCGCTGATCACCGAGGACGGCCGCGCGTCCTGGCATCTCGATCTGCCGCTCGGCGCGTTCCAGTCGAGCCTCCAGATCCGCCAGTCCCCGGGCATGCAGGTCGACCTGCCGCCGGGCGTCAAGGGCGAGGTCCAGACGTTCCGCTCGGGCACGCCGTGGTTCGTGATCGACGACATCATGATCCCGACGAAGCAGTCGATGGTGCTGACGATCACCGGGCTGCCATCGCACCCGAAGTGGAAGAAGTGGGTGCCGCGCATCGTCGGGCTCACGGTGATCGCCGTGATGCTCGGTGGGCTGGGCTTCGCGTTGATGCGCAAGCGCAACCCCAAGGCCGGTCACACCGCGCGGCGCACCGCGCTCATGAACGAGCTCGTCGAGCTCGAGAAGAGCGGTAGCGATCCGAAGCGGCGCGAAGCGGTCCTCGCCGAGCTCGAGCAGCTCTGGGAGTAGCGCGGTGCGCGAACCGCTCTCCGGCGTCCAGATCACGAAGGTCGCGAAGCGGTATGGCACCGAGCGCGCGCTCGCTGGCGTGACCCTCGAGCTCGCGAGCCGTTCGATGTGCGCACTGCTCGGCCACAACGGCGCCGGCAAGACCACGCTGCTCGGCATTCTGTCGACGCTGGTGCGGCCCAACGACGGCAAGGTCGTGTACCGCGCAGGCGCCGCCGAGGTCACCGGTACCGCGGTGCGCCGCGAGATCGGCATGCTCGCGCACGCGTCGCTCTGCTACGCCGAGCTGACCGCGCGCGAGAACCTCGAGCTATTCGCGAAGCTCTACGATCTCGATCCCGGCCAAGCACCGATCGACGCCGTGCTCGATCGGGTCGGCCTCGAGCCTCGTGCACGTGACCGCGCCTCGCGAACCTACTCGCGCGGCATGGTGCAGCGGCTCGCGCTCGCCCGCGCGCTCTTGACCGCACCGTCGCTGCTGCTCCTCGACGAGCCGTTCACCGGACTCGACCGCGGCGGCGCGCTGGCCCTCGGCACCGAGCTCGGCAAGCTGCGCGACGGCGGCGCGATCGTCGTCGTGGTCACCCACGATCTCGAGGCGATCGCCGGCCGCACGGACCACGTGGCGATCCTGCGCCGCGGCCAGCTCGTGTTCGAAGAGCGCGGCTCGTACGACTACGAGCGGCTCAAGGACGTCTATCATCAGCACGCCAACTGATGTCGCTCTTCCGCCAAGCCGGTCGCGTCGCCTGGAAGGACCTCCGCATCGAGCTGCGGAGCCGCGAGATCGTCTACACGATGGCGTTCTTCGCGGCGCTGATCGTCGTCGTGTTCTCGTTTGCGTTCCCGCGTGACATCCGCATCGTCCGCGGTGCGGCGCCCGGCATGCTGTGGGTCGCCATCGCGTTCGCCGGCACCATCGGCCTCGGTCGCGCCTTCGATCGCGAGCGCGAGAACGACACGATGCGCGCACTGCTGCTCGCGCCGATCCCGCGGCTCGCGGTGTTCCTCGGCAAGGCGATCGCGATCGCGGTCCTCGTCCTCGTCGTCGCGGCGGTCGGCACGCCGTTGCTCGCGCTGTTCCTGGGCGCGCCGCTGTTCGAGAACCCCCTGCCGCTCGTGATCGCGCTCGTGCTCGGCGCGATCGGCTTCGCGTCGGTCGGCTCGGTGTTCGCGGCGACGTTGCTCAAGGTGCGCTCGCGCGACGTCCTGCTGCCCGTCGTGCTGTACCCGCTCTTGATCCCGCTGTTCGTGGCGGGGACCTCGGCGACCGAGGCCCTGATCGCCGAGCGGGTCAACCTCGACGCGGCCTGGTACTGGATCGGCTTCCTCGGAATCTACGACGCCGCGTTCCTGGTAGTGTCGATATGGACCTTCGAGTCCCTGGTGATCGAATGAGCGAAGCGACGACCAAGCGCAGCTATGCCGTGCCCGTGTTCGCGGCGCTCTCGGCGACAGGCTTCGCGATCACGATCTGGCTCGTGTTCACGTACACGCCGCTCGCGCAGGATCTGTTCTTCAACCAGAAGATCTTCTACTACCACGTGGCTCACGCCTTCATGATGTTCGCCGCGGTGGCGCTCTGCGGCGTCGCCTCGATCGCGTTCCTCAAGTTCCGCAAGCCGAAGTGGGACGACATCGCGCTCGCGGCGGCCGAGGTCGCCGTCGCGCTCGGCGCGGTCGTGCTGATCACCGGGTCGATCTGGGGCAAGGCGGCGTGGGATGTCTGGTGGACCTGGGAGAAGCGGCTGACGATGTCGCTGCTGCTCTGGCTCACCCTCGTCGCGTACGTGATCGTGCGGCGGTTCGCCGGGGCGAGCGCGGATCGCATGGCCGCAGGGCTCGCCGTCTTCGGCACCGTCGCCTTGCCGTTCATCTACTTCATGGTCGATCGCAGCGACCGCCACCCGCAGCAGGGTGTGGCCGCCGCGCTCGAGCCGAAGATGAAGCTCGTGTTCTGGCTCTCGGTCGCGACCTTTCTGTGCTGGTTCCTCGCGCTCGTCATCGCGCGCATCCAGAGTGCGCGCGCCGAGCGCGAGTTGCGCGAGCTACGCGAGCGGGCCCTCGATACCGGAGTGCTGACATGAAGAGCTCGATGAAGACGCTGATCTCGCTCGCCCTCGTGCTCGCGCCCGTCGGGGCGCTGGCCCAGCCCGCACCGACCGCGGGCAGCGCCACACCCGCCGCCGATGCCCCGGCGACGACGCTGCCGCCCGCGCCATCGCTGCCCGCTCCGACCGCCACCGGCGACGCCACCGCGCTCCGCCGGGTCTGCACCGATGCGATGAACGCCGACCCGACGTTCGCGCCGAGCATCCTGCAGAAGGCCTACGAGATCGAGACCGTTCGCTGCGAGACCCTCGACGCCGTCGCCGCGAAGCGCCGCCTCGACCTCGATCTCGCGCAGCACCAGGTCGCTGCGACGCACATCGCGAAGAACGAGCGCCACGTGATCCTCGCGTACGCCGCGATGTGGATCGTGGCCGCCATCTTCCTGATGTTCCTGTGGAGCCGTCAGCAGCGCCTCAAGCTGGAGATCGCCACGCTGCGGCGCGATCTCGACGAGGCCGCGAAGGACGGAAAGTGACCTCGAGCCACATCATCTTCATCCCCGGGATGATCCTGATCGGGATGTTCCTCGGCTTCATCCTCGGCGCACGCGCCGCTCGCAACCAGTTCGATCTCCGTCAGAAGCGCGAGGCCGAGCGCGAAGTCGTTCGCGCGGCCCGCATTGCGAAGCGCGCCGAAGGCGATCCTGCACCGAAGACCTAGAAACGCAACGAGCTTCCGTTTCCGCTTGAGCCACCCCAGGATGAACTTCTCCTGGCGGCTCACGATCTGACTCGGCCTCCAGCGGCTGATGGTCATCGCACCCACGCCACATTCGCCGCGCCCTCGGGAAACGCGATGCGGCCGAGTGGGAAGCAGGCGTCACCCCACAAGAAGAAGCTGCGACCATCGCGCGCCGCACGCTCCCACTCCGCTTCTGTCGGCAGCGCGGCGCCGTGATAGTCCGCGAACGCACTGGCCTCGCGCCACGAGATGCCGGTGACGAACTTCCGCCCGTCGACGGTGACCGGATAGCGATCGATGTAGAACTCGCCGACCTCGACCTCGTGCGCCGGCATCGCACACGTCGACGACGACGAGCGCGCTACTTGAGCTTCGCGCCGAGGACCGTCGCCGGCGCGGTCGCCTTCGCGTTCGCCCACGTCGCGATGACTTCCGTCCGCTCGCCGCCGCCCCGCAACGACGAGAACTGCATGCCCGGCTTCAGCATTGGCGCGAACTTCGCGTCGACCGTCTGGTTTGACGGCGTCGTGTCGTACCTCTTCGGGCTCCACTTGTCGCAGATCAGCTCGTACTCGAGTCTGCCGTCGGAGGTGATACGCGAGAGACGGTTGGTGTAATGCGACTTCACGCACTCCGTGCTCATGACGGACGTCTTCTTCATGGTGATGGTCGCGACGTCCTTGACCACCTTCACCGAGGCGATCAGACCCCCGTGGCTCATGATGTTGCCGCCCGTACGGTCGTAGGGGCGACCGCGCACGTTCGGGTTGGCGAGCGCGCGCGCCTTGACGTCATCGAAGACCCACTTCTCGTTGTGGATCTCGGTCGTGGCCGCGTTGCGAGGCCCACGCATGCCGGGAAGATCGTCCAGGCCTGCCGCGAGCCAGTCAGCGGTCGACGTCGTTGGCTGGCACAGGACGTAGGCGATCGCCGCAAGCTGTACCTCGGGGCTGGCGAGCAGCTTCGGGGTTGCCTGGTAGGCAAAGCCGCCGGTCGGGTCCATGCGATCGTCCACCATCCCGGTGAACTCCTTCGCGGGGATCTTCGAGACCACCTCCACGAGCGCGGCGCCCGTCTTCGCCTCGCAGTCCGCGAACAGCTTGCGCGAGCC
Source organism: Kofleriaceae bacterium (assembly GCA_046590445.1). GTDB lineage: Bacteria > Myxococcota_A > Polyangia > Haliangiales > Haliangiaceae > JABFXX01. Next base: position 9,174 of record JBKJUF010000734.1, read on the forward strand.
CGCGAGCTTCGCAGACTCCATCGTCTGCACCAACTCGAGGAGCTTGGTGTTCGTGCCGACGCCCTTGCTCCACGCGGCGCGGCCGCGGGCGGCGACCTCGAACATTTTCTTGTAGGCGTCATCCTGCTTGAACAGCTTGTCGCGCTCGATCGCGTAGGCCTTGAGCGTGTCGTTGAGGCGCACCGCGCGGACCCGCAGGTGCATCTTGGTCGCGCCGTCGTGCGCGGTGTCGCTGCGAAGCTGGGTCGCGAACTTCGCGAAGTCCCAGGCGTCAACGTCCCCCTGGCACACCGCCCAGTCCCTGACCGAGTCGTGGGTGATGCTGTCGCTGGCGCAGATTTCGAGGAACGCAAGCCGGCCGACCTCGGTCAGCTGGGTCCCGAGCACGTCGACCGCGTAGAGCGGCTCGGCGATTCCGCCCAGGGCATCGCCCTTGATCAGCCTGTACTGATCCATGGGCGTGAACTGCGCGATCACCTTCGTCGACGGCGCGATCTTCGGAAAATTGCCATCCTTGTTGTCGATGAACTCCACGGCGTCCGCCCAGTCGGAGTCGATCATGCCGAACTTCTTGCCCCAAGCCTGGCGGGCCACATCGACCTTCGCGTGGTGCTCGGCGACCTCGGCCTTGTCCGTGCACATGATCTTCGCGATCGCGCGGATCACTTCCTTGGGCTCGGTGTCCTTGATCTGCTTGAGATCGTACGAGTCGGCATGGAGCGACTGGCCGCCGCACCAGGCCGGCAGCGGGTCGGCCGCCGCGAGCGCCACACCACCGAACGACGCCAGCAGGCTGGCGCACACCACAACAGATGACTTCATACGGACCTCACAGGTTGATCAATCGGGAACGCTGATGCTGAGGCCCACCCACAGCTCAATGGCCGGGGTCTGGTTGAGCTCAGTAGTTGGGCGTCGCAGACGCGAGCGCTCAGGCAGGTCGCGCTCGTATCCGCCGGTCGGACCTCGATCCGCCCCGTGAAGCCCACCCCACGGACGCACTTGGTCGCCTCGTCGGCCGTGAGGCCGAGAGATCGACACGCAGGTCGCGCAAGGTGGACTAGCGCTCGCCACAGAACCGAAGGAAAGAATCGAGTAGTCCGGCCCTGGCCGTCATGGGCGCGAAGCTAACCAGCAGCCCTCGGCAAGTCAATGTAGGGGGCGCCACACGTTGTTCCTCGCAAAGTACGCCCAGCCATGACGCGAACGTGATGAGTAGACGCGCTGCCGTGGCCACGATTCATGCGCGTGATGAAGCGGTATCCGCTTCAGCCGCCCAAGTCGTCCACAGCGTCTACCGGACGTAGCGAACCCGTGGACGAAGAGCCGGATACCGGAAATCGGCACGTCCGGATCTGTGGGAGCCCCGGGTCACACCCGGGGCAACCCTTAGTCGCCGATGTCGCGCAGCTTCGCGGCGAGCTCCGCGGGCGTGGCGATGCGGTGCGCGGGATCCTTGGAGAGCGCGGCCTGCGCGATGCTGTCGAGCCCACCACCTGGGAGGGGAGGCGGCGTGGCCTCGACGACGGCGGCCATCGAGAGCCACGTCGGGCCGCGATGAAACAGCCGCGCACCAGCGACGAGCTCCCACAGCACGACGCCGAGCGCGAACACATCCGTCGCCGGGGTCCACGCACCGCCGCGGACCTGCTCGGGTGCCATGTACGCGTGGGTGCCGCGGACCGTACCTGCCTCGCCGATCTTGCGGGCGACGCCAAGGTCAACGACGACGACACCATCGGTGTCGCTGACGATCAGGTTGCCCGGACTGAGATCGCCGTGGACCCAGCCGAAGCGATGGAGGTGCGCGACGGCGTCGCACGCGGCGGCGATGATCGCGATCGCGCGCGGCCGCGAGATCATCGTCGCGGTCGGTGCGATCACGGCGCGAGTCGCGGCCGGCGTGATCACGCGGCGCAAATCCTCGCCGGGTG
>JBKJUF010000459.1:0-12587 GCA_046590445.1 Kofleriaceae bacterium
GCGGCCGCGACGAGCCCGACGATCGTGAGGGTCACGCCCAGCCGCGAGTTGGCGCGCCGCGTGGTGGTCAGCTGCTTCTTGACCGGCATCACGGCCATGTTGACGGCGAGGTCGACCGCCGCGCCCTGCTGGGCCAACTCGTCGGGGAGCTTGTCGGGAACCGAGTGGAGCAGCCCGATCGTCGCGAGCACCGCGGCGGTCATCGTCTCGTTGAACGTGCACACGTCGCAGCGCTCGCTTGCCTGCGAGACCACGCGGCCGGTATCGGTTCGCAGTAACGTGACGACGAACCCGAAGCTCGTACCCGATCCGGTCAGCGCGGCGAGGATCACGAGCTCGGCGTTGGTCTGGACCATCACCTCGCGGAGGCAGTGGTAGACGAGGCAGCCCTCGGTCCACTTGGTGGAGTTGCGCAGCCGCTCGCGCATCTTCGCGCGCGGTGAGAGCCAGTAGGTGGCGGTATCGAGCTGGCTCTCGAGGTTCCGCTCGAACGTCGCCTCGTCGGCGGGGGACGGCCCTCTGACGTCGAGGATGCCAACGATGCGCTGCTTCACCGTCGGCTGGGCCGGCTTCGCAGGCTTCTGCGCGTGTGCCTCGCCGGTTCCGGGCCCGACGACATGCGTGAGCGCTGCGACGATCACGGCCAGAACCATCCGGCGCACGCTCGCGCGAGGCACGTCAGGCTTCGTCGATCGAGGTGATGAACTGCTTCATCAGGCCGTCGATCATGAGGTTGCGGTCGCTGATCTGGTACTTGCCGTCCCGCCAGCCCGCCTGCACCTCGTCGTACTTCTTCTCGTTTTCGGCGATCACCGTCTTGTAGTGCCCGACCTTCTTGACGATGTCCTTCTGGTTACGCACGAAGTACGCGATCATCGAAGCGCCCGCCGCCACGGACAGCACGAGGCCGAGCGGCCCGCCGAGCGCGTACTTGAGCCCGATCCGCAGCGCGATCATGAGGCCGGCGCCGAGCGCGACCTTCTTGGTGCCAGAGCCGTCGACGACCGAGTCCTTGGCGAGCGCGAACGACGTGCTGCCCGACGCGATCAGGAGCGCGATGAAGTTCCCCTTCCGGGTCGTCCAGCTGCGGTCGTAGTACTCGCGGATCGCCTGCTTGAGGAACGCGTCGAACGCGCTGTAGAGCCCCTGCGAGCTCACCCCGGTGTCCTTCGAAGGCTCGGCCACGGCCAACCATACCGCATGCGTCACCGTGGCGCCTGGTTCGGTGCCCGGCAGGGCGTACGGGGCAGGCATCGGCCCGCTGGCTGCATCCCGGTTTGACAGGGGTACCTGCGTCGCCCAGATTCGAGGGCATGCACGGGATGAGGATCGGCGGCCTGGCTCTGCTCGTCGTGATCGCCATGGGCCGCGTCGCCGCCGCGGATCTGGCGACCGGCCGCGACAAGCTGATCGCGGGCGACTACAAGACCGCGATCGCCGAGCTCACCAAGGTTACCGGCAAGGATCGTCTGGTGGCGCGGGTGCTCCTCGCGCGTGCTCAGCTCGCGACCGGCGATCACGCGGCCGCCGACGCGACGCTGGCGCCGATCGCGCAGGGCAAGGACCCGCTCGCCGTCGAGGTCCGCCTGCTGCTCGCCGAGGTCCGCGAGGCGACCGGCCGGCTTGCCGACGCGCGCAAGGATCTCGAGCAGCTGTTCAAGGATCGTCCCGACGATCGCGCCGTGCGCACTGCACTCGGGCTCGTGCGCCAGGCCGGCGGCGACATCGCCGGCGCCAGGGCGCTGTTCACGTTGACGATCAAGGAGTCGGATGCGAACAAGCTCGCGTTCGACGATCCCCACCAGATGTATCAGCTCGCGACGGCGGCTCGCTACACTTCGAACGTGCAGCTCGCCAACGACGCGTTCCGCGAGGCGCTGCGCAAGGGCCCGCAGATGACGGACATCGGCGTCGCGTGGGCAGACCTGTTCCTCCAGAAGTACGCCGCAGCGCTCGCCGAGCAGACGCTCGAGGAGGTCTTCAAGGTCAACCCGAACCATCCCGACGCGCATGCCGCGATGGCCGAGGTGATCCTCGAGACCCGCTACGACCTCGCAGCCGTACGCCACCACCTCAATGCCGCGCTCGCGGTGAACCCGAAGAACGCGCGGGCACTCAAGGCGCGCGCTTCGATCGAGATCGATCAGAACCAGTGGGAGGGCGCGACCAAGACGCTCGACAGCGTGCTCGCCGTCAACAAGGAGGACGTCGAGGCGATCGCGATGAAGGCCACGATCCACTGGCTGCGCGATGACACCCGGCTCTACGACGCCGAGAAGCAGAAGGCGTTCGCGATCAACCCGGCGTACGCGCAGCTTTATCGCGTGGTGGCGCGCTCCGCGGTCCGCGAGCATCGCTACGTCGAGGCGGTCGAGCTCGAGAAGGAGGCCGTCAAGCTCAAGCCCGACTTCTACGAGGCGATGGCCGGCGCAGGGCTCGGCTACCTCCGCCTCGGCCTGGAGAAGGAGGGCATCGAGTGGCTCGACAAGTCGTGGGTCGGTGACCAGTACAACGTGCGCGCCTCGAACACGCTCGACCTGTTCCGCGAGACGATCCCGAAGCACTACACGACGACGATGACCAAGAGCTTCCGCATTCGCTACGCGAACGAGGAGAAGGCGGTGTTCTCGCGATACCTCGAGCCGACGATGGAGCGCGCGTTCGCCGACATGGTGAAGCGCTACGGCTTCTCGCCGAAGACGCCGATCACGCTCGAGCTCTACGCGGATCGCGCCGCGTACGGCGTGCGCACGGTCGGGCTGCCGGACATCTCGGCGCTCGGCGTCTGCTTCGGCCAGGTGATCACCGCGATGTCACCCGCCAACGGGGACATCAACTGGGGGATGGTGATGTGGCACGAGCTCGCGCACGTGTTCGCGATCCAGCTCTCGAATTCGCGGGTGCCGCGATGGTTCACCGAGGGCCTGAGCGAGTACGAGACGCTGATCGCGCGCCCCGAGTGGCGCCGCGAGAACGACGCGGATCTGTACGGCGCGATGCTGCACGGCACGTTGCCCTCGATCGCGGCGCTCAACTCCGAGTTCATGCAACCCGATCAGAACGCGGTCGTCGTCGCGTACTACCAGTCGGCGGTCACGATCGAGTACCTCGTGCAGACCTACGGGTTTCCGAAGATCGTCGAGGGGCTCAAGATGTTCGGCAAGGGCAAGGAGACGCCCGAGGTGTTGCGTACGATCACGGGCAAGCCGATCCCGCAGCTCGATGCCGAGTTCCGCAAGTACCTCGAGATCCGGCTCGCGCCGTACGTCGGCACGTTCAAGCTACCGACGCGTGGCTTCGACGACGTCACCAAGCTCGAGGTCGCGGTCGACGCCGCGCCGAAGGATGCCCGGGCACGCGCGAACCTCGCGCTCGGCTATTACTACGGCGCCGATGCCGAGAAGGCCGGCGTCACCGCGAATCTCGCGCTCACGCTCGATCCGAAGCAGCCGATCGCGCGCTACATCCTCGCCGAGATCGCGATCCACAAGAACGACGCGCCGGGCGCCAAGCGGCTGTTCGCGAGCCTCGCCGCCGATGGCCACGACAACTCCGACCTGCGCGCACGGCTCGCCCAGCTCGCGGAGGGCGAGCAGAACGTGGCCGAGGTCGAGAAGCAGCTGTGCGCGGCCAAGAAGCTCGATCCCGAGCGCAGCTTCGCGTACCAGCAGCTCAGCGAGCTCTATCTCAAGCGTGGCGACACCGCGCGCGGTCTTGCCGAGCTCGAGCACTACGCGTTCCTCGAGCAGATGGAGGTCGCGCCCCTCAAGAAGCTCGTTGCCGAGTACGGCAAGCTCGCGAACCCGGCGAAGGTGCGCACCTACGGGGAGATGGCGACCTTCATCACGCCGCACGATCCGGAGATCCTCGGCGGCCTCGCGCGCGCGTACTTCGAGCTCGGCGATAGCCCGAAGGCGATCTTCACCTACGACACGATGCTCGCGATCACCCCGCCGCCGCGTCGACCCGCGCTCGTCCACCTCGGCCGGACCCGCGCCCTGATGGCGATGGGCAAGACCAAGGAAGCCAAGGCGGCGCTCGCGCAGGCGATGAAGACCGAGCCCGAGAACGCCGAGGCCCTCGAGCTCAAGGCGAAGCTTCCGTAACCGTCGCGCCGGTCAGAACAGCAGGCGGGCGATCGTGTCGACGACCTGGCGGAGCCGCATCGGCTTGTCGAGGAAGATGTTCGCACCGGCCTCGAGAGCGGATCGGCGCGCGGCATCGCCGCCCGCGGAGACCGCGATGATCGGCAGGTCGACAAGGCCGAGCTCGGTGCGCGCGGCGGTGATCACGCGGGGACCGTCGAGGATGGGGAGGTAGACGTCGATGATGAGCGCATCGAAGGTCTCCTTGCGGAGGATCTCGATGGCGGAACGGCCGTCCTCGGCGTCGCGGAACAGGAACGATATGCCGCCGCCGTAGTCGCGGCGGGTCGAGCCGCGGAGGCCTTCCTGGATCAGCTGCGCGACGTGGCGGTTGTCCTCGACGACGAGCACGCGGAAGAGCCGCGAGATGGTCTTCGGATCTTTGTTGCGGATTCGATCGACCACTGCGGCGAGCTGATCGCGACCGGGTCCGGGCTCGAACTCGATGCCCGCACCAGCGTCGCCCTCTTCACTCTCGGCCTGACGCGTCCAGCGCACGACCCCGTTGATGGCGATCGGCTGGAGCAACCCCGGGAACGACAGCACGAGCTGGATCTGCGTACCGATCGGGATGTCGCGGAGGGTCGAGACGAAGGTGCCCCCCGACGACAGGTTCTCGGTGAAGTCGCCGATCAGATCATCGGCGCCCTCGTACTCGACGCACAGCGTCACCGCTTCGCGGTTATCGCGTCGCTTCTCGTCGGCGTCGGACATCGGGCGCGGCCATGATCGTACGAGGGGCCAACGATCGCAACATCACAACACGCACGCTCGCTACCCGCCGACCGGAACGCTCACCGTGAAGGTCGTACCTCGACCGACGGTGCTGTCGACCCGGAGGTCCCCACCATGGTCGCGGATGATCTGCTGGGTCAGCGCGAGGCCCAGCCCGCTGCCGCCTTCCTTCGTCGAGAAGAACGGATCGAACAGCTTCGGAAGCACGTCGGGCGTGATCCCGATGCCGTCGTCGACCACGTCGATCTCGATGCGCCGGCCGGCGACCCGGGTCCGCAGCATGACATGGCCCTCCCCCTTGGCCGCGACGGCGTCGGCGGCGTTGCGCACCAGGTTGATCAGGCACTGTCGGATCTGTCCGCCATCACACAAAGCGATCGGGTCTCCAGCAGCGAGATCGGTCTCGAGCTTGACCTTGCGGCCGGCGAGATCCTCACGGACAAACGAGGCGAGCGCGCCGACCATCGTGTTGACCGGCTCGCGCGCGAGCTTCGGCTTCGGGAGCCGCGCGAACGCGAGGTACTCCTCGGTGATCGCGGTCAGCCGGTCGACCTCGCGGTGGATCGAGCTGCACAGGCTCCGCGCCTCGGCACCCTCCGGCCCCTCATCGAGCTCGTCCTCGAGTAGCTCGGTGTTGAGCCCGATCGACGAGAGCGGGTTGCGCACCTCGTGGGTGATCATCGCGGCCATCTTGCCAACCGCGGCGAGCCGCTCCGACCGCACGAGCTCGCGCTCGCGTTCCTCGACGGCGCGCCCCATCGAGTTGAACTCTTGCGCGAGCTCGCGAACCTCGGCCGGACCGCGCTCTGAGATCCGGCTCGCGTAGTCACCCGCGGCGATCCGGCGGGCGCCGTCGCGGAGCCGCCGCAGCGGGCGCAGCGTGATCACCACCCACAGCGTGACGAGAAGCCCGAGCACGACCGCGGTGATCCCCAGGTAGATCGTCCGCATCCGCAGCGTGTGCTCGTTCTGCTCGAGATAGGCCGTGGTGCGGCCGACGTTGCGCTCGAGCTGATCGGAGAGCTTGTTGATGAGATCCCATAACTTGCGCTCCTCATCCTTGAGCTTGAGGAGCGCGTCGGCGTGGGCCTTGCGAGACTCGGGATCTGCACCGGCCCCGCTCGCCGGCGTCCGCTGGCTCGTTCCATCTCGGGCGCCCGCGAGATAGTGCGCGTAGACCCCATCGACGTCGCTGATACTGCGCTCGATCTGCTCGAGGCGTGGCCGGGTGATCGTGAACTGCCGGGGATCGACCTCGACGATCGCCTCGATGCTCTGGAGGATCCGGCGGAGCTCGCGGACCCGCTTGTCCCGGTTGCCGCGGAGCCGCGTCAGCTCGGGCTTGATCCGCTCGGGGATGTCCTCCTGGATGCGGTTCTCGACGTACTGGTGGAGCTCGTCCTGGCGGCGCGCCAGGTCCTTGCTCTCGAGGGCGAGCGGGACGTAACCCTTGCCCATCAGCAGGAACTGGTTCTCGACCCGCCGCATGTCGACGACGACCTGCACGGTGATCACGCCGAAGGCCACGGTGAGCACCGCAAAACCGAGCAGGATCCGCGCCGATAGCGTCCTCATGGCCCTTAAGGACTTACACGGTAGCCCGGCGAAAACGGCGGGGCCAGGATCGCGTTCGGTGGCTCGGAGATCTGTGTATAATTTAGCCCTTGCCTCGAGGATCCCCATGAAACGCGTGCTTCCACTCGCCCTTCTGTTCCTCGCTTGCTTCGGCTCGGTCGCGATGGCCGCCAAGCAGAAGATCGCGATCCTCGGCATCGAAGCCGTGGTCGGCGCGAATGGCAAGATCGACGACGCCGACACCCAGGTCGCCAAGGATCTGACCGCGGCGCTGCGGACCCGCGCGAGCGCCAGCGCGACCTACGCGCTCAGCACCGAGAATCGCGAGCTGGTCGACGAGAAGCTGATGAACAACTGCGGCGGCGAGCACCCGTCGTGCATGGCGCCGATCGGCGCCCAGATGAACGTCGACGTCTTGCTGTTCGGCAAGATCGAGGCGACCGGCAGCGGCTACAAGGTCACGCTCAAGCTCATCAGCGTCGGCAAGAAGCAGCAGCTGTCGTCGCTGCCGAACGAGCTCCTGCCGCTCAAGGACACCAAGGGTCCGGCGCTCGCGAGCTGGTCACGCACGGCGTACAAGAAGCTGACCGGCGAGGACTCGGACGGCACGCTCGTCATCAAGGCGAACGCGGAGCGCGGCACGGTCCTCATCAACGGCGAGCGCAAGGGCAACCTGACCAGCGGCCAGGCAACGATCTCGCTCGGCGAGGGTCGCTACCGCGTCGGTGTCGAGGCGGAGGGCTATCAGCTCTGGGAAGAGAAGGACGTCACGATCCGCGCCGGCGAGCCGACCACCAAGGCGATCGAGCTGACCAAGGCGGAGCCGGGCACGCCGGTCGATCTGACGAACCCGCAGCCGGATCCGATCAATGGACGCGAGAACACGGTCTCGCACCGCGACAACAAGACGATGTTCAAGGTCGCGGCGGCCGTCGGTCTCGGCGGCGCGGCGATCGGCGGCGTGGTCTGGGGCATCACGTACTTCGGCCCGATCAGCTCGTACCAGAACGCCGAGCTCGGCGAGTACATGGGCACACGCGATGGCTCGGGCAAGGTCGGCAGCGGCCAGTGTGGCAACAGCAGCAACCGCTTCACGAACCCGGCCGACCAGAGCAAGTTCGAGGACGCGTGCTCGGGCTTCAGCCGCACCAAGTGGCTGATCCCGACGACGATCGGCCTCGGCGTCATCGGCGCGGGCGCGCTGATCTACATCATGGTCTCGAGCGACGACACCGAGGATCGCCCGGCGATGACGGGCCGCCGCGCCAAGAAGCGGCAGTTCGCGGTGACCCCGATCGTCTCTCCCGAGACTGCCGGCGCGACCGTCCAGATCGACTGGTAGTTGGTTGTTCCGCGACTAACCAGGATCTTCCTGATCCTCGACAACTGATTCGCCGGCTGATTCCCGCCCGCCACGTTCAGAGCCGGTTGCTACAGTACGGCATGGCCACGCCCGCCCGTCGCCCCGCCACCTACCAGGACATCGTCGATGCCCCGGAGCACCAGCTCGCCGAGATCATCGACGGCGAGCTGTTCCTGTCCCCGCGCCCGGCTCCGCGCCACTCGCTCGCGGCATCCGCCCTCGGCGAGGAGCTCGGCCCGCCATTCAAGCGCGGCCGCGGCGGGCCCGGCGGCTGGATGATCCTCGACGAGCCGGCGCTTCACCTCGGCAGCGACGTGCTGGTACCGGATCTCGCCGGCTGGCGCCTCGAGCGGATGCCGACGATCCCGGTCGAACCGTACTTCGCGCTCGCACCCGACTGGGTCGCCGAGGTGCTCTCGCCGTCGACCGAGAAGACCGACCGCATCCAGAAGCTCGCGATCTACGCGCGCGCCAGCGTGCGCCACGTCTGGCTCGTCCATCCGATCCAGAAGTCGCTCGAGGTTCTGCGCCTGCACGAAGGCCGCTGGCTCCTCGTCGCCGCCCATCGCGACGACCAGCGCGTCCGCGCCGAGCCGTTCGACGCGATCGAGCTTGACCTCGCGATCCTCTGGCAGGGCGCGCCCCCGCTCGGCGATGGCCCGTGGCGCGCGTCCGAGCCGGTCGCGCTCTACGAGCAGGAGTCGCCCGCCTAACTCTTCTTACGGACGAGCGCGTCGGCCGGGATCACCGCGGGCGGCTTCGGTGACATCGCGACTGGATCGAGATCGGTGCTGCCGCAGTAGAGGCATGCGGCGTTGAGGACCACGTCGTGCGCGCAGTTGCCGCAGCGCTCGCACACACCCTCGGTACGCGACACGTGGGGACACGTCGGATCGCCGGATCCGGGGGGCGGGACGGTCGGCGCGCGCGTCACGGCCTGAGCGTAGCCCGAAGCCTGTCGCCCAGCCCGGACTCGCGGAGCGCGCGCCGCGCGGCACCTGCCGTCAGGATCTTCTTCGAGCCGCAGATCACGACACCGGTGCGCGCGCGGGTGATGCCCGTGTAGAGCAGCTCGCGGGTGACGAGCGGGAGATCCTCGTGCGGTAGCAACACCGCGACCGCGTCGAGCTCGCTGCCCTGGCTCTTGTGCACGGTGAGCGCCCACGACAGCTCGAGCCGATCGCGCAGCGCCTCGATCGCGAACGGCCGGAGCTCGCCGCCGCTACGAAACAGCGCGCGATAGTGATGTCGCCCGAGGCCCTCGTCGGCGCGCACGACGATGCCCTGATCGCCGTTGAACAGGCCGCGCTGGTAGTCGTTCGCGGTGATCATCACCGGCTCGCCGGGCACGAAGTCGGGGCGGCCCGTCACCGACAGCCGGTCGAGTGCGAGCTCGTGGACGTGATCGTTGATCGCGATCGCGCCGGTCGCGAGCGCGCGGGTCACGGTCAGGATGCGCGCGCGACCGAGCAGGTGCCACAGCTGCTCGAGCTCGGGGCGCTGTGCTTCGTCGACCAGGCCGTCGGTGAACCGGAACACCCGCTCGCCCGCGCGCAGGGCCTTGGGGCCATCGAAGTGGTGCCAGAGCGCGGTCGCGACGGCGAGCGTGATGTCCTGCGGGCGGGGCGCCGCGGCGGTGTCGACCCACTCGGCGCCCTGGAACTGCAGGGTGCCCGGCGTGCGCGGCGTCGCCAGCGCGTGCGCCTTGTCGACGAGCAGGTTCGACGTGCCCGCGTGGATCGCCTGCGCGGCGTTGTAGACCGCGAGCCCGTGCCGATCGCTGGTATCCATGCGGAAGCTCTTCACGAGCACCGCGACCCGCGACGCGCCGGGAGCCTCGGGTGTTCCGGGCTCGCCGGCGGCGAGGTCCGCGAGCAGCTGGCCCGCATCGATCGCGGGGAGCTGGTGCGCGTCGCCGATCAGCACGAGCGGCGCCGACGCGGGCAGGGCGTCGAGCAACGCATCGACGAGCTCGAGGTCGATCATCGAGGCCTCGTCGATGATCACCGCGCCGACTGGCAGTGGGCTCTGCGCGTGATGGGCGAACCGGCCTCCTCGATATCCGAGCAGACGATGCAGCGTCTGCGCCGCGGGCGGATTCGCCGCGAGCACGCGATCGGGGTCTGTGGGGTCGGCGATCGCCGCGAGCTGCTCGCGGATCACCTCGGTCAACCGGTTCGCGGCCTTGCCGGTCTGCGCGGCGAGCGCGACCGGGCCGATCCCGAGGCGGGCGAGTCCGCGCACGATCGCCGCGGCGACGACCGTCTTGCCGGTACCAGGACCGCCGGTGACGACCGCGAGCTTGCCGGACAGCGCCATCGCGACCGCGGCACGTTGCTCGTCGGAGAGTGGTCGCGACCCGGGCCGGCGTGCGAGGTCGTCGACGATCGCGGTGACGTCTGCCACGGGCGCCGCCAGCCGCTCGGCGAGCCGGGTCGCCACCCGCTGCTCGAGCCAGCGCGATCGCTCGGTGTAGAGCGCATCGTGATCGACGACAAGCGGCAGCCGCGCATCGCGCGCCCCGATCACGTGGGTGAACCGGCCGGTCCGCGTCAGCTCGGTGATCGTCTTCAGCACGCGCGGCACGTCGAGGTCGAGCTTCGCGACGCGGTTGATGTCGCCGACCAGCGTCTTCAGCGGCCCGCGCTTGGGATCGAGCGGCAGCCGCGTCGAGCCCTGGCGCTGCGCGATCATCAAGGCGAGCACGAGGATCGCGAGCGCCTGCGCATCGGCCTCACCGAGCCAGCGATCGGCCGCGACCAGCTCCTCGGCGAGGTACAGCCCCTCGTCACCGAGATCGCAGCTGCGCGCGCCCGCGCCGATCTTGCGGAACACGTCGCTCGCCGGCGTTGCCATGAATTTCGAGCGCAGCGTGCCGCGGGGCAGGAGCGGCGCGCTCACGACGCCACCTCGCCGGTCGGCCGCGCCGCGATCGTCGCGAGCCAGGCGCGCCACGTCTCGAGGGTGTCGGGCTCGATCCGCAGCGGAGCGACCAGATCGTAGCGCACGAACGCGAACAGCAGGCCCGCGAGCCGACGGTGGCTGCGGAACCGATCGGCCGCGAGCGCATAGAGCCGTGCCTGCACGGCGTAGTGCGAGGCGACACGCTCGTGTGCCGCCTTCACGCGATCGTCCCCCGAGAGCACGTCGCTCTTGTAATCGAGGACCCACAGCTCGTCATCGATCACGACGAGCGCGTCGATGAACCCGCGCACCAGGCCACGGCCCGAGGCGAGCGGGTAGCTGAACTCGACCTCGCGGGCGAAGCCGGTCGCCTCTGCGAGCGCTGGCAGCGTCGTACCGTCGGTGAGCGCGAGCGGCCGGGTCAGCGTGGCGTGCAGGATCCGCGCGGCGTGCGGCAGGTAGCGGGTGTCGATGCCGCGGGCGCGCGCGGCGTCGGCGAGCTGGAGCGCGACCGCGGGATCTGCGAACCATGCCGCGGCATCCGGCGCCGCTCGGGCACGCGCGAGGTCGGCGATCTCGAAGACGTCGTGGAGAAGCAGACCGGACGCCGCGCCCGGCGGTAGATCATCGGGCCCGACGAGCGGCGCCACATCAGCTGTGCCAGAGGCATCGTCGACGTCGAACTCCGCGGGATCGATCGCGAGCGCATCGCCGGGCTTCGCCGCGGTCATCGGCACGGCGAGATCGTGCGCGAGCCGCGTATACGAAAGCATGACGAGCCCTCCGCGCTCGGCCGCCAGCGCGATCAGCTCGACGGGCGGCGGCGGCGGCGGCGCGACGAACCCGGCGAGCGCGTCGAGTGGTGCGTCGGGCAACTCCGGTAAATCGACGGGAACCTCGACGACCTCGAACAGTACGCGGGTGCCGCGATGCGCGCGATCGGCCAGCGGCGCGAGGCAACGCTGGATCGGCAGGTAGGTCGCGTCCTTCTTCAAGCTCTCGTACAGCGGCAGGTAGAGCCGGATCTGCGCGCGGGTCAGCGCGACATACGCGAGCCGCTGGTTCTCGGCCTCGGTGACGGCGTCGAGTTGCGCACCGGTGGTCTCGTCGTGCGTACCGACGATGATCAGCCGGCCGGTCGCGTCGCGCAGCGTGTGCACGTTGCCCTTCGGGCCACCCGACATCCCGCCGTAGAGGAACACGTACGGGGCCTCGAGGCCCTTCGCCTTGTGGATCGTCAAGATCCGAATCGCGTCGGAGTCAGTCTCCGCGCGCTGGACGTCGCGCTCGTCGGGGTGGCTGGTGTCGTCGGCGATCCAGCCGCGCAGCCGGCCGACGAGCTCGTGCAGATCGCTGCGCGCGCGGCCGAGCTCGGCGAGCAGCAGCTCGATCAGGTGCCAGGTGTTCGTGACCGCACGCTCGCCACCGCCGAGCACGAGCGCGCGCTCCGCGAACCGGCTGTCCTCGACGACGCGCCGGAACAGCGTCTCGTACGCGCGCCGCGCCGCGAGCTGCGCCCAGTCGAAGATCCGCGCGATCAGCGGGTGGTGGTCGGGCGCGTCGACGACGGGCACGAGATCCGACCACGGCACGTCGAAGAACCGGGTGCGCAGCGCGCGCATGCGGGCGGACCGGTCGCGCGGCGCGGCGATCGCGGCGAGCACGCAGGCGAGCTCGGCGGCCTCGCGGGTCGCGAACAGCTTCTCGGGCTCGACGAGCGCGCACGGCAGGCCGCGCGCACGGAGCGCCGCGGCGATCTCCGTGCTGTCGCGGTTCGTGCGGGTCAGCACCATCACGTGGCCGAGCTCGAATGGCCGCGTGACGCCACGCTCCTTGCCCTCGCGGGCGACCCTCGCCGCAAGGTG
>JBKJUF010000534.1:0-2817 GCA_046590445.1 Kofleriaceae bacterium
GAAGATCGGCATCACCACGAACGCGACCCAGGGATGCAGCGCATGGATCAGCCGCTCCACGGGAGAGACGGCTTCGCGCCGCGCTTCATTGATCAGATCGAGGCTCGCCAGGAGCCCGGCCCGATCATCCGAGGGCAGCGTGTCGAGCTGCGCCTTCGTCGTCTCCGCGAACCCGGACGGTCCGAACCACGGCCGAACCGGTGCGAGCATGCCGAGCATGACGCCCGCGATCGTGGGATGGATCCCGATCACGAGGAACCCGGCCCAGATGACGGCACCAGGAACGACGTAAAGCAGTGGGGTACGGATGCCGGCCGAGCGCATGATCAGCACCGCTGCGACGCCGGCACCGATCACCACGAGGCCGCCGAGCGAGCCCCCGGCGTTGTAAAAGATCGCGATCACGACGATCGCGCCGATGTCGTCGATCACGGCGAGCGCGAGCAACAGCACCCGGAGCGAAGGCGGAACGCGCGAGCCGAGTAGCGTCAAGACTCCGACCGCGAACGCGATGTCGGTGGCCATCGGCACGGCCCAGCCGGCCGCACCCTCGCGGCCGATGTTGAGCACGGCGAAGATCGCCGCCGGCACGAGCATCCCCCCGATTGCCGCCGAAAGTGGCAAGGCCGACTTGCGCAGGCTCGCGAGCTCTCCTTCGAAGATCTCGCGCCGGATCTCCAGGCCAACAACGAAGAAGAACACCGTCATCAAGCCGTCGTTGACCCAGAAGTGCAGGGGCTGCTCGAACGACCACGGCCCGATGCGCGCGCCGATCGGCGTATGCCAGAGATCGTTGTACGACGCGGTCCAAAGATTCGCCCATACGAGCGCGACCACGGTGGTTACGAGCAGCACGACGCCGCTCGCGGCCTCGATCGCGAGGATTCGCTGGATCGGCGACGCGATGGCCGCCGCAGCGCGACGGACGGGAGACCAGGTCTCGGGCGGGTGTGCTTGATCGGAACGGGACATCGGATCCTCCAGGAGGATGTGCCGACGACCCCATCGGCACCGAAGTCCTACGGCAGGATCCTGCCGCACCCGATTCAGTTGTTGTTCCCAACCGTACCACGGTGGCGAGCGCCGGGAAGCGCTTCAGCCGGTCGCGATCAGCCTATGGAGCATCGACCTCTTCGATCAGGCCGCAGGCGAGCGCCTTGCCTGCTTTCCCTTTCTTGTCCTCGTGGAGCACGAGCGCGTGTCCGACGGCGCCCGCGTCACCTTCGAGCGCCAGTTTGACCTCCTGTTCGTCGAGGCCGCCGGTCATGTCCTTGCCGATCACGATCTTTAGATTTGCATCCGTGCCGCCCGGCCACGGTGGACCCGCCTTCGTCGCGTTGGGACCGCACTCGGTGCCATCGTGCACCACCAACCAGTAGGTACCCGGCTTCGCGCCATCGAATGCCTCGGCCTCCACGTTCGTGTCCTCACCCTCCCGTTGGGAGAGCGTGACGAGCGCCGGCTTGAGCTTCGTGCCCTTCACCGGCGTCAGCGCGGCCTTGGCGTGCACCACCTTCGGTGCCTTCTTCTTCTTCGGCTCGGGTTCGGCCTCCGACTCGGGCTCATCGTCGGGCGGTGGTTTCGCTGCCGTCGCGCGCGTGGAACCCTTGCTCGGCTTGCCGCCGCCGCACGCGGTGATCAGCGAGACCCCCAACGCAATCACGACCATCTTGCCAAGAACGCTCATCGGTTCTTCCTTTTCTTCGGCGGCTGCACATCATCATCAGCGATCGTCGAGATCACGTCGATCACTTCATCCCTGAGGTCGCGGCGTGACGCCTTGTCGAACGTCGTGCCGTTGGTCGTGGCGTTCACTTCCTCGATCGTCTGGCCGGAAGCGCCGGACCGAAGGCGGACCCGAACACGAAATCCGCCGCGACGTTCGGTGACCGAAGCCTCGATGACGGCGTCGACATCCAGCTTCCGAGCGACCTTCCTGACGTTCGCCGTGTTGATCCTGGTTGCGGCGAGCGCCTTCGCAGTGCGCTTCCACGCATCGACCTTCACGACCGCGTGAGCCTTCTGGATCAACTTGACGATCTCGCCGCGGATCTTGTCGGCGCTCGGCCCGTCCACGAGCACGGCGACACGCTTTCGACCGGCGTGCGCGACGGACGCGAGACAACCGAGCACGACGATCGCTGCGAGCCACCTTCGCATACTTGATGGCGCAGCAGCACCGGCCGTGCCACTGCCAAGCATGCCTGAACGCGCCGCCAACTCGTCATGGGCTGGCAACGTGCAACGCCATCGACGCAACTTGCAACACCACCTCCTCAAAGCCCGCGATGATGCATCCCGGGCAATGGGCACGTCCCGTGTACACTCGACGTTGCCCCTACCGACTCAGCACCTCTCGCCCGTCGTCACATCTTCCGTCGGGTCCTCCCTGGGCGGTAGGGGCACCTACGGACACTGCGCGTTCGCTGCCCTCGGCGTGCCCTTGTGCGTCAGATCGCCGTAGCTGATCGTGCTGTTGCAGAAGCTCGCGGTGTTGTCGTTCGCGATCGTCGTGAAGAGGTCCGGATCGAGCTGCGACGAGACCCCGTCGGTGGACGTTGTCCAGGTGACCGCGTCGAGCACGGTGGCGTCGTCCATCACGCGTACGTCGCCGGACGTGTTCACCATCGAAAACCCGAAGACGGCGTCGGGTGCCGGCAGCATTCCGTTCGTCGCAGGATCCGCGGACCGCGCGAACAGCGCGAACGCGCCGGGTGCGATCGACTTGCAGGTGGTCGAGATGATCAGGTCCGGCGCCCGGGTATCGTTCGCGCGATCGAGCCCCAGCTCGTTGAGGTCGAAGGCCGTGGACCCGGT
>JBKJUF010000002.1:0-2793 GCA_046590445.1 Kofleriaceae bacterium
GTCGGAGGTTGTCGGTGCGAGGTGCGGCGACCCGGCGCGTGAGCGCTCCGAGCCGGTCGACCACGCGGTCACCATCGCGGCGCACATCGGCGAGCTCGCGCTCGAGCTCCTTGCGCTGCGCTGGGTCGTGCTTCGTGATGTCGGTGCCGAGCCGGTTCCACAGCTCCGCGAGGTGCTCGGAGATGCCCTCGACGAGATCGGTGTAGAGCAGGAACTGCCCCTGGATCTCCTCGATGGTGTAGCCCTCGGCCATCAGCGACTTGACGTCGTTGATCCGGCGCACCGTCTTCGCCGGGTACATGCCCATCGAGCCGCGGTGCTTGCCTTTGCGACCGACGCGCCGGCTGCGCGGCAGGAGCCCCTGCTGGACGTACTTGCGGAAGCTCGCCTCGGAGAACTTGATGTTGCGGCTCGTGAAGGCGTCGACGATCTGGACCGCCGTGATGCCGTCCGCGAACGCCGTCTCGATCGCGCGGAGCTCGTCCTCCTTGAGGACCAGCGAGCGCGGCGTCGGCGAGGCATTCGCGAGTGGCGAGTCATCGTCGCGGCGATGTGAGACCCCGTCGACGATCGGCCGGCGATGCGTGCGGAACGGAACGATGGTTCCGGTCGGCGTGCTCTCGCTGGTGTCGCTTTGAAGCTGTCGGAACAACGGAATCCCCCTCGCTGACACGCACGAAGACGCAGCTCTGGCGACCGCACTGACGAAGCCCTGCTCCCTCGAGCAGCGCGTCGTCTAACCACAGTGCGAGTCCCCCTCCGGGCGTCTTCTACCTTCGAGGGATGCTGGAGAACCCAGCGTCCGTCGAAGTGTCGTCACAATATTCTTGTGAATGTAATCGGTCAATAAGAAGAGCGTCACAGGTCTCAAGTTTTTAACTGGGTCTCTGTTCAGGTCCACGTTCGGTCCCGGTGCTCGCGCGGAACACGTCGAACCGGCTAGGTTCGAGGTCCGATGAGCCGACTGGCGACTGCTGCGTTCCCGCTCGCGCTGCTCGTCGCCCTCGCCGTAACGTTCGCATTCGTCGTCGGAGATTCGCGCGCCGAGCTCGACAACCAGGTCTTCACGTCACGCAGCGATCGGCTCCGGATGGTGGTCCCGCGCGGCTGGCGCGCGACCGACCAACCGAGCTATCCAGGGCTCGTGCTGTGGATGATGCGGACGCAGCCGCGCGGTCAGATCGTGCTGACCTCCGAGAGCTTCACCCGCGAGCTTTACTGCTCGTGGCCGCCCAGCTGTCGCGCCACGCCGGACACTCCGACTGCCCAGTACGCGTGCGCGCTCCGCACCAGGCTGCAGCTACTGCGCATGCGGGTCGGCCCCGTGCAGGCGGGGCCGAAGGAGAACGAGGCATCGGGTTTACCGTCGGTGTGGTTCGAGTACGACGACAGCAAGCGGTACCTCCGCCAAGCTGTCGCGGTCTCCGGTGATCGCGCGGTCAGCCTCGTACTGTCGGCGCCGAACGTCGACGCCCGCTCCTCGCATATCCGCGCGTTCGATCAAACCCTGCGAACGCTGCGCCTGTTGACCGCGGCGGAGACCGCCCCGGCGGGACCGCCCGATGGGGGCATCGTCGGGGATCCCGACGCCGGCGTCCTCGACGCCAGCACGCTGCCCGCGGATGCGGTGCCGCTCGACGCTGGTGCGATGTTCGAGTCAGCGCCAGCGCCGAAGATCGAGGCGGTGGGACCGTGTCCGAAGTAGCCGGCGGCCGATCGACGGGAGCGCGACCGGTGCCGGTGGCATCACAGCTGACGCGGCGGTCGACCAGCTCGCAGGTGTGACCGCGCCACTGCTGCTTGCCGTGCGTGACGTGCTGTTTGCAGAACCGCCCAATGCGGCAACGATCGTGTCGGTCTGCGCGGCGAGCTCCTGCTCGCGCTCGGCAAGCAGCTCGCGCTGGCCGATGTCCTGACAGCCGTACGCGCGATCGGCGACCGAGCAATACACGCGAACGTGCATGTGATCGTTGTGCGGGGCGCTGTCGCCGGGCTGCTTGAGCGCCTTGCGCGCGCGCAAGATCAACGCCTCGGGCTCGCCAGTCTGCTGGGCGTACTCGAGGAGCTTCGTGGCGATCGGTTCGTACATGAAGACCCACTGCACGGTGGCTTCTGGGGCTGTCACGAGCTCGCGCACGAGGTGCCAGGTGCGCGGCACGTCGACGTGAAGGCCGCTGCCGTCCTTCGCGCTGCCGTCGGGCGTGAAGACGTGCATGACCTCGGGCTCGACGGGTTTACCGTCGGCATCTCGCACGAAGTACAGCAGATCGACGTCACGCCCGCTCTGGTGCGAGCGGTGCCAGAGCTTTGATTCGCCGCCACCACGACCCGACAGATCCGCGACGACGAGCCGGACGCCGTTGGTCTTGACCACGAGCCGGCGCGAGACCGCGGTGATCAGATCGACGAGCTCGTCGGTGCCGTAGCGGTTGCCACGGGACTGCCACATCGACCGCGTCATGAACCCGTCGCCACGATTCGGCAGCCGAACGCCATCGACGATCCGGCCGCGGTTCGGGCGGCCGAGCGAGATGCTCGTGCCGTCGTGGATCACCCCGAGCTCGGCGCAGCCACTCGCGAGGCTCGCGAATGCTGCGATGGCGAGGAAACGCACAGCGGCAAGTATGCACGGCAACGCCGCAAAGGCGAAGCAGACGCTGTTGCCGCGCCGCGTCCACCAGGTCGGGAAATGCCGCACCAGCGCGCCACCGGAAAGCACGAACGAGCCAGCGGCCGGCTCGTCCCTGTCGTCCTGTCGTCTCGTGTCGTCGCGTTCGGTCGCGTTCGGTCGCG
>JBKJUF010000114.1:0-8416 GCA_046590445.1 Kofleriaceae bacterium
CCGCGTGGCGCCCTAGCCCGAGAGACGACGAGGAGACGACCATGCAGTGGCTATCCCTGATCTCCGTCCGCCGGCCGGTCTTCGCGACCGTGCTGATCCTCGTGCTCGTCGTGGTCGGTGCGGTCGGCTACGGCCGGCTCGGCGTCGACAAGTTCCCGAAGATCGACTTTCCGCTGATCACGATCGTCACGCCGTATCAGGGCGCGTCGCCGCTGGCCGTCGAAAGTGACGTCAGCCAGAAGATCGAGGAAGCGGTCAACACGGTGAACGGTCTCGACACGCTGACGTCGGTGTCGACCGAGGGCGTCTCGCTCGTGATCGCGCAGTTCGGGCTCGAGGTCGACCCCGATCAGGCGGCGCAGGACATCACCGAGCACATCGCTGGCGTGCTCCGCCACCTGCCACCGGGCTCGCGGCCCGAGGTCCGCAAGGCGGATCCCGACGCGGCGCCGGTGCTCGTGCTGTCGGTCAAGGCGCCGCCGGGCACCTCGGCGCGCGACCGCACGTGGTTCGCGGACAAGCAGATCAAGCAGCGGATCGAGCGGCTCGCCGGCGTCGGCCAGGTCGTGATCCTCGGCGGCCAGGAGCGCCAGATCAACGTGCACCTCGACGCGATCCGGCTCGCCGCCGTTGGCGTCTCCGCGCTCGAGGTCCAGAAGGCGATCTCGAGCGGCAACGTCAACGTGCCGGGCGGCCGCATCGAGAGCGGGCCAACCAACACCACGCTGCGCATCGAGGGGCGGGCGCAAAAGGCCGATCAGATCGGCGAGATCGTCGTGCGCCAGATGGGCGCGCACCCGGTCCGCGTCCGCGATGTCGCCGAGGTGATCGACTCCGAGGAGGATGCCGAGACCGCGGCGTCGCGCAATGGCACCGCGGCGATCGCGCTGTCGGTGCGCAAGCAGTCGGGTACGAACACGGTCGCGGTCGTCGACTCGATCCGCGAGGCCGTCAGCGAGCTCCAGGCCAAGCTGCCGGAGGGCTACTCGGTCGACATCGTCCGCGACAACTCCGAGCAGATCCGGACGTCCGCGGAGCAGGTCCTCGAGCACCTCGTGATCGGTGCGCTGCTCGCCGCGCTCGTCGTGCTGCTGTTCCTCGGCAGCTTGCGCTCGACGCTGATCGCCGCGATCTCGATCCCGGTCTCGATCGTCTCGACGTTCGGCCTGATGATGGTCGCGGGCTTCACGCTGAATCTGATGACGCTGCTGGCGCTCGCGCTCGCCGTCGGCATCGTGATCGACGATGCGATCGTCGTGCTCGAGAACATCTACCGCTTCATCGAGGAGAAGAAGCTGAAGCCGTTCCCGGCCGCGATCGCCGCGACCAAGGAGATCGGGCTCGCGGTGCTCGCGACGACGCTGTCGCTGATGGCGGTGTTCCTGCCGGTCGCGTTCATGAGCGGCATCGTCGGGCGCTTCCTGTTCAGCTTCGGCATGACGATGGCGTTCGCGATCGGCGTGTCGATGATCGTCGCGTTCACGCTGACGCCGATGATGGCCGCGCGCATGCTGGCGCCGCCGCCGCCCGCGGGTGAGGAGCGCCGGCGGTCGTGGCTCGAACGCGGCAGCGACTTCGTCTACCGCCCGATCGCGCGGCTGTACTCGGCCGTGCTCGCGTTCTGCCTGCGTCGCCGCTGGGTCGTCGGCCTCGCGATCGTCGGCTCGTGCGCGACGATGGTGCCGATGGCCAAGCAGGTCGGCGGCGACTTCCTGCCGCCGAACGACGAGGCGCAGTTCGAGGTCTACATCCAGACCCCGGAGGGCACGACGCTCGAGGCGACGACGCTGATCGCCGAGCGGCTCGCGCGCAAGATCCGCCAGTACCGCGAGGTCGACAGCACGCTCGTCACGATCGCGGACAGCGATCAGCGGCAGTCGAACGTCGGCCGGATCTACGTGCGGCTCAGCGATCCGCGCGACCGTGTCAAGCATCAGAACGACGTCATGGAGATCGTGCGCGACGAGGTGCTGCAGGACGTGCCGGTGGGCACCCGGGTCGCCGCACAGCAGGTCAACGACTTCTCGATCGGCGGCCAGAACGCCATCGTGTCGTACGTGATCAGCGGGCCCGAGCTCGACAAGCTCGAGGGCTATGGCAAGCGCGTGCTCGACACCATGAAGAAGATGCCCGGCGTCGTCGATCTCGACTCGAGCCTCCTCGACCCCGTCCAGGAGGCAACCGTCAGGCCCGATCTCGATCGCGCGGCGATGCTCGGTGTCGATCCAAGTGCGATCACCGCGACCCTCGCTGTCCTCGTCGGCGGCGTCGAGGCCTCGACGTTCGAGGAGCGGGGCGAACAGTACCCAGTCTATCTGCGCGCGGCCGAGCGGTTCCGCAACGACCCGTCGGCGCTGTCGCTGATCGCGGTGCCGTCGTCGACCCTGGGCCAGGTGCCGCTGTCCGATGTCGTCGCGCTCGGCTCGGGGCTCGCGACCTCGAAGATCACCCGCCAGAGCCGCGAGCGCGCGGTCACGATCACCATGAACGTGTCGCCGGGACACTCGGAGTCGTCGGTCGTCGCGGCGCTCGTCCAGACCATCGAGAACCTCGACATGCCCGCGGGCTACACCGCGGAGCCGTTCGGGCGCAGCAAGGAGATGGCGAAGATGCAGGGCGCCTTCATGTTCGCGATCGGCCTCGCCGTCATCTTCATGTACCTCGTGCTCGCCGCGCAGTTCGAGTCGTGGCTCTACCCGTTCATCATCATGCTATCGCTGCCGCTGACCGTACCGTTCGCGATCATCTCGCTCGTACTGACCGGCGGCTCGCTCAACATCTTCTCGATGCTCGGGCTGATCGTGCTCTTCGCGATGGTCAAGAAGAACGCGATCCTTCAGGTCGATCACGCGAACGAGCTGCGCCGTCAAGGGCTGCCGCGCACCGAGGCCGTCCTCGCCGCGAGCCGTGACCGGCTGCGGCCGATCCTGATGACGACGTTCGCCTTCGTCGCCGGCATGCTGCCGCTCGTGCTCAGCCAGGGCATCGGCGCCGGGTTCTCGAAGGCGATGGCGAGCATCGTCGTCGGTGGCCAGACGCTGTCGCTGCTGCTCACGCTGGTTGCCGTACCGGTCATCTATACGTGGTTCGATGACCTCGCGCGCGGTGGCCGCAAGCTCGCAGCCCGGTTCCGTCGCAAGGCTCCACCGGACCGCGGCGCGAACGAAATTGGTGTGGTCGCGATCGACTGAGCGCGTTCACACGCTGCGCAATCAGGAGCGGAGACATGTCGTGCTCCGGAGACGCGACTTTGCGGCGAATCAGGGTTCCGATCGTGATCGGCATCTGCTATCACGCGACTCCCTTACGAAGCTCGCGCTCGTGACCATGGCGAAAACGATCCGATCCGTAAGCAGCCCTACCACCCGCGACGTCGCGCGTGACCTCCGGGCGCTTCTTCATGTCCCGCAGCACGATCTGCAGTCCCAGCTGGCGAGCCGGCTCGAACGCCTCGGCTTCCCGAGCCTCCGACCCGCACAGGTCCAGATCCTGTCCGCGATCGGCGTGTTCGGGACGGACGGCGCCGCGGGCACCACAGGTGTCCGGTTGTCGGACCTCGTGGCCGAGGTCTCGCTGCCCAAGCAGACGGTCGGCGACCTCCTCGACGAGCTCGAGGAGATGCGCATGGTCGAGCGGTTCCCCGATCCCGATCATGGTGTGATCAAGCGGGTGCGGCTCGGGCCCAAGGGGAAGGCGTGGGCCACCGAGGTCCGGCGCGTCTCCGCAGCGACCGAGGCAAGGTGGGCAACCCAGCTCGGCTCGAAGAAGATGCGCTCGCTGCGTGCGCTCCTCGAGGAGCTCGCGGCAACCGTCGAAGAGCGGCCGGCACGCACGAACGGCGCGCGCCAGCACAAGCGAGGCTGAGGTGGACCGATCGAAGTTCTGTCGGCGCGCAGCGCCGATGGAAATCACCTTGCGCCGAAGCAACCCCTTGGGGGGCTGAGGCGACGCGGCACTTGTGACCTTCGCGGTCGCTCGGCCAGCCGGCCCTTAGAAGAACGAGTAGATCAGCGACGCCTTCATGATGGTGTCGAGCGCTGACGCCTCGGGCACGAACCCCATCGCGAGGCCCTTGACCGCGAGCGGACCTGGGCGGTGGTCGTACCGCACCTCGATCGAGGTCTGGACCTGCAGGCCCTTGCCGATCTTGGCGGCGATCGCGACCCGGCTGTTGATGCGCGTGTCCTTGCCGATGCCGCCGTCCTTGCCGGTGGTCGGCTCGGTCTGGAGCTCCTCCTTGTTGAGGTTCGTCAGCATCTCGATCGAGGCGTCGAGGTTCGCGCCCTCGGTCATCTCCGACTTGTAGCCGAGGAAGCCTCGCGCGGAGTGGATGGCCAGGCTCTTGCCGGTCACCAGATCCTCGTTCGAGAAGTCGTACCCGATCTCGGCGACGGCCTCGCTCGTCTTGGTCTTGAATAGCTGACGGCTGTAGCCGGCCTGGACGCCGAGCACCTTCTCCTTGCCGGCGGGCAGGTCCCGGGCCGCGAGCGCTGCAAGGAACAGCGAGTTGTGCGCGGTGAGGAAGCGATCGTAGCGGAGCTTTGCCGCCATCGTCTCCGCGGTCGTCGCCTTGATGCTCGTGATCTCTGACTCGGCATCGATCGTGCCGTTGCCGTTGAGGTCGTTCAGCACGCGTGCCCCGGACTGCGCGTACGTCAGGCTCGCCTCGAGCGACAGCTTGTTCGCACCGGTCTTGCGGTCGGCCTTGAGCCCACCGCTGATCGTGGTGTTCTCGGAGTTGCCGGTCGTGAACACGATGCCGAGCTCGGCCTGGGCGTGCCACTCGACGGTCTTGACCTTCTCGACATCGGCAGCCTTGCCGAACTCGAACTTGGGGTCCTTGGGCTGCGCGGACGCAGGCGCGCCGACAGCGGGAATCGCGACGGCGAGGGTCGCGATGACGACACGAAGGTGCATGGTTACTCCCGAGGGATGGCGCGCAGACGGTACCCGAAACGATGCCGTGACTCGATCAGATCGCCGATCTCTGCCTTCATCAACGCGCGACGGACCCGGCGCACGAGCTGCTTGACGTGGTTCTCACTGGGCTCGCGGGTATCCCAGGACAGATCCGCGATCAGCTCGGAGGAGCGGACGAAGCCACGGACGAGGTCGGGCTGGCTCGTCTCCGCGGCCATCCTGCGGATCATCAGCGACATCAGCTCGAACTGGGTTGTCGTGAGCTGAACCTGCTTGCCGTCGACCTCGACGAGACCGCCACCGCCGCCGGTAGGCTCGTGGAGCTTGAACGACATCGCCGGCAACCCGACGTCGGTGCGCTCTTCCTCGTCGCCGATGTCCGCAACGCCGACGGCCGACACGATCGCCGCCACCTCGGGGGGGCGGATCGTCACCGTGGCGGTTCGGCCAAGCCGCGGTGGCGGCAGCCGGCTGACGTCGTCGACGAAGTAGAACGCGATGTGGCCGAATCGGACCCGGTCACCGTCTTTGATCGCGAACGGGCCATCGAGCAGCTTGTCGTCGCAGTACGACCCGTTCGCCGAGCCGAGGTCGCGGACCGTCCAGACATCACCGTCGAGCGTCACGTGTGCGTGGTGCCGCGACACCGAGGGCTCGAGGATCGCGAGACCGGCGCCATCGACCTGGCGGCCCACCAGCGTGCGCGGGTCGAGCTGGTGCGCGCGGCCCCACAGATCGAGCAGCGCGGCCTTCGTGGGCCGGCCGCCGTGGAACTGCACCTGTTCCGGCATGATCCGGATCGGGCTCGATAGCTCGTCGCGGCACTCGTCGCAGAGCACCCCGACCTCTGCCGGCCGGCTCCGGCATACCGGGCACATCACGATGCCATCCTAGCACTCCGCGCCGCGCGCGTTGAAGGCACGCGCCAACGGAGCACGGCCTCACTCCCACGCCGAGTAGCGTTGACCCTGCGTCGGATCGTCGATTCGCCCGGGCGCGACCGCGAACCTGAACGGGAACGAGCGTGTCATGACCGCATCCGCCGTCGCGGTCATCACCTGGAAGTGGAGGTGCGGGGTCGAAGAGAATCCCGTATTCCCCGACAGTGCGAGCGACTCGCCGCGCCCGACCCGCTGCCCGGCCCTGACCGCGATGCTGCTCGGCGCGAGGTGCATGTACTCGCCGAGAGTGCCGTCGTCGTGTAGCACGAGCACGAAGTTCGTGCGCTTGTAGTCCAGGAACTCGGGCGTGGTGCCGGAACCCTGCGCCGCATCGTTGTAGGCGACCACCACGCCTTCGCGCGCGGCAACCACGGGCGTCGCGACCGGGCAATCGAAGTCGACGGCGTACTCGTTCGAGCCGCGATGCGAGAACGCCCCATGGAAGCCCTGGAGCACCGAGAACGTGAGGCCCGTCGGATACGGCAGGCGGTAGACGTACGGCGCCGGGCTGGCGCGCGGATCTCCGAACTTCGCGCGGAAGCTGAGCTCGCGCGTGTAGCGGCGGCTCTGATCGACGTGCTCGAGCTCGGCGAGGAGGACGCCCTCGCCCAGGCCGAGCGGCAGTGGCGCCGGCGGTAGCAACGTCACCCCCTCGAGTGCGGACGCCGGCGTCGCGTTATCGAGGGCGCTGATCGTCCAGCGCAGCATCACCGGCACCGCATAGCGGTTGCGCGCGACCTGCGTGATCCGCGAGCCTTGCCGGTACAGCTCGAGCTCGAGCTGACCGCCCTCGAAGCGGAAGTCGATCAGCCGATCGTCGAGGTGCCCGAGGCCCGCAGGCTCCGCGACGATTGGCGCCTGCGAGACCTGGGCAGCCGGCTCGCCCACCGGATACGCGGGCGACGGACACCCGGCCGCGTGGACCACGAGTCCGACAACCCACCACCGGCGCATCGCGCTCAGCGTAGCAGCCGTCAGAGAGCTACGGGCCGTGCAGTGCGATAGCGCACCATCGTCCCGGAGAACCGGTCCCAGAGCGCGCGTTTGCCGGCCGCGCGGGCCGAGGCCCACAGCAAGATCAAACCGTTCGCGACAAACAGCGCGATGATCGCGAGCTCGCCGAGGTCCCAGACCTGGTAGCCGGCGACATCGAGCGCCACCGGGATCGTGGTCGCAATCCCGGGCAGCGCGACCGTTATGAGCGCGCGCTTGGCCGCTTGACCCCAGCGCGGGCGCCCGTGCGTCACGACATCGACGACCTCGATCTCGAACAGCGACTGCCCGAGCGTGCGGCCAAACCGCCGCGTCGCGATCAGCGCATAGACCCCGTAGAGCGGCAGGACCAGCGGCCCGACCTGGATGTTGCCGTTGTCGCCGCCGAGCGCCAGCCGCACGACGAACACGCTGATCACCGTGACGATCGACAGCACGATGAAGTCGATGGCAGTCGCGATCGCGCGGACCCACAGTCCGGCGGGACGGGTGTGGGTCGACGACGCGAGCTCGACCGCACGGAGCAGCTCGTCGTAGCTGGCGAACCGATCGTCGGGGCGCGCGGCCATCATCTTGCCGATCAACGCGTCGATCGCGCCGATCTGGGTGCGCGGCAGGCCACGCCGCGGGACGGTGGGGCGGGTGGCGCTCGCGTGCAGGGTGAGCAGCTCGTCGACGCTGTCCGCCTGAAACGGCGGCTTTCCGGAGATCAGGTGGTAGAGCGTCGCGCCGAGCGCGTAGATGTCGGTTCGGAAGTCGACCGCCTCGCCGCGGGCCTGCTCGGGTGCCATGTAGAGCGGCGTGCCGGCGAGCGAGGTCTGGGCGACCGGTCCCTGGACCGAACCGTGATCGAGCGACTTTGGATCGCCGGCGGCGAGGCCGAAGTCGAGGACCTTGACCACCCCGTGGCCATCGATCATCAGATTGGACGGCTTGACGTCACGGTGCGTGAAGCCGCTGCGCTGGGCTTCGCGGAGACCGAGCGCGGCACCGCGGATCACGCCGAGCGCGTCCTCGACGGAGAGTGGTCCCTTCGAGATCCGCTCGGCAAGCGTCTCGCCGGCGACGTGCTCCATCGCGAAGTAGAGGAGACCCGCTTCCTCGCCGACGAAGTAGATGTGGCCGACGTTCGGGTGCGCGACGCGGGCCTGCGCGCGGGCCTCGCGGACCATGCGATCACGGCGGCTCGCATCCTTGGCGAGGGCCTCGGGGAGCACCTTGATCGCGACCGGCCGATCGAGCGCGAGATCGGTCGCGAGGTAGACCTCGCCCATGCCACCGGCGCCGATCCGGCGCTCGATCCGGAAGTGTCCGAGCTGCTGGCCGGTCTGGAGGCCCGGCGCCGAGCTCGTGGGCGTCGCACGGCCCAGCGCGGTCGCGGTCCGCGGCTCGACGGGCGCGTCGGCGGGCGCCGCCAGCGTGTCCTCGAGCTCGGGCCTCACGTCCCGACCATACGCCAGTTGACCACCCCGCTCGCCAGCGTTCGCTGGCTCGCTCCATCTCGGGCCCGCTCGCCAGCGTTCGCTGGCTCGCCAGCGTTCGCTGGCTCGCTCCATCTCGGG
>JBKJUF010000218.1:0-5432 GCA_046590445.1 Kofleriaceae bacterium
CGCGATGGCCTCTGCGCCGATCCGCGTGGTCGTCGCGAGCGCGCGATGCAGCGGGAGCGCGGCGGCCACGACGACCACCGCGATCACCGCGATCAGTCCCGCGGTCAGCTGCGGTTCCTTGAACCGGGCCAGCGCCCACACGCCGGCGCGCTGGATCGCGACCGTGACGACGAGCGCGGTCGTGACCGTCGCCCACAGCACCGGGACCCCCGGCCGGACCCCGCCGGCGAGCGGTGAGGGCGCGAACATGCCGGCGCCGTGGCCTCCCGCGGGGGCGAGGCGCGAGCGCACGAGCCGGACGAGCGCCATCAGCGCGGCGAGGCCGAGCGCGAGCGCGAGGAACAGCACGAGTGCGAGCGTGCCGACCAGGGCGATCAGCCGCAGCTTGCTCGCGAACGCGGTCGGCCCGGCGTAGGCCCACAGCGTCAGCGCGTACTCGATGGGCGCGAAGGCGAGCGCGCCGCCGGCCGCCATCGCGATCGCCCGCCCGACGTCGGCCCGCAGGCCGTCGCGCAGATCCCGGTAGCGATCGGGTCCGGCCGTCGTCATCGTCGGCAACTGCGTCGGCAACACCGTCGATCCGGTGGTATCACGTTCGCCTCGCAGGTGCGCATCCGGGACTTCCTCGCGCGACGTGGCTGGCTCCTCGCGATCGCGTTCGCGTACCTCTACGTCTTCCCCTATTTTCCGAAGATTCGCAGCGCGAACGAGCTCCCGCGCATCTACCTGGTGAAGGCGATCGCCGACGAGCACGCATTCACGATCGATCGCGGCGTCGCACGGTGGGGGCCGACCGCCGATGTCTCGCCCGCGAACGGCCACCACTACTCGAACAAGGCGCCGGGCTCGTCGATGCTCGCAGCGCCTGCCTACCTCGCGGTGCGCGCGGTGGTCGGCGAGCCGAGCCTCGGCGCGTCGGTCTGGCTCGCGCGGGTGGTCGCCGGCATCGTGCCGATGCTGCTGTTCCTCGGCCTACTGTGGAGCTTCCTCGCGCGGTTCGCGCCCAGTTCCGCGGTCCGCCAGCTCGTGCTCGTCGCGTACGGGCTCGGCTCGCTCGCGATGACGTACTCGATCCTGTTCTACTCGCACCAGCTCGGCGCCATCTGCGTCGCCGGCGCCTGGATCCTCGGGATCGATGTGGCCGAGCGCCGGCGCGGGCTCCTCGCGATGACCGCCGCGGGTGGGCTCGCCGGTGCGGCCGCGCTCGTCGACTACCAGGCCGTGTTCGCCGCCGTCCCGGTTGCGATCCACGTGCTGGTCAAGCTGCGCGCGTGGCCGCGCCGCGAGCTCGTGCGGGTGATCGCGATCGCGATCGCCGGCGCTGGGGTGCCGATCGCGATCCTGCTCGCCTATCACGCGGCATGCTTCGGCAGCCCGTGGCGCACCGGCTACGACGCGTCCGAGACATTCGCCGTCTATCACCAGCAAGGCTTCCTCGGGATCACCGAGCTACGTTGGGAGGCGTTCACCGGCTCGCTCGTGCGCCCTGACAACGGGCTCGTCGTGCTCGCACCGTGGCTGCTCCTCGCGATCCCCGGGGGCGTGGTGCTCGCACGCGGTGCGCGAACGCCGACCGGCGATGCGGTGGTGCCAGGCGATCGCGGTGCGCTCGCGGTGGGTGTGGCGGTGACGGCGATCTACCTGCTGTTCATCTCGTCGATCAACTTCTGGCGCGGCGGCTGGCAGATCGGGCCGCGCTACATCACCGCGATGCTGCCGTTCCTGCTGCCGGCCGTTGCCGCGCTGTTCCAGGAGCTCGCGACCCGGCGCTCCGCCGAGTGGGTGGTACGCGAGCTCCTCGGGCTCGCGTCCGGGCTCGTCGTCGTCGGTGTCGCGATCTACGCGCTGTCGTCGGCGACATTCCCGTACTGGCCCGACAGCCTGAAGCACCCGCTCTACGACATCACGTTCCGCATGCTCGGCGACGGCCTCGTCGCACCAAACCTCGGCAGCGCGATCGGCATCGGCGGGATCGCGAGCCTCGGGCCGTACCTGCTCGTCGTTGCCGGCGTGCTCGGCTCGTCGATCTACAGGCTCGCGGGCCTGCGCGGCACGATCGCAGCGGTCGCGGTCGGTGTCGCCGTACTCGTCGCGTATGGCCAATTCGAGCGGGGCGGCCAGGAGGCCGATCGCGTCTACGGCTTCGTGCGCAGCGCCGTCCCGTGATCGGACGCCGAGCTGTGTTACGAAGCGGCGGTGTCAGCCCGCCTCGCGAACGCGTTCTTGCTGGTGATGGCGCTGATCTCCTGCGGCAAGCAGCGCGAGGTCCCGCGTGCCGGCGATGACGCGGGCAAGCTCGTCGTCGGTGACGCGGGCGCGGGCGCGGCCGTTCGTACGACCGACGCGCGCATCGATCCCCGGGAAGCGGTCGCGCAGTTCGACAAGGCCTGCATCGCCGGCGACTTCGAGGCGTGCCGCAACCTCGGCGTCATGTACACCGAGGGCATCGGCGTCACCGCCGATCCGCGCCGCGCGACCGCGCTGTTCGCGCAGGCCTGCAACGGCGGAAACCTCGCTGCCTGCAACCACGTCGCGCTCGCACTCGCCGAGGGCATGGGTACGGAGAACAACGTCGCGAAGGCGATCGAGCTCTATACGAAGACCTGCGATGGCGGATACGCGCTCGCCTGCCGCAACGTCGGCCTGATGCTGCGCGACGGGCGCGGCGTCCCGGTGGATCTGTCGCGCGCGCAGACGTTCCTCGGCAAGGCGTGCACGGGCGGCGCGCCGTTCGCGTGCACGAACGCCGGTGACCTCGAGAAGACGCTCGCGACAAAGCCGGGTGAGTCGAAGGAGGCGCGCTATCGCCAGATGCTCGAGCGCTACAAGCAGGGCTGCGAGGCCGAAGATCCGAGCGCGTGTCGATCGATCGGGATCGCGTACCTCGAGGGCATGGGGTTGCCGAAGAGCGCGGGGGCCGGTGCGGTGTGGCTCGCGCGCGCGTGCGAGCGCGATGACGTGATCGCGTGTCGCGTGATCGGCGCGATGACGTTGCAAGGGATCGGCGTGAAGCAGGACGTCGCGCGCGGTCGAGCGCTGCTGCAGCGCGCATGTGATCGCAAGGACGCGGAAGCGTGCGGCGTGCTGAAGGCCAGCGATGGTTCGAGCGGTGGCGGTTCTGCCGCTCGCGGCGCGCCGCAAGATGCCGGGTCGCCCTCCTCTGACGCAGCGCTTCCAGGGTCGACCCCTCGGGAGTGACCGATATGCGCCCATGTAGGTGTACACCGCAGTTCTCGTGACATTAGCGTCTAAGTTCTTGATGCGGCCACGCTCCCGGCGACCCCACCACACTTTGGATCACAGGTTATCCACACCTGGCCACCGGACCAGTCGGACACCTTGCGATTCACTGGTTTAGGGGGTGTCAGGGTGTGGATAACCGGCCTCTTTGGACCGAGTTGTCGACAGGCCCGTGCACAGCGCACCGCGTCAGCGTCCGCGCTCCGGACCGTGCGCTCACGCACGGATGTTGTGAGGTCCGTATGTCGGACGGGCGAGTCCGCTCGCCGGACGAAGGCGTCCGTCGCGCGGACGGGACTGTCCGCGGGTCGGACGCCGGATCGCCGCTGACCCCGAGGAGAGCCGGTTTCGGGGCAGACATCGGTCATCCGTCAGACGTGCAGGGAGCGGTAGAGCTGCACGTACTCGTTGGCGGAGATCAGCCAAGACGAGTCGCGGCTCATCGCCGAGCGCTGCAGCGACGCGAACGCCATGCGATCGCGATACAGCCGCGCGGCGCGCTCGATCGCCACGAGGAGCGCGGCGGCGTTGATCGTCGGCAGCTTGATGCCGGTACCGCGTCCGCGTGCGAGCTGCACGTCACCAGGATCGTCGACGGTGTCGCGCAGCCCACCGACCGCCGTGACGATCGGGATCGAGCCGTAGCGCATCGCGTAGAGCTGGCCGAGACCGCAAGGCTCGAAGCGCGACGGCATCAGGAAGAAGTCGCTGCCGGCGTAGATCCGCCGCGCGAAGCCGATGTCGAATCCGATCCGCGCGGACACGTGATGCGAGAAGTTCGACGCGAGCCAGCGGAACCGCTCCTCGAGTTCGTGCTCGCCGGCGCCGAGCACGACGAGTCGCGCGCCCACCCGCGCGAGCTCCGGTGCGACATCGGCGACCAGATCGAGACCCTTCTGATCGGTCATCCGCGCGACCACGCCGATCACCGGTTCGTCGTCAGGGACATCCGGCAGTCCGGCCTCGGCCACGAGCTCGCGCCGGCAGCGCGCCTTGCCGGTGAGCGACGCGCGATCGAACGGCGCCGGCAGTGTGGGGTCGGTCGCCGGGTTCCAGGCCCCGGTGTCGATCCCGTTGACGATGCCGACGAGGCGCTGGATGTTCCAGCGCAAGAAGCCATCGAGCGCCTCGCCGCGCTCGGGCGTCAGGATCTCCTGCGCATAGGTCGGGCTGACCGTGGTGACCACGTCGGCGAGACCGAGGGCGCCCTTGAGGAACGACACCTGATCGTAAAACTCGACGTGTTTCTGCGTGAACATCGACCACGGGATATCGAGGTCGGTCATCACCGACTTCGGGAAGATGCCGCGGTAGGCGAGGTTGTGGATCGTCGCGACGATCGCCGACGGGGCGTTCGCGAGGCGCGCGTAGATCGCCGCCGGGCCGCCTTGCCAGTCATGTGCGTGGAGCACGTCGGGTGCGCCGCCGAGCAGGAACGTGCTCGCCTGTTGCGCTATCTTGCCGAGCGCGCCGAACCGGATGTGGTTGTCGCCGAACTCCGCCGCGCCGCCGGGCCCATAGAGGTTGCCGGGCCGGTCGTAGAGGGCAGGGCAATCGAGGAAGCCGTAGCGCACCTGGCCGACCTGCGCGATCTGCAGCGCGGCCTCGAACACCTGGCCGCCGAGCTCGATCGGCAGCGCGGCGCTCTGCTCGAGGACGTGCCCGGCGGCGCGCACGCGATCGGCGACGCCGCGATAGAGCGGGACGAGAACCGCGGCCTCGATCCCGAGGCTGGCCTGCGCGGCAGGAAGCCCTGCGACGACATCGGCGAGCCCGCCCGATTGAGCGAACGGCGCCACCTCGCTCGAGACGTGAAGGACGCGCACTACGAACCGGAGTCGGCGCCGCCCGGGTCGACGACCGAATCGACGCCTGGATCCGTCGACCACGACGAGAACTTCTTGAAGCGCGGGCCCGCCGACTCGTAGCTGTGGCGATTCTGGCCCGACACCACGAACGTGCCGGGCCGCAGCTGTGCGAGGAGCTCGGGCTCGTTGCCGATCAGCTCGGCGACGTCGTTTGCGAGGACGCACGGCCCCTTCGCGGGAACCAGGGTGCCCTTCGGGACGACAACGATTCCCGAATCGGTGACGAACGGAAAGCGCTCGCGATCCGCGACGAGATCCTCGCCGATCACGCACCCCGGCTCGATCTTGCAGTTCTTGTCGAGGATCACGTGACGGAGCCGGGCG
>JBKJUF010000299.1:0-20474 GCA_046590445.1 Kofleriaceae bacterium
CTTGCCGCCGCCGCCGGCGCCCACGAACGCGAAAGCGAGGAAGCGCACCGCGGCCAAGCGTGAGCGTGGCGCCGTTCAGGCGAGATCGAACACCAGGAGCTCGCCTCGCTCGACACCTTCGAACTGGATCTGCGACTCGGCGGCGAGGGCGAGTCCGTCGCCCGCACCGAGCTCGCGCCCGTTGACGCGGATCCGGCCGCGCGCGACCTGGACCCACGCGTGGCGTCCCGGTGCGAGCGGTTGTTCGGCACGCTGATCGCGATCGAACACGCCTGCGTACAGCAAGGCGTCGGCATGGATCGTCACGCTGCCGTCGCGACCGTCAGGCGACGCGACGAGTCGCAGCGTGCCGGCCTTGTCCGCTGCCGCGAAGTGCTTCTGCTCGTAGCTCGGCGCGATGCCGCGGCGCTTGGGTACGATCCAGATCTGCAGGAAGTGCACGGGCTCGGTCTTCGACGCGTTGAGCTCGCTGTGCATGACACCGGTCCCGGCGCTCATCCGCTGAACGTCACCGGGCACGATGACCGAGCCGGTGCCGAGCGAGTCCTCGTGCGTGAGCGCGCCCTCGAGGACATACGAGATGATCTCCATGTCGCGGTGAGCGTGCGCGCCGAACCCGCGCCCGGCTGCGACGGTGTCGTCATTGATCACGCGGAGCGCGCGAAACCCCATGTGCGCCGGGTCGTGGTAGTCGGCGAACGAGAACGTGTGGTGGGACGACAGCCAGCCGTGATCGGCGTGGCCGCGCTCGGATGCCTTGCGGAGGGTGATCATCGGGAGTCTCCTTGCGAGGCATTGTGGCCACGGCATGCGCCGGCGGGAACGGCGCGGCGTGGAGGACACTGTTCCAGCGCGACGACCTACCGCGCGGTGGTGGCAGCATCGAGCTGCGCGCTCTGCACGGGTGCCGGCGCGGCATGGCCTGGCGGCAGCCCGAGCGGTGGCAGCTCCTCGACGACCTGCACGGTGTGGAGCGCGCGCACCATCGCCGGCAACGCGACGCCCTCGGTCACGAGCGGCCAGTGGCCGATGTCGGAGCGGATGTAGAGGATTCGTGCCGCCCGTAGGTCGTCGGTGATCTCGCGTGGAAAGCCATCGATGATCTTCGAGCTCGGCAGCGTGCGATGCAGCCGATCGGACCACCGCACGGTGTCGATGCTGACGTTGAGGAACCGGTGTCGCTTCGAGTGCACGACCCACGCGCGATATGGCCGCACGTCGACGTAGGCGGCATCGAGCAGCACCACGCTGTCGAGGCGCGGATCGGCGAGCCACTGGATGATCGTGCGATACGCGCCGGAGTGGCCGATCACCGCCAGCTTGCGCGGCAGGGGCTCCGCGAGCGCGTGCTTGACCTCGTCGAGCACCGCCGACGCCGACCGCCACATGATCGGGTCGCGCTTGCCGACCGGTGCCTCGGGGACCACGAAGAGAGCATTGATCCCGGACAGCGCGAACTGCTCCGGCAGCCGGTGCTCGGCCCACACCGTGTCGGCGTCCTGGTGGTAGCCGTGCACGTAGACGACGGTGATCGCGGTGGCTGGCTCGTACCCGGGAGGTGTCCAGACATGCACCGGGCCACGCGTGGTCTCCAGGCGCTCGTGACGGCCGGCCGCGACCACACTCGCCAGCCACGCGGCCGTCGGATCGCCCGGCGCGTCGTGCTGGACGTGGCGTAGCTCGGGCGCCGGCATCGTCGAGCCCGCATAGACATCTGCGAGCGTCGGCACGAGGACCGATCTCGCCGCCACCGTCGGCGGCACCGCTTCGTCGACCGTCCCCAGGTCCTCGACCGTCCCCGGGTCCTCGACGGACCCGGCCGAGCCGATCACCAGCAGGGCACAGGCGGCGCCGACGGCGACATCGAAGACACGGCTGAACAACCGCCGCATGTCTCCCATGATGACAGAACGCGGCGCGTTCGCGAAGCACCTCTTTGCGGGGCACCGTGAGGACATCGATCGATCGCTCGCCAGGCGCATCGCGTGCGCGAGGGTCACCCCGCCGCGGCTGCCGTCAATCGGCGCGGCCGCTGCTGGGGGCCGCGCAAGGCGAGCGATCCGTTTGAGGTCCAACGAATTCGATCGCGCTCCGCGCACACGTCACGGGCAACGACGACGGCCCCCGCCCGCCGTCCCATCAGGACGCCCTCCCGCGCTCCCTCGCGAATCGCGGCATCGCGGTATCGTGGTCGCATGGCCGAGCTGACGCTGTACACGGATGCGACGTGGATGAGCCCGTGGTCGTTCCACGCGGTGGTCGCCCTCGAGGAGAAACGCCTGACGTACAAGCTCCAGACGGTGGCGTTCCCGATCCCGCCGAACCAGAAGGCGGAGCTTCAGGGGCGCGCCATCCTCGGCAAGATCCCGATCCTCGTCCACGGCGAGCTCTGGGTCAGCGAGTCGCTCGCGATCTCCGAATACGTCGCCGAAGCGTTTCCCGCGCCGGCCTACCCTCGCCTGTTCCCGGCGGATCTCGGCGAGCGTGCACGGGCACGCCAGGTGATGTCGTATCTCCGGACGAGCCTGGGCGCGCTGCGCGACGATCGCCCGACGTCCGGCGTGTTCGGGCGGGCGGTCGAGAAGCCGCTCGGCGACAAAGCCAAGCTCGATGCTGCGGATCTGCTGCGCGTCGCCAATGCGCTGGTCGAGCCCGGCAAGACGTCGATGTTCGCCGAGTGGTGCATCGCCGATGCTGACCTCGCGCTGACGTTGATGCGGATGATCGGCCACGAGGATCCCGTCCCGCAGCACCTGGTCGACTACGCGATGGCGCAGTGGGACCGCCGCAGCGTCCGCCGCTACATCGCGCACCTGCCGACCCGCTCGTAACGCGAGGCGGATCGAAGATCCCCATTGACACAGTTCGACAACCGTCGTATTGACGCGACGTGGCCAAGGACGAAGTCGACCGCCTCGCGCGGATGTTCAAGGCGCTGTCGAATCCCAACCGACTGCGGCTGTTCATGAATCTGCTCGAGGAGAGCAAGCTCGACCTCGCGAAGGGCCGCATCCACGACTGCTTCCTGACCAAGCTTCTCGGTGGGCTCGAGCTGGGCGCCCCGACGGTGTCCCACCACGTCAAGGAGCTGTCCGACGCCGGCCTGATCCACACCCAGCGTGAAGGCAAGCAGCTGATCTGCTCGGTCGACCCCGATGGGCTTGCCCAGCTCAAAGCCGCCCTCACCGTCGCCAGTTGAGGCCTTCATCGCGTCCGGGCCGCTGACCCAGCGGCCTTTTTCTGGTCCTTACACTTCGAAACTTTCACAACTATATACGGAGAGCTGCCATGGCCCATCACGACATCGTCATCGAGAAGTTCGGTTCTGCCTCGACCCTCCAGCTCCGCGAGGTCGCGCCGCGCCCGCCGGCCGACGACGAGGTCGCGATCGACGTCGCTTATTCGGGCATCAACTTCGCCGACATCCAGATGCGCCTCGGGTTCTACCCCGATGCCCCGAAGAAGCCATTCGTCCCCGGCTACGAGGTCAGCGGCCGGGTCACCGCGGTCGGCAAGGCCGTGCGTGACCTCCGCCCGGGCGACCCTGTGATCGCGGGCACCTACTTCGGTGGCTATTCGTCGCACGTCACCATCCCATCGCGTCAGGTGTTCAAGCTGCCGCCGACGATCGACCTCGAGGCCGGCGCCGCCCTGCCCGTCAACTACTTCACCGCGCAGCTCGCGCTGTTCGAGATGGCCCGCGTTCGCAAGGGTGACCGCGTGTTGATCGAGTGCGCGACCGGCGGCGTCGGCGTCCTCGCGATCCAGATGGCCCGCCACGCCGGCGCCGAGGTGACCGGCCTGACAACCAGCGCGCACAAGAAGAGCTTCATCGAGAGCCTCGGCGCGACGGCATATACCCGCGACGAATTCCGCGCGAACCTTGAGCTGCGGGGCTACGACTTCATCCTCAACGCGTCCGGCGGTGCCGAGATCCAGTGGCAGCGCGCACGGCTCGGGATGACCGGCCGGATGGTCTGCGTCGGCATGTCGTCGGGCGTCAAGGACGGCAAGCGCAACTACTTGCGGATCGGGCTCGCCGCGCTGCGGACGCCGCGGATCAGCGTGCTCAAGCTGTTCGACGTGAACACCGGCATCTACGCGCTCAACGCCCTCCACGTGCTGCGCGATCCCGTCTGGATCGAGCGGCTGACCAGGTCGATGGATTCCATCGAGCGGATGGGCCTCAAGCCGCACGTCGGCAAGGTGTTCGCCGCGACTGATGTCGCGTCGGCGCATGCGTTCCTCGAGACCAAGCAGGCGACCGGCAAGGTCCTGCTCTCGTGGTGAGCGAACGCCAGGCTTAGAGAATGACCGGCGCGAGCGTCGTCACCGCGGCACCCCACCAGCGCGGGCCGTTGCCCTGGACGAGCGTGCCGACGCCGGTCGTCGGATCACGAACTCCCCCCGTCGGTGAAGCCGAAGATCTTGCCCTTCCAGTAGGCGATGCCCCAGATGTCGGAGAACCCGATCGTGGCGCCGATCGTGGAGGCCGCAAAGCTCTGCGGGGCGAAGGTTCAGTTCACGGCGAGGCAGGTCTCGAGCTCGGGCGTCGGCGTCCAGCCACACGCGCCGGTCGCCTGGCGCTCGCAGGTCGCGGCCTGGTAGCAGGCGTAGTCCGCGTTCCACTCGCAGGTCGAGATCACGCCTTCCTGGTCCGAGCAGATCTGGCTCGAGCAACCACCGACGAAGCAGCCATCGGAGGCAGCGGCGTTCTCGAGGCGGACGAACGCGTTGGTCGCCGTGCGGCCCTTGCCCGGGCGGCCCGAGATCTTGAAGCTGAAGCGATCGCCCGCGATGATCAGGCCCGACTCTTCAAACATCTCGTAGCCGAGCTCGCCGACCTGCTCGTCGCTGAGACCCGAGTCCGACCAGTCGACATCGGCGATGTTCGCGCTGCGCGCGGTGTTGAGCGCCTTCTCGTTCATCGACGGGCACGGCGCCGCGATGCAGCGCAAGCCGTTGTCCTTGACCTTGACGAACACACCGTCGGTAACCGCGCCGCTCTGCGCGACCCACGCCTCGGTGACGACGAAGCGACCGAGCTCGGCGCCGACCTTGCTCGAGCCGAGTTTCGCGAACCGACCGCGGACGATCGCCTTGACGCCCGGGGCGATCGACGCCTCCGAGGCCGCACCGCGGAGCGTGTCCTGGACGGCGACGTCGAGACCCGACTCCGAGAAGTCGAGCTCCGGCGTGTAGCACTGCGCCGCGCTGGCGCCGTCGTGGCAGACCGTCGTGGTGCGGTTGAGGCGCGACAGGAACTGGCCGCCACAGTACGGCGACGCGCACCGGCGTGCGTCGCCCTTGATCGCGAAGTAGGTGTAGACACCGTCGGCAGCCTGGTCGGCCTTGCCATCAGCGTTGGCGGCGTCGTCGGCGGCGGTCTCGCCGGCAAGCTCGTCGTACTCGCCGGGGGTGGCGCACGCGGTGAAGAAGGAGATCGAGATCAGCGGCAGGGCCGCCTTGGTGATGAAGCTACGCATGACTTGAAAAGACTCCTTAAGCGAACGAGGAAGCAAGGTTGATGCAGTGCGCCAAAGCAAGCGGTAGGCCGATGTAGGCTCCGCTCTAACTGTGGCCGGTAACAATCGTTTTTTGCGACACCCCGAGGTGTCCCAGTGGCTCGTCGAGCTGCCAAGTGCGCCAGGCTGGCGCAGCGTCAGACGACGAGGCCGATTCCGTCGCCGGGTCCCCTCGCGTCGATCCATGCCACCGGCATCGTGGGCGACAGCTGGCGGGCGACCCAGGTCGTGCCCTCGATGGCGATGACGCCCGCGCTGCCACCCGTGATCTGATGGAGCTCGTGGAGGCTCGCGATCACCGCGTCGCCGAGACCGCTGCCGGCGGCGACCCGCATCGCGATCGTCCGCGACAGCGCGACGCGCAAGATCGCTTCGCCATCGCCGGTCGCCGAGATCGCGCAACGCGCATCCGCCCATGTTCCGGCGCCGGGGATCGGCGAGTCGCCCACGCGACCGCGGCGCTTCCCGACGATCCCGCCGGTCGAGGTCGCGGCCGCGAAGCGACCCGCACGATCTCGCGCGACCGCGCCGACCGTGCCGCCGCTCGGGCCATCGCTTGTCGACGTCGCGCGACGCGCGAGCTCTTCGGCCAGCCGCGCACGCGCCCGATCGGTCACGAGCGCACCGGCGGGTGCCGGCGTGATCGCGTACTCGGCGGCGAACCGCCACGCCTCGGCACCGGCGAGGATCGCGTGCTCGCCCGCGAGCAGCACGGCGTGCGCGAGCGTGATCGGGTTCGCGAGATCGGGCACCGCCGCGACCGCGCCAACCCGCTGGCCCGCGCCATCCATCACCGACGCATCGGTCTCGACGGTGCCGTCGCGGGTGAGTGCCGATCCGGTCCCCGCGTTGAATTCCGGATCGTCCTCGAGGATCCGCACCGCGAGCACGACCGCATCGAGCGCGCTGCCGCCTGCGGCGAGGATGCGATGACCCGCCGCGGCCGCGGTGCGTACGCCCGCCCGCAGGCGGTCGTGGCGTTCGGGCGCGACGAGCCCGGCACCGCCGTGGCAGACGATCACGTCGCGTCCGCGGCGCAGCGGAAGCCGACGATCACGTGGCGGGCCTCCCTGGGACGCGCGTGTCCGGACGCGCCGCGCCCGAGGCCGCCGAAGTCCTCCCACGCCGAGCCCTTGACGACCATCCGGCCGTCGTCCGCTGCGGTCGAGGTCCACGCGAACACGTTGCCCGCCATCTCGAGCACGCCGAACGGGCTCGCGCCGTCGACGATCGAGCCGACCGCCGTCGTGTCCTTCGGGCCGCTCACGGCGCTGTTGAGCTTGGCGGGCTCGAAGACGTTTCCCCACGGATAGGTCAGGCCGCCCTCGCCGCGCGACGCCTTCTCGTACTCGGGCGCGGTTGGTAGCCGGCGCTTCTCGCCACGCAGCGCGCCGCGCCATGCGCAGTAGCGATCCGCCTCGCTCCACGTCACCAGCACGACGGGATGGTCTTCGCGTCCGGCCGGCGGCCGGCCATCGCGCCACACGAAGCGCGCGACCTCGGTCGCGTAGTCCTGCGCGAAGCCCTGCGCCCGCCACGCGGCCTCGTCGATCATGGGCGACTTCGCGCGGCCGGCGGTCACCAGCTCGGCGTACTGCGCCTGGGTCACGGGCAGCAGATCGATCCGGAACGCGTGGAGCGCGACGATTCGACGATCCTCCTCGTGCTCGAACCACTTCTTCTCGCGCGCGGTGTCGCGGCCGGATGTCGCGAGGTAGTCGTCGTACGCGGACGCGCGTTCCTCGGGGGTCGAGCCCGCGATGAAGTTCCCCGCAGGGATCGCGATCATCACGGCGTCGGCCGCGAGCGAGAGCGGTGCCGTGGCTGCGGCCTGGGGATGCTGGGTGACACGCGGACTACCGCACGCGATCAGCAACATCAGCAACATCGGCTCGGGCTTCATCGCTGGACCTTCATCGCTGCATCCTCTGCTCTGCGATCGCCGCCGCCATGATGTTTGCCAGCTCTGGAAGGTACTCTGGATCCGTTCGCAGCGCGTCCGCGTCGAGTGAGGTCGTCGCGAGTGCGGGTGTCAGCCGGGCGAGCGCACCCGCGCGATCCTTGAGCATGCGCGCACGGATGGGAGTCTCGGCGAGATCGACGAACACGACCGATGAGAATAGCGGGCGGCCCGCGTCGCCACGGAGTACCGACGTCGCGAACACGAAGCGGCCGTCGAGCGACCACACCGGGCCCGTCTCGTCGGTCAGCGGCAGATCGATCAATCGTGTGGGCTCGGTGGTCCGCGTCATCCGCCACAGCTCGCTGTCGGTGCTCGCGTCGCGGCGGTGCGGCCGCGCGAACGCGATCGTCTCGCCATCCGGTGCGAGTGCCGGCGCGGAATCGGCCGGGCCGAGCGTCAGCTGGCGGATCGTGCCATCGCGCGCGCGCTCCTCGAGGTAGCTCGTCGTTTCCTCGCCCGGGCCCGCAGCGGGACGCACCGCCGCGTAAACGATCGAGCCATCGCGTGCGATCGCCGGCGTGACCTCGTGGCCAGGCGCATCGGTCAGCGCGCTCGGCGGCGCGGTCGCGCGGCCGCGCTCGAGCGGCAGCCGCCACAGATCGAAGTCGCCACCGCCGCGCGTCGACGCGAACACGATCGCGCGGCCGTCGGGCGTCCACACCGGGTGGCTGTCGATCACGCCCGCGGCATCGGTCAGCCGGACCGGCACCGCCTCGACCCCGAGCGGCACGATCCACAGGCTCGTCTCGTCGAGCGGCCGATCGCGCGTCGACGCGAAGACCATCCATGCGCGATCCGGAGAGATCGCCGGGCTCATGTCACGCACCGTCGTCCGCGCAGGCTCGACGAGCTCGAACTGGCGATCACCGCGCTCGTCGATCGCGACGAGCCGCGCACCTCGCGGGCCACGCTCGGAGGCGACGATCGCGATCCGCTCGGCGGCCGCCGGCGCACCAGCCGTTCGGCCAGACCTTCGGGATGGCCCAGCAGCGCACGCGGCACATGCCACGCAGGCGAGCCACATGGAGGGACGATGGTGCGTGGTCACGTGACCACGCCGGGGTTACTTCTTCTCTGCGGAGGTCTTCTTCGTCAGGTTGGACATGTTCATGTCCTTCGAGATGTCATTGTGCTCCGGCTCGACGCCGGCGTAGATCCCGACCATGGTC
Organism: Kofleriaceae bacterium; assembly: GCA_046590445.1. Classification (GTDB taxonomy): domain Bacteria; phylum Myxococcota_A; class Polyangia; order Haliangiales; family Haliangiaceae; genus JABFXX01. The sequence goes on from JBKJUF010000299.1 coordinate 8,658, forward strand.
ACGAATGCGATGGACGCCGCCACGATCGCGAACGTCCACGCCTTCTTCTGGCTCTCGGCGTTACGCGCCTCGAACACCACGAACGACGCTTCTTGCTCGCGCGGCCAGGACGAAAAATCCATGTGACTCATGTGGAACCTCCGGAGGACAACGGGCTTCTAGATTCTTACCCGGTTATGTGACGAGCGTGCAATCTGCTGAACGATCTGGGTGTCTCATCCGTTGGACGATGGAGGCCTGAGGGACAGGCCTCCGAGCGCGCATATGACACCCCATCAGCCAACCGGTTCCCGGTTTCGTCACCGTTCGACATCGGGCGTCGGTTCGGTCGTCATTTGGGTCGTCACCGGCGCGATTTCAGTCGCTTGCAGTACGCACGGCGAGGCCGAGCCGGCCGCACCTACACCGCGCCCGGGCGCGGCAACACCCCCGCCCGGGCCCGCGACAACACCCGCGCCACACGGCGATGGCGTCTCGCGGGATGCCGCGACGGCCACCGAGAGTTGCCTCGGCGTCCGCGACACCGGCATCTGGTCGGATCTCGATGACAAGGTCCAGCTCGCGCTCCCCGCGGACCTCGCTCCAACCCGGGTCACCGCGCAGCTCGATCACGAGCGCACCCTCCTCGTGCTCTCGATCGACGGCTTCCCGCGCAAGGCCTACCCGCTCGGTGGGCCCGCGAAGCTCGGCGTCGGCACGCGCACGCTCGCGGTCCGGCCGGGCGACCACGCCGAGCTCGCTCGCGTGCTCACCGCCGACCGGCTGCGCGATCAGGTGGTCGCCGCCAACCGCGATCGCGACAAGGACGGCATCCCCGATCCGCTCGACGTGCTGATCGGCGCGAAGAAGACAGTGCTCAACGCCGACGCGTACACCGAAGGCTACGTCGTGATCCCGTTTCCGATGGGTGACGTCCCGCGCGAGATGGGGGTCTGCACCGACGTCATCATTCGCGCGGTGCGCAATGCCGGCATCGACCTACAGGCCGAGCTGCGAGCCGACCTCAAGCGGGCGCGCACCGCATATCCGATGATCAAGGGCCGCGGCAACCCGCACATCGATCAGCGCCGCGTCGCGACGCTGCTGCCCTACTTCCGGCGGCACTGGGAGAACCACACGCCCGCGCTCGACGATCCGGATGATCCGCTGCGGCCCGGCGACGTCATCTTCATGGATACATTTCCGACGCGCTCGGGCCCCGATCACATTGGCATCGTGTCCGATCGCGTTGGTTCGTCGGGGCTGCCGCTCATCATCAACAACTGGACGAATGGTACCGTGACCGCCGAGATGGACCTCCTCACGTTCGTGCCCGTGCTGCATCGCTACCGCTTGCCCCAGTAGTGTTACCCTCGCCGGCCGGATGAGGCTCGCGCTCACCACGCTCGCCACGTTGCTTGTCGCGCTGCCGCAGCTCGCGAGCGCCGATGACGAGACGGAGAAGTCGAGCTTCAACGTCGTCGTCGATCGCGTCGATCTCGAGCCCGCATCGATCGGAGGCCATCGGCTGCGGGTGTTTGTCTCGGCGCTCTCGCTCCAGGGCCAGCGGCTCGATCTCACCGACCCGAAGTCCATCAAGACGTTTGCCGGCACGACCGAGCTCAAGGTGCCGTACGCGCTCGGCACCTATGGCGCCCTCGACGTCGACACCGCGATCATCATCGTCGTCCAGGCGACGATCGAGTACGCCGAGGTGCTGCCGGTGATCGCGGATGCGCTCGAGCAGCGCGTGCTCTCCGGGCTTCCCGAGGGCCGCACGGTCGCCGCGGTGTTGCCGTATGGCGAGGCGATCGGCCAGGCCAAGCTTGCGCCGCTCAAGCAGGCGCGCAGCAAGCTCGCAGCCCTGCAGAGCGACGGAACGGCGAGCGAGCCGGCGCTGCTCGACACCCTCGAGCGCGCGCTGCTCGTGCTCAAGAAGGCGAAGACCGAGCCCGAAGGCCGCACGCTCCGCAAGCTGATCCTCGTGATCGGCGATGGCCGCGATCTGTCGGGCGATCGCGAGCGCGTCACCCGGCTTGGCCAGCGCGCTGCCAAGGAAGGCGTTCGCATCCACTCGTTCGGATACTCGCCAAACGACGTACGGCGTCCGCTGCTGCTACTCGGCGAGCTCTCGAAGCGCTCGCTCGGCACGTTCCGCTGGGTGCGCAGCGGCACCGCGACGTCGTGGGCGCCGCCCTTCGATCAACTGCGCGAGGAGATCGCGTCGCAATACGTGCTCACCTACTTCGCGGAGACCGAGCTCGCAGGCAAGAAGCTCCGCGTCGAGACGACCGGGCGCGCCGATGCGACGTCACGCAACGAGGTCAAGATCCCGCCGCCGACCTGCGCCGGTGCGCCGTGCGAGACAGGCTACTGCTCGGGGACGCGGTGCATGGTGCCGCGCACCGAGGCCGGCCGCAGCGTGCTCGGATGGATCGTGCTCGTCGCCGTCATCGTGATCGGCGTGCTCGGCATCCTCGGCGTGATCGGTTACCTGATGAGCCGTCGCCAGTCCGCCGCGGTCGCGCCGCCACCTGGCGTACCGGGCGACGTCACCGCGCCACCGCAGTCCACGCCCAAGCCGCCGGGAAAGCCGAAACAACAGCCGAAACCCAAGCCTGCGCCGAACATGCCGCCGGGCGCCGCCCCGGCCGCCCCCGCAACGCCAGCCGTCACCAGTGGACCGCGCCTCTACATCATGAGCGGCCCGCGTGCCGGCCAGGAGATCGCGCTGCGACACGGCTTCATGATCGGCAAGCAACCGGGTTGCGACCTCGTGATCGACGACGGCTATACGTCGAGCCAGCACGCGCAGATCGGCATGGATCACTTCGGCAACTGCCGGCTCTACGACTCCGGGTCCACGAACGGCACCTTCGTCAATGGCGTCCGGGTGACCGAGTACGTCCTCGAGCACGGCACCACCGTCCGCATCGGCTCGACGGACCTCCGATTCTTGGCACAATAGGGAGCCCCGCCATGTCGCCTCGTCCATCCGGCAAGCTCATCATCGGCGGTCAGGTCTTCCAGACCGACGCGCCCATCGTGAACTGGCGCGAGCCACCGTACTGGGACGCGACCTCGCAGTTCTGCATCTCGACGCAGACCGAGCGCCAGCCGCCGTGCAAGCCCGGCGCGAGCGGCCAGGTCCCGTACGGCAAGCTGCCGGTGCCGTACACGCGCCGCTACTCGACGCGCCCACCGCTGCGAACGTCGAAGTGGAACGGTGGCGAGAACGCGCCGTACGACGCCGTCAAGTCCGTGATCCGCCAGTTCGTGATCCACCACGATGGCTGCGCGTCGGCGGACATGTGCTTCAACGTCCTGCAGAACGAGCGCGGGCTGTCGTGTCACTTCCTGATTGATAACGACGGCACGATCTACCAGACGCTCGATCTCGCGCTGATGGGCTATCACGCCGCCGAGTGGAACCTCGCGTCGATCGGCGTCGAGCTGTGCAACCGCGGCGACGCGAAGAAGGAGCCGACGTACTACGCGAACGGCCGCAAGGGTCCGCAGCGCGACGTCAAGCCCTGCAAGATCAACGGCCACACGTTCCTCGCGTACGACTACACGCCGGCGCAGTACGACGCGATGCGCCGGCTGTCGCGAGCACTGCTGCGCCTGTTGCCGAACTTGCCTGCCGAGTATCCGCAGTCGAGCCCTGGCGTGCAGAGCTGGGACACGCTGCCGACGAGCGCGTCGTTCGGGTTCTCCGGCTACATCGCGCACTATCACCTGACCGCGCAGAAGTGGGATCCGGGCTACTTCGACTTCAAGGACTTCTGCAGCAAGCTCCGCGGCGAGCTCTGCTATCCGGTGTTTCCGAAGGACGACCCGAAGAACGATCGCCCGGTCGTGCCGCAGCAGACCTCCGATCTCAAGGAGGCCGCAGATCTCCTCTACAAGATGAACGAGGCGCGCGCGGACGGCGGGTTCTTCCCGGTCGGTCCATGGGGCGAGGCGCGGCTGTGGCACGGCGGTGTTCACCTCGCCGGCAAGGCGGACGCGCCGGTATTCGCGCCGTTTGCAGGGCGCATCGTCGCGGCGCGCATGGGCGCGGAGTCACCGGTCGGTTCGGTCAACTTCGTGCTGCTCCGCCATCAGATGTCGCTCGGCGCGCGCAAGGTCGAGTTCTTCTCGCTCTACATGCACCTCGCCGACGAGCTCAAGGCCGCCAAGCCAGCCGAGTGGATGACCAAGAGCGAGGCGTGGAAGGCCGGCGGCAAGCCCGGCGCGATCACGCTGCTCGACGAGCCGGTCGAGGCCGGCACGATGATCGGTCACGTCGGCAAGGCCGGCCCGGCGGAGCTGTCGCGCGCGCAGGTACACGTCGAGATCTTCGCGCAGTCCGATCTGTTCGCGGCGTGGCCGGGCTCGCCGTGGGAGCTCGTCGACGGTTCGAGCAGCGGCCGGTTCTGCGACTCGCCCCGCGTCAACGACATCATCGACGCGAACAAGGACGGCATGCTCTCGAAGTCGGAGCTGTCGAGCTTCTACAGCGGCGGCTCGGCCGCGGCGACGCATTACCTCGTCACGTTCCACACCTCTGAGTGGACGCCGGAGCCGAGCTGGGCCGAGGCGCTCCGCGTGCCGAAGGACTTCCAGGCGATGAAGCCCGACGAGATCGAGGCGCTCGTCGCCGAGCAGATCACGCCCGGCCTGTGGTGGACCGAAAAGCTCGCGAACCACGCGCGGTTGCCACCCGACGGTGTCGTCTACCACTATCACCCGGTCAGCTTCGTCACCTGGTTCAACCAGCAGCTCGTCGATGCCGCGGCGGTCGACAAGGCCTCGGGCAATACCGTGAGCGCGGCGAACGCGAAGGAGGTGCCACCCGGTGTCACCGACGATCTCGGCGACATCGATGGCAGCTCGATGCGGTCGACGTCCGAGGTCTCCGAGGATCCGTGCAACGCGAAGCTGACGCTCAAGGAGCTCGCCCTGGGCTACGACGCGCCGGAGTGCACGCCGTGAGCGAGCGCGATCGCGATCGCAACAAGGCACCGTCGACGATGCGGCTACCGACGCGGCGCGCGTTCGTCGCGATGATCGGTGCGGCCGCCGCGGCGATCGCGGTGCGCGAGCGCTTGACGCCGCTGGGGACGCCGCTGCCGACGCCGATCGATCCACCGCAGCGGCCATGGACTGGCAGTACGCGCTGGATCGGTCACTGCTAACGATCCCGGCCGATCCCTGGCGATCGCCCAATTCGTGTATGTTGCGCCGCATGACGGTGCGTCGAGTGGCTTCGATTCTCGTGTGCTTGGTGGCAACCGCGAGCGTGAGCGCAGCGGTCGCTCAGCCGAAGAAGGGCGCACCCGCGCCGGCCAAGGCTCCGGTGCCCGCGACGTCCGGATCGGACAGCGCTGGCAGCGCCGGCAGCGCCGAGCCCGCGCCGGCCGAGGAAGCACCACCCGTCGACATGGACGGCAAGGACGAGAACCCCGATGGTCCGCGCGGCATCACCGCCGAGACCAAGGTCGAGGTCGTGGTCCCCGTGAAGAAGGTGCAGTCCGGATATCCGATCGAGGAGGCGCTGCGCCCGATCACGCTGCCCGCGAACATGGCCGAGGTCGCGATCGGTCCGCACGCGCAGTTCGATGCACCGGGCATCGGCTACGTCGGCTCCGACGCGCTGCGCGCCCGTTACGGCATCACCCGCGACATCCAGCTCGGGCTCACCTACGTGCTCGCCGGGATCTATGACGATCCAAAGACGGCCGCTGACAAGGTCGGCTTCCACCCCGGCAAGGCGCTCGGGCTCGACGTCACCGTGCTGCTGCGCGACTGGGTCGGTGTCAAGGTCGGGGTGCCGGTGTGGATCTATCGCCCGGAGCGTGGCGGCGCGCCTGCGGTCGGTCTCACGCTGGGCATTCCGCTCAAGTTCAAGCTCACCGAGAAGTTCGCACTCGGCGGGCTTGATGACCTGCTCGCCATCAAGCTCACCAAGTTCGCGCCCACCTTCGAGCACGAGTACCTCAACGCCGCACGCGCGACGAACGACGACATCAACACGCCTGCGTCGCGGGGATTCGTGCGGTTCTCGGCATATGGCGTCTATCAGCGCAGCCCGAAGCTCGCGCTGATCGGCCGGTTCGGGATCACGCTCGAGGACTTCACGGCGACCGCGACCCAGAGCGATCGGGGCGGCGGCTCGACCACGCAGCTGCGTGGGGGCCTGGAGTACACGCTGCGCACGTCGATCGACGTCGGGTTTTCGCTGGGCTTCGACGACCTCTCCGAGCTCGGATCTTTCGGCCCGGCAGGACTGCTCGCGTTCCGGATCTAAGTCGTCAAATCCCTTGAAACTTTGCTCGCCGATCGGCGAGTCTGAAGACAATGGGGACTCGCCGGCTCAGCCGTACCATCGTTGGTTGGTTGCTCGTACTCTTCGTCGCTGCTTGCGGTGACAACATCACGCGCAGCAATCCGAAGGACGATGCGGGTCCAGAAGCGGGGCTGACCTGCACCGCGCCCGAGATCGCGTGCGGCGCCGTATGCCTCGATCCGACGAGTGACGAAGCGAACTGCGGCGCGTGCGGCACGGCCTGCGCTGCTGGCGAGACCTGTAACAACGGCGACTGCCAGACGACGGTGACGTGTACGTCGCCCGAGACCGCGTGCAACAACACGTGCGTCAACCCGACGACCGATGAAGCGAACTGCGGCACGTGCGGCACGACGTGCGGCGCGAACCAGTCGTGCATCGCCGGAAGTTGCCAGACGACGGTGACCTGCACCTCGCCCGAAATGAATTGCAACAACGTCTGCAAGAACACGCAGACCGACGAACAGAACTGCGGCACCTGCGGCGCCACTTGCTCGAACACCCAGACCTGCGTCGCCGGAAGCTGCCAGACGACGGTGACCTGCACGTCGCCCGAGATGGACTGCAACAACGTCTGCAAGAACACGCAGACCGACGAGATGAACTGCGGCACCTGCGGCACGGCCTGCTCGAACACCCAGACCTGCGTTGGCGGGACCTGCCAGACCACGGTGTCGTGCACGTCGCCGACGATCGATTGCAACAACGTCTGCGTGAACCCGACCAACGACGAGGCCAACTGCGGGACCTGCGGCACGACCTGCGGCAACACCCAGGAGTGCCTCAACAGCGTGTGCGTGCCGGTCTGCACGTCGCCCGAGCAGCTGTGTGGCACCGCCTGCTTCAACACCACGAACGACGAGCAGCACTGCGGCAACTGCACGACGGTCTGCGCGGCCGACCAGACGTGCACGAACAGCGTCTGCGTCGACATCTGTACGGCCCCGCTGCAGTTCTGCAACAACACGTGCATCGACACGACCGCCGACAACGCCAACTGCGGCGCGTGCGGCGCCGCATGTCCGGCCAACACGTTCTGCCAGAACAGCGTCTGCTTGCCGGTCTGCAACCTGCCGAGCCAGCTGTGCGGCACCAACTGCATCAACCCGACGACCGATCCGAACAACTGCGGCGGCTGCGGCCTGGCCTGCAGCACCGACAAGGTCTGCAGCAACAGCCTGTGCGTGTGTCCGTCCGGTCAGACGCTGTGCAACGGCACCTGCTTCGATCTGGCCTCGGACGCGGCCCACTGCGGCACCTGCACGACGGCGTGCAACGCGACGACCGAGTTCTGCAACGCCGGCACCTGCGAGCTCATCTGTACGCTGCCCGAGCGCGACTGCGGCGGCACGACCTGCACGAACACCGACACCAACAACGCCAACTGCGGCGCGTGTGGCAACGACTGCGCCGCGCTCGGTCCGTTCCGCGTGTGCACCGCTGGCGTGTGCGTGCTGACCTGCACCGGCGGCACGTCGGCGTGCGGCAATACCTGCGTGAACTTCCAGACCGACGTCGCGAACTGCGGGACGTGCGGTAACGCGTGCGCCGCTGGCGAGCTCTGCAGCTCGGGCACGTGTCAGCTCGACTGCCTCGCGCCGACCACGCTGTGCAACGGGATCTGCTCCGACTTCGCCACGGACGAGGCGAACTGCGGGATGTGCGGTGCCAGCTGCATCGCAGGCGCCGTTTGCACGAGTGGCGCCTGCGCGTGCCCCTCGCCGCTGGACGCCTGCCCGAGCGGTTGTGCCAACACCAACACCGACCCCGCGGCCTGTGGCCCCTCCTGCACGCCGTGTGGACTCGGTCAGCAGTGCGACAACGGCCTGTGCTGCGGCGGTACCGAGACCAACTGCGCCGGCACCTGCACCACCGTCGACAATGACCCGGCCAACTGCGGCGCCTGCGGCGTGGCATGCGGTGCTGGCGAGACCTGCAGTAACGGCGTGTGCGAGTGTCCGTTCGGGCAGACGCTGTGCCCGCCGGCCAATGGCGCACCCGCCGCGTGCAAGGTGACCGTCAGCGACCCGGCCGCGTGCGGCCCGACCTGCGCGGTGTGCAGCGGCACCACGCCGTTCTGCGTGTCCAACGGCTGCGCCGCGACCTGCCCGGCTCCGCTCGAGGCGTGTGGCAACAAGTGCGTCAACAAGAAGGACGACAACCTCAACTGCGGCGCGTGCGGCACGGTCTGCCCGGCCGGCACCGGCTGCTCCGACGGGCAGTGCGTCACCGCGATCGTCGTCGGCCCCGACCCGGCGAAGTGCGTCAACGGTGGTCCGCCGATCGTGGTGCCGACGGGCCCCGGCGAGACGACGTGTACCGGCAGCCTCGGCGCCGTGACGTTCCGCTTCGGCCTGTGCTCGTGCACGAACGTCGGTCCGCTCGGTCACGATCTCCTCGTCGATGCGTTCGACTCGAGCGTCGGTCCGTACCAGGCCACCGTGCCGGCGCGGCTCGGCGGCGGCATCGGCGTCAACGGCACGATCCAGAACACCGCGAACACCGAGGCGTTCGGCGAGATGTGGGTGTTCGGCTCGCAGGGCCAGACGACCAAGGGCGACGTCCGCGTCCACGGCCGGTTCTTCAACCGCGGCAAGCTCGACTACAACGATCTCGTGTCGGTGAACGAGGCGTCGCTCGGCAGCTGCGCGATCGGCGGCAGCAGCTGCATCTCGAACGCGACCTGCCTCGGCGTCGGCAACAGCTGCGTGTTCACCGGCGTCGCTGGCGGCGAGCCCGCCTCGATCGGCGGCGCGATCACCAAGGGCGGCGGTAACTTCACGGCGACCGTGAGCGGCCTGCTGACGTCGACGACGACCGCGTGCAATGCGTTGCCGACCGGCTTCACCGCAGGCGCCTGCACGCAGGCCGCATTCCCGATGCCCCCGCCGTGCGATTGCAACCCAGGGGTCCCGACCGCTGCCGACAACCAGCTGATCCCGGTGCGCGCGATCGTCCAGCACTTCTCGGACCCCGCGAACAACGACAACGCCCTGATCGGCCTGAGCTCGAGTGTGCTGGTCGACCCGAACGGTGCGCAGCGGCTCGACCTGCCGTGCGGCAACTACTACCTCGATCGAATCAACTCGTCGAACGCGGTGACGATCGTCGTCCACGGCCGCACCGCGATCTACATCGGCGGCAGCATCCGGGTCAGCCAGCAGATCATCTTCGACCTCGATCCCGATGCCACGCTGGACATCTTCGTCGCCGGCGTCATGAAGACGTCGAACACGGTGACGATCGGCAACCCGGCCTACCCGCGGCTATCGCGCATGTACTTCGGCAGCGCCGGCTGCCTCGGTTCGGGGGCCTGCGGCGTCAACGCGGATTGTTGCTCGGGCGTATGCGACGCGGGGATCTGCGTCGGTGGCGCGGGTGGCAACCTCAGCGAGACCGTTGGCCTCTCGGGCACGTCGAACCTCAACGGCCTGTTCTACGCGGGCTACGGCACGGTTCGCGTGACGAACCCGCTGACGATGCACGGCGCGATCTTCGCGAACTACTTCGACTCGGTGCAGTCGACGATCCACTTCGACAAGGGTGCGATCGACAACGGTGGGGAGTGCCCGCCGCCGGTTGGCAACTGCACGGACTGCCGCGACTGCGACAATCAGGCATGCGTCAACGGTGCGTGCGCGCAGTGCACCGATGACTCGCAGTGCTGCTCGCCGCTCCGCTGCGTCAACGGCAGCTGCGAGCTGTAGCCCGCCCTGGCTTCGCTACTTCGGCCCGGCGCCGGCGTCGGTCTTCACGGACCCGCCGGCGTCTTGCGTTCCGGAGCCCGTCGTCGGTTCGCGCAGCGGCGTGCCGGGACCGGGTGCGTCGGCCGCGATGACCTTGAACTTGCGGACGCCGACGAGCTGCTTGCCGCGCGTCCAGGTCTCGCAGGACCACGTACCGGTCGGGTCCGCCGGCAAGAGGCCGGGGTCGAGCTCGCTGCGGAACACGACGCCATCGCCATCACATTCGAGGCGAACTGGCGTGCGGACGTCGAGCCGGCGCCCGCGATGCGACCACACGTGGACGATGCCCTCCTTGAGGCCGCCGGGCTCGCGCAGCATCGAGCCGCAGCGTAGGCCGTCGAGCTGGTGGGTGCGCAGCACGTGCTTGCTGCCCGGCAGGCACTCGTAGGTGCCGATGCTGCCGTGGCCGACGCTGGTCTCCGGCATCGCCAGCGGCGCCGGCGGAATGAACGCGCGGCCAAACCACACGACACCGAGGAGCGCGCCGGTCAGCGTGACGGTGAGCAGCGCGCCCTGCGGCGACATCACCTGGCGCAGCGAGAACGACAGCACCGCGACCGAGGCAGGGGTCGCGGCGGCGGCGATCACCAGGCCGGTGAGGTGATCGAGGCCCGCGACCAGCGGCAGCATCACGTTGAGGGATCCGAACATCGCGAGCCCGTACATCGCAGACGCGAGCATCCGGCGCTCCATGATGAAGTTGTCGAACACGAGATCCATCGTCGAGACCACCGCGCACACGAGGAGCACGGGCGCGAGCCACCAGTTCCACGACGACAGCGACCACGTCGCGCTCGACGCGTAGAGCGGCGTCAGGAAGAAGAACATCTGCTGGTAGAACTGCTTGATGACGTAGTTCGTCGCCACGCGAACGCCCTTGCGCGCCATCCCTTCCTGTTCGCGCCGGTTCGTCGGACCGACGATGAACCGCAGCGCGATGAACATCAGCAGCCACGACAGGAACAGGGCCATCATGACCTTGTCCGCATGCGCGAGCCCGGCGCGCGCGAACAGCATCACGCCGATGCCGAAGAACAGCGCGAAGAACGAGTGGAACCACCACGCCCTGCGCAGCACGCGCTTGAGCCGGCCCGCTGGCGGTGCTCCATCCGGAGCGGCTTCGGGTTTGCTCACGGGCGCAATGTTAACCATACCCCGGGCACCCCCCCCCGCCATTCCCCTGACCACGCGGCCGCTTCGCTACGAAGCGGAGGCGATGACCTCGCGGAATCGCTCGAGCGCGAACTCGAGCCGCGCGAGCGGCGGCCCGAACGAGAACCGCAGGTGACGGCGGAACCGCGATGGCCGGCCACCACGCCGCTTGCCCGGATTGACGTCGAAGAACTCCCCGGGCACGGTGATCACGTTGCGCTCGAGGGCCGCACGAAAGAAGCTCATGCCGTCGCTGATCGACTCCGGCAGGTGCTGCGCGGAGGCCCAGATGTAGAACGTGCCCTCGGGTGGCAGATCGATCGTGAAGCCGAGGTCGCGCAGGCCGTTCAGCAGCTTGCTGCGCTTCTTCGTGAACTCGTTATGGATCGCACGGGTCTCGGCCATCGCCGCGGTCGGCACGAGCAACTCGATCGCCTTGCGCTGCAGCGGGCGCGAGCCGCCGCCGTCGAGGAACGAGCCCGCCGAGACCACGCCCTCGATGATCTTCTTCGGCGCGACCGTCCAGGTGACGCGCCAGCCCGGATAGCGCCAGTTCTTGGTGAGCCCGTCGAGGATCACGACCGGATCGCGATCGACATCCTCGACGTA
>JBKJUF010000403.1:0-35872 GCA_046590445.1 Kofleriaceae bacterium
CCCTTCGGCGTCACCGCGAGTGCGATCTCGCGGCCACCCGCGCGCGCGACCGCCTTCGCGATCGTCAGGTGATAACCGTGAAGCCAGACCACGCTCGAGCGCTCGGCGATCGTGCCCGCGATCTCGACCGTGCCGGTGAAGCCGTCCTGCGCCGGATCGATCGCGAGCCGTGCGGTGTAGCCGGTCGGCAGGAAGTTGCGCGGCAGGCGCAGCGTCGGCTGCGGCGGCACGAGGCTGCCGGTGGTGGTGCTCACCGGCGTATTGCCGGGCGCGCTTGGCGCGGTGCCCGGCGCGGTGTCCGGCGCGGTGACCGGCACCACCGGGACCGTAGCGATGACGGGCGCAGCCTTCGGTGGGCCGCACGCCGCGCCGAACGACGAGACGACGGCCAGGACCACGATCGAGGACGACTTCACACGAGCATCGTAGCCCACCGTCGATGCGCGCGTTGCGAGGAGTGCGATCAGCGCGATCTGGACTTCGGAAGACCGCGACCCGTTGATACGGGCGTGATGACCAGCGTCTTTCCACTCTGGTTGGCGAGTTGCAGGAGATCGTCGGGGTCGCCGGTCAAGATCTCGTCGCCATCCCGGGCGAGCTCCACGAGTGACGCGTCGACAACATCCGTGCTCCGAGCGAGCCGCAGCAGCTCGCCAATCGCGCGGGCGCGTTCTGGAGTCGACCCGATCTCCTCGACGCCGCGAAGCAGCTGAGCAAGTGATACCTGCCGCGCACCATCCCTCCACACCTGGGAGACCACGCCCGTCGATGTCTTGACCGAGTCCTCGGCTTCGGCAGCCTTGAGGAGGAATGCATGGACCGTACGATCACCTCGCTCGTACGCGATGAAGGCGCCGGCGTCCAGGACCAGGCTCATGATCGCTTGCTTCGCCTACGACTGACGAACGAGTGCGCGCGAGCGGAATCGATGAGTGCGCTGGCTGCTTTCGCGGTCAACGGTCCATGTTCCGCAGCGTGGTCAGCGAGGGCCGCTCGCAAGGCGCGCTGGCGCGCCTTCGCGCGTGCGGCTTCGGCCAGCCACGTCGAGAGGCTGACGCCCTCTTCGGACGCCGCGCTTCGCACGAGCTTGGCGAGCGACGCCTCCATGGAAACCGACAACTTCTCGACGGACATGCCCAATACTACCGTCATCCTACTTTGGTAGCAACACGGCCTGGTTTCGCCGCATCGGCACCGACGACCACTACCCGTCGACGAGTGCGCCGCAGCACTGCTTCCACTTGCGCATCGAACCGCAGAGGCAGAGATCGTTGCGACCCGGCTTCTTCGGCTTGAGTCGCGCCATCTCGCGCGGTGCCGGATAGGTCATCGGGCGCTTCGGGCGGCCGTGCCGCTCGGCGTCCTCGAACTTCGCGGCGATCTCGTCGAGCTTGTCCGGCGTGTACCAGTCACGCGCCTCGTCCTCGAGCTTGCGCGCGAGCGAGTCGTAGCGTCGCGGGTGCTGGTGATGATCGTAGTGCGGGACCTTGCGGTAGCCCTCGGGGACATCGCACAGCGAGTTGCCGCCCGCGAATCCGTACGTGCCGACGTCGCGCGCCGGAAGCAGCTGCCACTCGATGCCGAACAACCGGTGTGCGACCGGCGCGAGCCCGACCCACGCGCGCGCCTCGTGCTGGTTGAACGGATGGAGGTAGGCAGCTTCCTCGGTCGACGGGATGTGGTCGGGCACGCCGTAGGGCAACCCGACGGGCGTTCCGTAGTTCGGCCTCGAGGGGTCTCCGCAGCTCGCGTGGATCAGCTCGTGGACACAAAACCCGAGCAGCCGGCTGTGAATGCAGCCGTTGTCGCGCACCGCGACCCACTTGACGTCACCGAGCCGCTGCTGTAATCGCCACAGTGTCGGCGCGGCGAGATCCCAGATCACCGTCTGGCCCCAGCCGCGCATCGCGTCGTCGAACCGGTACAGCGCCTCGATCCCCGCGGCGCGCTCGTCGAGCGTCAGCGTCTCGTGGCAGCGGCACGCGCAGGGCAGCGGTAACAGGACCGCATCGACGACGGTGGCCGGCACCTGCCAAGCGTACCGCGTCGGGAGCGAGGACGGTACGCGTGCTTGTGCCGCGTGCTTGCGCTGCCGATGCCGGCGGGCGTAGATCGCGGGATGACCCACGCGTTCCGCATCGTCAACGTGTTCACCGTCGATGGCGAACGCTTCTCGGGGAATCCCCTGTGCGTGTTCGAGGACGCACGGGGCCTCGACGACGAACAGATGCAGGCGCTGGCGCGCCAGATGAACCTCTCGGAGACCACGTTCGTGCTCCCGAGCGAGCGTGCCGATGCTCGCGTGCGGATCTTCACGCCCGCGTTCGAGATGCCATTTGCCGGCCACCCGACACTCGGCACCGCGAGCGTGATCGCCGCCGCCGGCCAGGACGAGGTGAAGCTCGAGATGATCGCGGGGATCGTCCAGGTCGAGCGCGAGGATGACGGCTGGTCCCTCAAGAGGCCGCAGCGGCCGAAGACCCGCAAGGTCGATGCGACCCGCGCCGAGCTCGCGCAGATGCTCGGGCTGCCCGACGAGGCGGTGAGCGACGAGCCACTGTGGGTCTCGACCGGCGTCGAGCAGCTCGTGATCCCGATCGCGTCCGCCGCGCTCGTGCGTGCCGCGAAGCCGGTCAAGAAGCTCCTCGAGCGCTGGGCCTTCTCGGACGATCGCAAGGAAGCGATGGCGTATCTGTGGGCGCACGACTCGTCGGAGTGGACGGTGCGGTTCTTCTTCACGTCGCACGGCGCGGTCATCGAGGATGCCGCGACCGGCTCGGCCTGCGCGAACCTCGGCGGTTGGTGGATCGCACGCGGTCGACCGCGGCCCCTCGAGGTCATGCTGCGGCAGGGCGAGGCGGTGGGTCGGCCGTCGCGGCTCGGCCTCCAGATCACCGCGGATGACGCGATCTACGTCACCGGCGCCGTGATCGAGCTTGGGCGCGGCACCGTCGAGGTGTAACTCCACACCGAGCCGCGCTCATCGTCGCCGGCCAGCGCCGGAGCGTGAACGCGCGTTCGCGGTTCAGCGCGGCATGGTCGTTGCCTGGAGCGCATGCATGGTTCGCATGTCCGTCCTCATCACCTTGCTCGCCGGCCTCGCCGGCACCACCCGAGCGGGCGAGCTCGATCTCACCCTAGGCCTCCAGGCAACCCAGACCGACTGGCCCGATGACACCGGCGGCGGTCCCACCGGCTCGGCGGGCTGGTGGTTCCGGCCGTGGATCGGCGCCAGCTTCATCGTCAAAGAGCACTACGCGCCGGTCGACGAACGCTACCTGAGCTACTACAGCGTCAACGCTGCAGTGCGCCGGGATCTCGGCAGGCTGCGGCTCGGCGTGACGCTCGGCTTCGTGCACCAGCACGAGGAGACCCGAGCCGCGATCGAGGCCCAGCCGCTCGCCTCGCTGTTCGGCGTCGCCGACGGGATGCGTCACCGCATGGGCACCCGCAGCGGCCTCCAGCTCGCGCTTCCGTTTCGCGATCGCGCGAAGGGCGACTGGTATGTCGCGCTCGAGCTCGATGGAACCGTGTTCGCCGAGGCCGATCGCGGACCGCGCTGGATGTCGAGCGCCGGGCTCTCGATCGGCTTCACCCATGACTTCTCGCGCCGCGCACCGGCCGCGCGCCAGCTGGCGGCCAATTGACCGAAGGGGAGGCCGTCTGGCCGAGCGACCGCGGAGGTCACAAGTGAGGACGCTCGCGATCGTCGCGGTCCTGCTCGCCGGTTGCGCCGAGGCACCACTCGAGCTCGCCGACATGCCGTGCCCCGACACCGGCACGCCGCTGACCTATGACGGCTTCGGCCGTAGCTTCATGACGAGCTACTGCGATCGCTGCCACACCGGCGGCAAGAGCGGCGCGCCCAGCGGCTATCGCTTCGACACCCACGACGACATCCGGACGCACGGCTCGCGAATCTTCATCCGCGCGGCCGGGCCGAACGTCACGATGCCGCCCGGTCCCTACGATCCGCCCGATGACGAGCGCGACCAGCTCGCCGAGTGGCTCGCGTGCGGCGCGCCGTAACCACTCCGTGATACTCGGGAAGCGTGCGGCACCACACGTTCGACTTCATCGAGATCCCGTGTCGTCGAGGCGGCGGTGCAGGCGACGGTCGACGCGCCGTGAGCACCGACCACGGCGGCGACACCGGCTCGGCGATCGGGGCCAACGCACGAGCCGCACGAGTTATTGCGCTTGCGACGCGACAGGCGATCCGTCAACTCTGAGCGATGTGGCGAGGGCTCGTGATCGCGATGCTGTGGCCCGCGCTCGCACGCGCGGAGGTCCCCGAGCGGGTGATCGTCGTCGGCCGGGTTGCTGACGGCACGTGGACCGATGCGCCGACCGAGGCCCGTCTCGATCAGCGCGCCGAGCTCGCCGCCGTCGTGGTCGCGAAGCGCGGCAAGCGTCGCGTCATGCTCGCACCCGACGGCATCACGCGCGTGCGAATCGCCGGCAAGCAGCACGCGACCCAGCCGCTCGTCGACGCCCGCGTGCAGTGGTCGACCGTCGAGGCGCACGGCTTTCGCACCCAGCCTGCCGCGAACGGCGCGACCACCGATTTCTACTCGAACGTCTCGATGCAGCGCACGAGCTTTGGCAAGTGGCTCGGTTACGATCAGATCGAGTACTTCGAGCGCGTCGTCCACCCGTGGCGCGATCCGGCGCCGATCGCCGCGGTGATCGATGTCGTCGAGCCGAAGCTTTTGCAAATATCCGGCCTCGGCACGGTGCGCTACAAGGCCGAGGTCGAGCTCGCCGGGGTGCGGCTCGCGAGCCCGGGCCGCGAGGCTGCCGATACCTATGGCCTGTTGCCCGTCGTCCATCGCGTGTCGATCCGCAAGGGCGATGACTTCCTCGGCCACCTCTCGGCCTATCTGCTGGTCCCCGAGGTCTTCGGCTCCGCCGGCGGCGGCAGGAACCACCAGACCGAGCGGTTCACCGGCGCCGATTGCGCGGACGTCATGGTCGGCGCGGTGCGCCGGATGGGCCGCCGGCTCGCGTACACCAACGTCGCTGGCCTGCCCGCCTACGCGAGGCCGATCGTCGGCGCCACCGAGCTCGACGACCGCGGGATGCCCGCGCAGCCGATCGCGAACGTTGCACCCGGTGATCTGATCCGTATCGACTACGGCGGCACGCTGCGCGGTCACACGCCACGCGCCTTCGATCACGTGGCTGCGATCTGGGAAGACCGCAGCGATCCTGGCGGTCCGCACAGGGGCGCCGCCGACGGTCAGCTCGACGGCTTCGACCTCGTGATCCACATGGGCCATCCGCGTCTCGTCATCGAGCCGCTGGCGAATCAATCACCGGCGACGATCGACGTGCTGCGCTGGCATCAGAAGTAACGCCAGACGTAACGATCTTAGAAGTAGTACGAGGCGCCGAGCGTGAACTGGCCGCCGCCGAGCTCGCCGGACGACATCGCATCGCCGCGACCATCGAGGACGACGTCCATCTCGTCGCGCTCCTCGACGGAGATCCCGCGAAGCTCGGCCTCGATCGCGAGGTGACGGAACCGGCGCTCGACGCCGACGCCGAACATCGCGTGGCCGCGGCGCAGATCATCGCGCAGCGCCTCGGGCGTGTCGTGCGGCGCGATCAGCGTCGAGCCGAAGCCGGCGAGCAGAAACCAGTTCCACCGGCGATCCGGCATGAAGCGGAGGCGCGCGCCGAGCGTGACCATGTCGTACGCGAGGTCGCCGTCGGTGTCGTCCTCGAGGACCTGGCGGCCACCCGTGAACGCGATGAAGAATTCGAGGCGGCGCGTCGCGCGGAATCGCACGGCGAGCTCGGCGATCCGGAACTCGGTCTCGTTGCCTTCCGGCGCGTCCTCGGGGGCGATCGAGAAGCCACCGAAGTTGAGGCCGATCGCGAAGCGATTCGCCATCGGGTTGATCTCGGCATTGTGCGGCGTCGCGACGACGACCGGTGCCGGCGCGACTTCACCCGGCGCCTGCGTGGGCGCGGTCGCGTAGTCCGGTGAGTAATCGCCAGGTGCTTGCGCAGCAGCGGTGCCAGCGAGGAACAGCGAGGCGAACACGAGACGTGACGTCATGGATCGGTATTCTTCCACGGTTCGTGCCGCGCCAACCGCGGGAAATGTGGCGACCGTGATGTTGGGATCGCGTTGCCAGAACCCACACTCCAGCGCTGGGATCGTCGCGGCTTCCTACACTAGGATGGGTCGATGGCCGGCCGGACCTTTGCGATTGGCGACATCCACGGAGATCTCGCGGCCTTGCAGATGCTGTTCCAGCGTTTGCCAGCTTTGACCGTCGACGACACCGTGGTGTTTCTCGGCGACTACGTCGACCGCGGTCCGGATTCCGCGGGCGTCGTCGCGTACGTCCGAGCGCTGGCCTCGCGGATCCCGGCGAAGGTCGTCACCCTGCGCGGCAACCACGAGGACGCGTGGCTGCAGGTCGCCGAGCGCGGCTGGCCGGAGTTCATCTTCCCGCGGAGCAACGGCTGCCTCGAGTGCTTTCGATCGTTCACCGGCGCATCGCCGCCGCGCGACGAGGAGCTCGCGACGCCGGCCGAGATGACCACGATGCTCACCGGCAAGTTCCTGCCGGCGGATGTCCTCGCGTGGATGCGTGGCCTGCCGTTCTTCTACGAGGACGAGCACGCGATCTACGTGCACGCGGGGATCAAGCGGACCGACGGCGGCTTCCCGCACCCGCGCGACGTCACGCCAGCACGTGCGCTGCTGTGGCTGCGCGATCGCGACTTCTTCGAGAACTATCGCGGCAAGCTCGTCGTGTTCGGTCACACCACGACGCGCACGCTGCCGAACGAGCTGTCGACGCACACCCCCGAGGACCCATCGGATCTGTGGGCCGGTCCGGCGTGCATCGGCCTCGACACCGCGTGCGGCAAGGGCGGCTTCCTGACGGCGTTCGAGCTGCCGGCGCGCATGGTCTACGAGTCCCGTGGCTAGAACCGGCTGGCTGTCGAGACGTAACAAGGAGTCCACCGCGGGGCGGCCGGTCGTGCGCTTTGGCCGCGCGCTGGCCTCGCCGATCGGCGTGCTGATCACGCTGCCGCTGCTGGTCGTCGCGGTCGGGCTCGGCATCCTGCTCGTCGGGCGCGACGCGACCCGCAGCGCCTCGCGCTCGATGGCGCAGCGCCAGCTCCAGGAGCAGGCGATGAGCGTGCAGACCGACGTCGCCTTCGCGCTCGATCAGGCCGCGCCGATGCTATCGCGGGTCGCCACGTTCGCCGATCCGGCGCGCCCGCTCGACGACGTCCTCGTGCGGCTGCACGACCTGATGATCGGTCGGCCGGGGGTCTCGTACGTCAGCATCAGCTTCCCCGACGGCACGTTCCGCGGCGCGTACCTCGGCGAGGGCCGACGCGTCGAGGTGCAGGAGAGCCGGGTCGGCGCCAGCGGCACGGCGGTGCGGCGGTTCACCGTGGCCGGCGGCGCGCTCGTACCGCTGCGTGACGAGCAGACAGCCTACGACCCGCGCACCCGCGGCTTCTACAAGCTCGCGACCGCCGCAGGCGTGCGCGTGTGGACCGAGCCATATCCGTTCTTCCAGAGTCACGAGACCGGCATCACGTGCGCCGAGCCGATCTACGACGCCAGCCAGCTGCGCGCCGTGCTGACCGTCGACTTCGATGTCGGCGCGCTCTCGAAGTTCGTCGCGCGGCCGGCCCTCGACGAGGCGCGCTCGATGATGTTCACGCGCGGCGGCGTGATCCTCGCGTATCCCGACGGCGACAAGCTCGCGCTGCCGGCGACCGAGAAGCTGCTGAGCTCTCGCGATCTCGGAGATCCCGCGATCGACGCGTTGCTCGCGCAGCAGGCGGCGACCGCGCTGCGGTTCGTCGAGCTGTCCGCGCCCGCCGGTGACTTCCTCGCATCGGTGGCGCCGATCGGCGGCCATCGCGCAGGCGTGGCGGTGCCGCTCGACTGGTACGTCGGGACGATCGTCCCGGTTCGCACCCTGCTCGGCCCGACCCGCAGGCTCGAGCGCTCGAGCGTGATCGCGAGCCTCGGCGCACTGGCGATCGCGGTCGGCCTCGCGCTCGTCCTCGCGTGGAACCTCGTGCGCATGCGCAAGCAGGTCGCGGCCGCTCGCACCGAGGCGCGCACGGCGGAGGCACGGGCCCGCGAGCTCGGCAGCTACAAGCTCGTCGCGCGGCTCGGTGCCGGCGGCATGGGCGAGGTCTGGCGCGCCGAGCACCGGCTGCTCGCACGCTTGGCCGCGATCAAGCTGATCCGCGCCGAGGCGCTGCACGATCCGGCGACCGTCGGCGAGATCCGCGAGCGATTTCGCCGCGAGGCCCAGACGCTGGCGTCGATGAAGTCGCGCAACACGATCGCGATCTACGACTACGGCGTCACCGAGGCCGGCGTCTTCTACTACGTGATGGAGCTGCTCGACGGGCTCGACCTCGAGTCGCTCGTCGTACGCTTCGGCGCGCCGTCCGCCCCGCGGGTGATCCACATCCTGATCCAGGCGTGCTCGTCGCTCGCCGAGGCCCACGACGCCGGGCTCCTCCATCGCGACATCAAGCCGCCAAACTTGATCCTGTCGCGCGCCGCCGACGAGGTCGACATCGTCAAGCTGCTCGACTTCGGGATCGTGCAGACCGTCAACGACACGGTTGATGCGGAGCGCGCGGTGTCGTCGATCTTGCCCGCCCCCTCCGACCCCGCGCTCGCGATGACCGAGACCCCGCGGCTGACCCGGATCGGCGCGATGCTCGGCACCCCGGGCTTCATGGCGCCCGAGCAGATCCTCGGGCTTCCGCTCGACGGCCGCGCCGACCTCTACGCGCTCGGCTGCGTCGCGTGGTGGCTGCTGACCGCGCGCGAGGTCTTCAAGCGCGAGGGTGCCGAGGCCAAGATCCACCACAAGCACCTTCACGATCCGGTGCCGTCGCTGCGCGACTTCGTGCGCGGCTGGTGTCCGCCCGAGCTCGAGGACGTGCTGCGCGCGTGCCTCGCGAAGGAGCCCGATCAGCGTCCGCGCGATGCTCGCGAGCTCGCGGCCAGGTTGCGCGCGATCCCGATTCCCGCGGAGCACGCGTGGACCGAGGCGCGCGCGCGTGCGTGGTGGCAGGACTTCCAGCCCGCGATCCCCGCGCAGACGGTCTCGGCGAGCGAGGTCCAGGTGATCATGCCGGGCCACTCCGAGCAGCGACCGCACGCCGCCGCGATGGCGGAGACGTTCGTGCCGGTCGGTCACCGCCGCTGAGACGGCTCTTGCCTCCCCACTATCACCGGCGCGCGAGCAGGCTTCCGACGAACACTCCCCCGGGAAACGCGCCTTGAACTGTGCCCCTGCGGGGGCCGCCGTAGCGTCATCGCCGTCGTCACCGATCCCGCGCTCGCGAACACGCTGCTCACCGCGCTCGGAGTGCCCAGCGAGCACGTGACGTTCGCGCCCGCACGCTCACCACCCCAGTCCGAGCTGGCGTGGGGCGGAGCGTCGTAGTCAAGGCGGTAATACGATACGCGTGTACGTCGTAGTGCCGTCGTTCGTCGCGAGGGTGTGCAGCAACGAACCCTCAAGGTCGATCAGGAGGTTCGCGCCGTCGATGCCCGAGCCACCGCGATACTCGACGGGGATACGCACCACCTCGGTCGCGCCGCGTTCGTCGACTCGAGCGAGCACCAGCTCGGGCCTCCTTGTCGTGCCGTCGAGCACCCAGCCGCACTTCGGCGCGACAACGGTGAAGCGCAGCTGCTCACGTATCCGCGTCGAGAGATACGCGAGCCCGGTGGTCTGCCCCCATGGAAACAGCTGCGGGCTGTAGAGCTCTTCGCGATCGCGCACCGCGAGGGTCTCCGAACAGCGCGGACCGTGCGGCGTGCGCGCCGGTGATTCGGCGCCACCGGGCGGGATCGCGGTGAGGTCGGGGAAACGCTCACTGCCCGCGATCGAACGCGCGGTCAGCCCACCCTTGCCGTCGGGCGTCCCGACAACAAGCGACTCGTCGATCTTCGCCGCGACGACCGGGAGCGCGGCGCCAGGACGCGCGAGGGCGACGATGCCGTGGACGCGATAGTTGCTAGGAATGCCCTTTCCCCACGTCGGCAATGACACGTAGCGGCTGTCCGGCAGGCGCACCGTGATGTCGCCGACGACGCGCGGATCGCTCGAGAATACGATCGTCGGATCGCCGCTTGCTCGATGCAGGAACACCGGCTGGAACATCCCGCCCGTCGGCGGCGTGCGACCTCCGCCGAATGCGGGATTCCAGACCCAGACCGGTCCGTACTGGGACGGCGTGATGGTCCCGCGCATCAGCGCGTTACCGCTCTCGTAGGTCGCGCCGAACACCGTCGTACCGTCGGTCGCGACCAGGTGATACGGGCTCTTCACGGGTGGGGCGCCGCGCGGGAGCTTGCTCTCGAATACGAACTTGCCCCCTACGAATCGGAACGCCTTCTCGGATGTGCCAGGCGGGCGCGGCTCGAGTCGAACGTCTCCCGTCGCGTCGATCTCGACGAGCGGATCGTTGCCCTGCTGCGAGAACTGCCTGAACGCCGCGCGTCCTCCACCGACGGCGAGCTCGACGGCGCGTGCGTATCCGCACTGCAGCACGAGCTGCCGATCGACGATGCTCTGCGCGCTGCGGGTCAACACGAGGCACGACGAAGGGATCGCGTGCGGCGGTCTCGGCGCTTCGACCTTCCGTTGGACGCCATACGTGATCGCGAGCGGCGCGACCGTCGTAGCTCGAAGCGCGGGCAATGGCGGCGCGTTCGCCGGCGTCGACAGGATGACGATCGTCTTGCTGCCCGTCGCCGTCGCTGCACCAGCCAGCCACGGAGTTGCGAGGGCCGGCGTGTTGCCAAGCTTCGCGGGATCGAGATCGATCAGCGTCCCGCCGATCGCGATCCGGATCCGCGAGGCGGTCGCGCTGGGGTGGTACTGCCACGGCCCCGTGTAGAGATAGTGCCGCACGGGCAACGCGATGCGCTTCTCCGCACCGAAGCGTCCCCGTTCCACAGGAACAAGCACGAGATGCGCCTGCTCGGGCACTTGATCGATGCGCCAGGCCGGCGGCGGCGGTGGCGGCCGCGCGATCAGCTCGCGCTCCTCGCGCGACGGTGCCGGGTCACGCTGTCCGAGATAGCCGCGCTCCTGATACGTGTACGTGCAGCGACCGCGCACGTCGGTGTACGCGAGCCACAGCCCACCGCCGCTCGTGCGCAGGAGGATCGGATTGTTGCGTGTCTCGAAGCGACCTGTCTGCCGGCGCTTCGGATCGGGCATCCCACCACCGGGACATGCGCGGTGCGCGAGCTCGCGCGTGATCTGCCGGTAGCCTTCGGCCGGGTCGGGAATGTCGACGATCGCGCGCCCTTTATCGTCGGTGTACATCGCGCTCAGCGGCTCCCCCGCCACGCTGCCGGGAACGAGCTGCAGCCCCGACGCCTGCGATGCCCGCCGGATCGGTTTTAGCTGCTGCGCGTCGGGATCGAAGTAGCCGAGCTCGTCCGGATAGCTGCTCTGATAGCCGAACACGACGCGGCCGTTCTGTGCCCACATGCTGGCGTTAGCGCCGGCTCGGATGGCAGGCGAGATGTGCCAGCTCCCATCGCGGGCGCGCTCGACGAGCTGCAGCCCGGCGGTGCGGCTCGGGCCGGCCATCGCATCCGGGTACCCCCAGTAGAACATCCGACCATCGCCAGTCCCGACGATCTGGTCGTTCACGGGTGGCACTGGCAGTCGCTCGCATCGCGTACCGCGATCGAACGCGAGGAGACGCCTGCCATCTGCAAACGTGAGCAACGCACTCGAGACCGAGCCAGCGACGGTCGAGGACATCGTTCGTTGTAACGCCGCGATCGGCTTCGGCGGCTCGCCTTCGAACGTGTAGTAATGCTCGCCGTCAGCAACGCCGACCGCGCCGTCGTTGCGCAGGAAGTAGATCTGGCACGGCGAATCCCAGACCCGCACGAGTGGGCCGTCGGGCTTGTTCGCGATGACTTTCGGCGCACAGCGTGCCGGCGGGGTCGCCGACATCGCGAGCGTGCCGCACGTCGTCGGTGTCGCTGGCGTCGGTGCACCTGCCGCGGGCGACGCGATGGGGGGTACGGCCACGGTGGTGCCATCGGAGAGGTTCGCGTCTGGATCAGCCGTGCCCTCGGGCAGCGCAGGAGCTCGGAGTGGAGCCGCCGGCGACGGTTGCGATCCGCGACACGCGGCGAGGAGACAGAGCAAGACGATCGTACGGTGCACGCGCAAGAACATACGCTTTATGGAAACGTCCACCGGACGTGAAGAGCATCGGGTCGCGAACGATGGTTCAGAAGACGCCTCAGCCGAAACTTCTTCGGCATGCCCAAGCTCGCGGTGGTGCTCCTCTTCGCCGCCTGCGGCATGCAGACATCGTCCATCTTTCCCAGCGCACCGATCGGCTCGCCTCAGGTCTTGCCCGGGAGATACGCGCGCGGCACCGCTGCCCCGCGCAGGAACTGCCGGCGCCGCCTCCGCGTGTTCGCGCGCTGCACTCCGACGAGCGCCCCGAACCCGACGAACACACCGGCACCGACGAGCGCGGTGCCGAGCCCGAGCAGCGGCAGCGCGATCGCGACGCCGGTGACGATCACCATCGCCATCAGCACGGGCCAGATGATGTCGCTCGCGTACTGGCGCGACCAGCCATCGTACGCGCGCTCGCACTCGGCGCACCACCGCTCGCCTGCTGTCTCGACCTCGCACCGCGGGCACGCCATCGGCGTACCCTAGCTCCTCGGGACGCGCGCGAACAGGGCGCTCAGCTCGAGCGGGCGGAGCGGCGGCGCCGCAGCAGCAGCGCGAGTGCGAGGCCGAGCGCACCGGCGGTCGTCGCGCCACCGGTGGTCGTCTGACAGCCGCAGCCGCGCGGCTGACGGATCGGGATCGGCAGCTTCTGATCGCGGCTGTCGAGCAGGCCGACCCGCGGCGCGTCCTTGCCGATCAGCGAGGCGAGCGCGACCTTGCCACGCGGCGCGAACGCGAGGTTCGTCGCGGGCTCGACGGCGATCTGCCGACCGGGCGGCCAGCCCCAGATCCCGCGCTGCGGGTTCTCGCAGGACGTGGCGCCCGTCCACGCGTGGAGGATCGCGTAGCGCCCCTGGAAGTTGTTGGCGCCGCTACGATCGATCGAGCTGTCGAGGCGGCCGTGCTGATCCGGCGTGTTGCGGCCGCCGCCGATCGGCTGGACCGCGCGGAACACGAGGTCGTTCTTCATCTCCCTGCCGTAGCGCGCGTGCAGCCGGGTCAGCGTCATGCCATACGGGCTGACGTCCTTGTACGACGTCGCGATCACGTCGGCGCCGAGCGTCGCGAGATCGTTGACGTCGAGCGTCGGGCCCGGGCACGGATCGCAGCTGCTCGAGTCCCACGCGTACTCGGTGACGACCGCGTTCGGGACCTGCGTGATCGTGTGATCGAAGAGCGCGGCGTAGAACTCGCCGAACCGCGTGCGGACCTGATCGGTGACCACGAGGTTTGTCGGGATCGTGACGTTGGGATGATTCGCGACCTCGTAGCGCGTGTTGTTCGGCGCGAGGATGTTGACGATCAGATCCTGTGCGCCCTGCGAGTTCGCGAGCCCGAGCCGGATCGGCAGCGCGAGCTCGCTGCTGTCGTAGTGGAAGCGCAGCGGCGACAGCGTCGCCATGCCGTTCACGAACTTGACCCGTTTCGGATCGACCTTGGCGATGAAGAACTTCATGCCCTGCTCGATGTAAGGCCGCAGCAGCGGCTCGGCGCCCGCCGGGATCTCGTACTTGTTCGCGCGCAGCCAGCGATCGAGGCCGGTCGACTCCTGGGCCGACAGCACGACGATGTCGTACTCGGCGACCGAGAACTTCGCCTCGATCTTCACCTTGTACTCGACCTCGTCGGCATCGTCGTCGCCGCTGTCCTCGCTCTTGCTCACGCTCTCCACGCTCTGGACATCGTCGTACTCCTCGCGAGGCGGCGGCACGTAACACGGGTCGCGCTCCCAGTACTCGACGAGGCGGGGTGCGCCGAGGACGTCGACCTTGTCGAACAGCTCGCGCGGCAGGGTCTTGACCTGTTGCTCGCGAACGACGACAGGAACCGGCACGACGAGCGCGAACTTGTCAGGCGGTCCCTGATAGTTGTTCTGCATCGACAGCACGGTCGTCGTGCCGTGACGCATCAGCACGACCTGCGTCGCGTTGTTGAACATCTGGCTGCCGGCACCGCCGACATAGAAGCCGCAGAACGCGTGCGCGGACGCAGCGTGGGCGATCAGCGCAACAGCGCTGGCCGCGATCGTGGTGGACGCTCGCATGGAGCTCTCCTGTGAAAGGTGTGGAGCGGGATGTGGTGGCTACCCGAACGCGCGGCGGCGGCGAACGATCTATCGCGACCCAAGCCGCGCGGTGTCGATGGTGTCGAGCAGGTTGAACACGAACAGCGAGGACGTCGGCTCGAACATCAGGGTCTGTGAGCCGCCGACCACGTGCAGGCGGTGCGAGGCGACCGCCCCCGACGCGCCGGCGCGCTCCAGCGGCATGTCAGGCAGCGGCGTCCACGTGTTGAGCGTCGGATCGTACATCTCGACGACGCGCAGCGCGGTCGCGCCCGATTCGCCGCCGGCGCACACCAGCTGACCGAACACCGTGCCGTACGCGCAGCCACCGCGTGCGGTCGGCATCGGCTCGCGGATCTGCCACACCGGTGGATCGGGCGTGATCTGCAGCGTCAGCGCGTAGACATCTCCGAGCGGTTGACCCAGCGCGCCGATGCCACCGGCGACGATCAGCGTGCCATCCTCGACGCGCATCGCCGCTGCGTGCGACCGCGCGACCGGCAGATCGGGAAGCTGCGTCCACGAGTCGGTCGCGATGCTGTAGTCGAGGCAACTCGCGGTCACGCTGTCGGTGGTCGCGCCCCCGAGGACGAAGATGTGCCCCTGGGTGGCGACGATCGCCGCGGCACCGCGGGCGAGCCCGTCTGGCATCGGCGCACGCGCGATCCACTCGACCGCACCCGGTCCAAGCGCGTACACCTCGCCGCGTGCGGCGAACGCCTCGCCCTCGAGGCCACCGAGGAGGAACAGCGAGCCACCGATCCCGGCGAGCCCGGCGTGAGTCCATGCGACCGGCGCCGGCGGCATCACCGCCCAGGTGTCCGTCAGCGTGTTGTAGGCGAGCACCTCGTCGGTGATCGCGAGCCGCGGGACCTCGCGGTCGCTCGTCGTGAACCCACCGTAGACGACGATCCGTGTGCCGAGGACTGCCGCGCTCGCCTCGAGTCGACGTTGGCCCTCGAACAGCTCGGCCTCGCGCCACGGCGGTCCCGGATCGGGCAGCGGATCCGGGGTCGCGCACGCAGCCGCGCCGGTCGCGACGACGAGGGCAACGAGGGCAATGACGCGCACCACGACCCAGTCTACTTGAGGGTCAGCCAGCCGAACGCGTGCGCCCAGTCGTTCTTGAGGAAGCCCGGGGCGCACCACAGCTGGCACAGCGCCTCGATCGGACGCGCGACCTCGACGCCGCCCATGTCGACGGGCTTCCAGCCGAACTTCGTCACGATCTCGGCCGTCTCCTGCTTCGCGCCGGCGTCGTTGCCGCAGATGAACATCGCGGGCTCCGGCTTGAACGGCGGGTTGACCATGAACGCGCTGCCGACGCTGTTGAACGCCTTGACGAGCTTGGCCTGCGGTGCCTTCGCCTGCAGCCGCTCCATCAGCGATTCATTGGCGTTCGTGAAGTAGCGGACCACGCCACCCTGCGGGGGCTCCTCGGAGATCGGGTTCGTGGTGTCGATGACGGTCTTGCCCGCGAGGTTCGCGACGCCGGCAAGCTCGAGCGCGTTCTCGGCGGCGGTTCCCTTGACCGCGAGCACGACGATGTCCGCCCACTTCGCAGCCTCGGCGAGCGTGCCGATCGAGGCCTCACCACCGGCAGCGGTCTTCCAGTCCGCGAGCTTCGCCGGCTCGCGCGATGCGCGCATCACCGCGTACCCGTTCGCGAGGAAGCCCTTCGCGAGTGCCTCACCGACTTGACCCGTACCGAGCACAGCGATCTTCTTCATGCGCGAACGTTCGCACGATCGCCTCGAGGGCTCTTCCGGAGTGCGGCACGATCGCCACGCGTTGCCTCGCTGCGCCGCGCGACGCCGGTCTTCAGGTAGAAGGCCCAGTAGCCGATGTCGCGGCCGTACCGCCGCCGGATCACGGCATCGTCGTAGCTCGCGCCGTAGAGCGTGCGTGCCGTGTCCGCGAACCCACGCAGCTCGGGCAACTCGTCCATCCGGCCGAGCCCGCGCAACAGGATCGCGGCGGACGAGAACGGGCCGATCCCGCGGATCGCGAGCAGCGCGTCGCGCGCCTCGGCATATGGCGCCTCGCGCAACGTCGTCTCGCCGATCGCGGCGACCCCGCGCAGCACCTCGGCGATGCTCTCGCCCTTGCGGGCGTGACCGATCGCCTCGCCGATCGTCTTGCCATCGAGCCGCGCGAGCTCGTCGATCGACGGCAGCGCGCGCAGCGTCTGCCCGGCGGCCTCGATTGGTATCCCGAATCGGTCCATGAACCGGCGCTTGAGCCAGCTCGCGATCGTGATCGGCGTGCGCTGCATGATCACCGCGTAGACGGCGATCTCCTCGAGCGTCAGGAAACGCACGTGGTGCAATCCATGAAGCTCGGCGACCAGACCGCGCATCGGCGGATCGTCCGCCGCCGCCGCGTAGAAGCTCGCGAGATCGTCGCGCGCACCGACAAGCTCGCTCGCGCGTGCGAGCAAGGCCGGCGCATCGAGCGCGCGCTCGCACGCGAGCCACAGGCCATCCGCCTCGCGGATCGTGAACGTCACCGGGCGGCCGGCGACCGTGACCGCGGCGGTCAGCGAGCTCGCGGTCAGCACGAAGTCCTCCTGGCACGGCAAGAACCGGCGGACGAACGTCAGCGTCTGGGAGAACGAGAACGGCTCGCGAACGGCGATCTGGAGGTTCATGGTTCCTTGTTACGGGCACCTCGTGTCAGCCTTCTGTCAAGTTTGATCGAGCCGGGTCGACGGCTTGATAGGATGAGGCGCCGCAACATGAGCCGTCGCGAGGAGATCGAGGCCAGCCTCCGCACGCAGATCGATCGCGAGCTGCTCGCGGTCTACGCCGACGTGCTGCAGACCGAGGGCGATCCGCGCGGCGAGCTCGTGGCGATCGATCTGCACGCCGAAGCGCACGGTCTGTCGCACGAGCTCGCGAGCCGGCGTGCAGAGCTGTTGCGGAGCCTCGTCGAGCTCGACGGCGGCGGGCTCCGCTCGCAGTTCGGTTGGATCGACGTCGATCTGTCCGGGTCCGACATCACGGCGCTTGCCCGCGTGCTTGCTAGCCCGTTCGCACCGTACCTCCGCGACGTGGTCGTGTGGGGCGCCGGCCGGATTCACGCCGTCGTCGCGATGCTGGCGCAGGCGCCGCGGCCGTGGCTCGTGCGGCTCAGCCTCGAGGGCTCCGAGCGGGGCGCGTGGTCGATCGTCGGGCACGCTGCGACGGCTGCGCTCGCGCAGGCAACGCCCCACCTCGCGCACCTCGAGCTGCGCGGCGGTGGCATCCTCGAGGGTCTCGATCATCGGGCGGTGAGAACGCTGCGCGTGCACGGCCGCACGACGATGGCCTCGCTGGTCGGCGAGGGCGCGATGCTCGATGCCGTCGACACGATCGACCTCGTGCTCCCCGCCGAGGACGCCCGCACCCGCTTGGAGCTGCTGCCGGCCGAGCGCCTCCCTGCCCTGCGCCGGCTCGATCTCGGCCGCAACGCGCCGCCAGATCTCGAGCGCTTCGTCGACTGCCTCGATGTGATCGAGCCGCTGGCGATCCTGTCCCAGCTCACCCACCTGCGGCTGCCGGCGCTGCGCTCGATCGCGGACGCCCAGCGCCTCGACGCGATCGTCGCGCGGATGCCTGACCTCGTCGAGCTCGAGCTCTCGGCGCACCTCAGCGAGCTACGTCCCGCCGTGACGGTCGAGCCGATGCCGCGAAGCTGGCGCTGTCTCGACCGCGTGCACTCGCGTCCGCCGTTGCGCGCCGAGGTGCCGTCCGATCCCGATCACGTGTTCGCGCTCGACATCGGTGAGGCTGCCAGCGTCCTCGAGGCCAGCTACGACGCGCTGCCAGACGACGCGCGTACCGCCTGGGACACCTGGTTCAACATGGGCCTGCGCGGTCAGGAGTGGGGCGGGTCCAAGACGCACGTCCGGCAGACTGTCCCCGCGATCCGGCTACGCGATGCGCTCACCCCGTGCATCGACCGGTTCACCAGCCATGACTGGCGTGCGCTGTACGTCGCGATCGAGCACGCCGACGGCCCGCTCCACTACTGGACGTACTACCGGATGCCCCACGACATGCCGTAGCCGCATCCGGCGTGTCAGGATGCGCGCGCGATGCGTCGGTTCTGGCTCCCCGCGATGACGGGCTTCGTGCTGCTCGCGATCTGGTGGATCGCGTCGGCCGCCGGCGCGTTCCCGGTCGGCACGGTGCCGGCGCCCGACGAGGTGGCGCGCGCGTTCGCCGACGAGATCGCATCCGGTCGCCTGCTCGCCGACACGATTGCCTCGCTGTTCCGGGTCGCGTGGGGCTTCGTGACCGCGGTCGTGGCGGGCGTGCCACTCGGCCTCGTGATCGGTCGCTCGCTGGTGACCCGCGACGCCCTGATGCCGTGGGTGAACTTCTTCCGCTCGCTGTCACCGATCGCGTGGATCCCGTTCGCCATCATCTGGTTCGGAATCGGCGATCCGCCCGCGATCTTCATCATCTTCCTCGCGACGTTCTTTCAGATCGTGCTCGCGACCGCCGCCGCCGCCGGCGCGGTGCCGAAGGTCTACTATCGAGTCGCGCTCGATCTCGGCCTGACGCCGGCGCAGACGCTGCTCCACGTCACGCTGCCCGCGATCCTGCCCCAGCTCGTGACCGCGCTGCGCGTCGCGATCGGCGTGGCGTGGATGGTCGTCGTCGCGGCCGAGATGATCGCGGTCCGCAGCGGGCTCGGCTTCCTGATCATCGATGCGCGCAATGGCCTGCGCATGGATCTCGTGGTCTGCGGGATGATCACGATCGGCGCGATCGGCATCGGCCTCGACATCGCGTTCTCGCGGCTCGCGAAGATCCCGAGCGTGCGCTGGGGGTTCGAGCAATGACCACGCCGAGCTCCACGCCGTCCGCGCCGATTCTGGCGGTCGCTGGCCTCGGCTTCGACTACGGCTCGCTCACCGTGATCGACGAGCTCGATCTCGAGGTCGCGCCGGGAGAGCTCGTCGTCTGCGTCGGGCCGTCGGGCTGCGGCAAGACCACGCTGCTCGCGTTACTCGGCGGTCACCTCGCACCGGCGCGCGGCACGATCGCGCGGCGCGGCCAGAGTCGGACGATCTATCAGGACGGCGGGCTGTTTCCGTGGCTGACCGTGCGCCAGAACATCGAGCGCGGCCTGCCGCTGACGACACCGCCCGCGCAGCGCAGCGAGAAGGTCGCCGACTGGCTCGCGATCACGCGCCTCGCCGAGTTCGCGGATCACTACGCGCACCAGCTGTCCGGCGGCATGCGGCAGCGCGTCGAGCTCGCGCGTGCGCTCGCGGCCGAGACCGACATCCTGCTGCTCGACGAGCCGTTCTCCGCGCTCGACTATCAAACCCGTCGGCGCATGCGCAACGAGCTGGTCGCCACGCTCGCCGAGAGACCGCGTACGGTCGTGTTCGTGACCCACGACATCGAGGAAGCGGTGCAGCTCGGCGATCGCGTCGTCGTGCTCGGCGCACGACCCGCAAGCGTCCGCCGCGTGCTCACCCTGCCGGCCGGGCGCCCGCGATCGCCAGCCGCGCCTGGTGTCGCCGAATCCGAGCAGGCAGTCATGGACGAGCTCGGGCTGGCATGAGCGACAAGCTGAGACTCACCGCGACCACGATCGGCCTCCTGGTCGCGCTCACCGTGGCCCACAAGAAGCCGTGGCAGGTCGACGAGGCGCGCGCGTCGCGGCTCTCCGTCGGTTTCTTGCCGGTGACCTGTCACCTGACGTGCCCGGTCACCGACTTCGCGACGAAGTCGACGACGACCGCGACGCACTTCGAGTCGCAGCGGTTCACCGAGTTCGCGACCGTCGTCGAGGCGCTCAAGGCGCGCAAGCTCGAGGCGACGTTCCTGCTCGCGCCGCTCGCGATGGTGCTGCGCCAGCAAGGCGTGCCGATCAAGATCGTGTACCTCGGCCATCGCGATGGCTCGACGGTGATGGTCCGCAAGGACTCGACGGCGACCTCGCTCCGCGACCTGCGCGGCAAGACGTTCGCGCGGCCGAGCAAGTACTCGAATCAGTACCTCGTGATCACCAAGCTGATGGATGACCAGGGCATGACGCCCGACGAGATCAACTTCGTCGACCTGCCGCCGCCCGACATGCCGTCCGCGCTCGCCGCCGGCGCGATCGACGCGTACTTCGTCGGCGAACCACACGCCGCCAAGGCCGAGCTCGCGGGCACCGGGCGCGTGCTCTATCACGCGAAGGACATCTGGCCGCGCTTCGTGTCGTGCGTGCTCGTCGTGCGTCAGGAGCTGATCGACGAGCGTCCCGAGGTCGTGCGCGATCTCGTGCGCGGGATCGCCGAGAGTGGCGAGTGGGCGGAGCGCAACCGGCTCGCCGCCGCCAAGGTCGCCGCTCCGTACTTTCGCCAGGACCAGAAGCTGCTCGAGTTCGTGCTGACGCAGCCGCCCGATCGCGTCAGCTATCGCCACCTGACGCCGACCGACGACGATCTGCGCTCGATCATGAAGTACGCGCTCAAGGCCGGCATCCTCCAGCGCGAGATCGAGCTCGATCAGCTCGTCGATCGCCGGTTCATTCCCGCCGACATCACGCCGGCGCAGATCACGCCGTAGCGATGCACGTTCAGGATCACGGCTGGTCAGCGAGCAGGACCATCTTCACGCCGCGCCCGAGCTGACCTACGGCGCTGACTGCGGTTGCGGTTGCGGCGTAGGCGATGGCTTGGTGCGGTCGCCGAACTGGAATGAGAGCTCGAGCGAGAAGTAGTTCTGCGAGATCCTGTTCGTCTCCTGGGTGGGGCCGGTCTCGCGGTACTCGAGGCTCGCGCCGATCATCGCGTTGTACGTCGCTGCGACCCGCAGGCGCCAGAGGTCGACGCCGACCTGGGGTGCGATCCCGAAGTAGCGACCAAGCTGCGTGTTGATGCCGGCGGTGTTCGGGCCGCTCTCCACCCGTTGCGAGCCGAGCGTGTACGCGCCGGCGCCGAGGCTGACAAAAGGTCGGTTTTGCCCTGGTATGAAGTAGTACTCGACCTTCAGCAGGCCGCACGCCGCCATCGCGACCTCGAGCGGTAGCTTGTCGTCCCCGAAGACACCACCGAACATCATCGCGACCTCGACGCGCGCTCCTATCGAGAGCACGGGGTTCGCGTACGCCTTGATCTCCGCGACCACGCCGCCTCCGTTGCGCCCCGTCGTGCTGACGATCGAGCTGGTGGCTCCCGCGTCGATGCGGATCGCGGGATCGGCCGCGGCATCCGTGGAGAGCAAGAGCATGGACGCGAGTGCGGCCGCGCGCGCCATCAGAACCGGTCGTAACCGATCGAGAGCGCGATGTGCTTCATCGTGATGCTCTCGGCGCCCGCGCTCACGAAGTAGAGCCGGGAATCGACTGCGACGTTCAGGCGCCGCGACTTGCCGACTGACGTCTTCTCGAACGGGTAGTAACCAACGCGGAACCCGACGAGCGGACCGCTCGGGTTATTGAGCACGCCATAGCCCGCGCCAGCGGCAACGAACACGCGCATCGGCAACGTGTACTCGCCGGTGAGTGCCGTTGCGAAGTTGCCGGTATAGCCGCTCACACTGTTGTTGGTGATCGTACCAAGCGACAGGTGCGTGTGCAGGTACACACCGATCGCCTTGTTGAGTTGCATGCCGATCCTCCAGTCGACGCCGTACAGCTGGCCCGAGAACTCGTTGCCAATGTTGCTCGTACCGAACTCCTGGCCAACCGACAGCGAGAAACCGTTGCGTAGCCCACTCTCAGACGCTGGAGGCGGCGCAGCCTGCATCGGCACGGGATCGCCCGGCGGTGCCGCTGGATCCGTGGGCGCCGCCGGATCTTTGGGCGGTGGTGCGGGATCGCCCTGTGCAAATGCGGTGGCCGACAGCGTTCCGACGCAGAGCGAGATCAGAGACAGGCTACGCAACATACTTGGCTCCCTTGTAAATGGCCGTCAGCCACCCTGCGGTGCTGTATGCCCTCCGCACGAGCGCCGTTCCCCAGACACCGTTCTCAGGCAATGGCGGTGCCGCTCCGCGATTCCCCCGAATCCGTGAGTTGCACTGGACCTCGTCAACAGATCTTCACAGTCACTGTTTCACATCGCGTGGGCACACACCCACTTCTCCTCCGGTTCTTGCACACGGGCGTCAGATGTGTGTTTCCGCCGCGGGATGTGGGTCGTCGATCACGACACGCGCCTTCGCGGTCACCTCGGTCGTGGTGTCTGGGGTCGGCTTGCATCGTCGGCGAATCGGCCGATCCAGACGCGGTTGCTGTGGGCCCGACCGTCTGCAGCAGGAAGAACGAGTCTATGGCCGCGACCGTACACGGGATCGACGAAACCGGGAGCGGCCCGGCGATGTCTCACCCGCATGCGCCGGCTGATCGTGCTCGGGTTCGTCGTCGGCGCGCTCGGCGCGGCACCGGCTCGCAGCGCCGCCGACAACCTCGAGCTGCTGTCGGTGACCGGCGCCTTGCGCGGCACGACGGCGGTGCTGACCGTGCGTTACAAGATCGCGGTCGACGGGCCGCTGCACCAGGCTTCGACGGTCGAGCTCGTGATCCCCGGTGGCGCGGTCGCGACCCGCGCGCGCGTGCATGCCGGCAATGTCACGCACACCCTCCAGCTGACGACCAGTGACCGCGCGCTCGAGGCGTTCGACGCGCTCGCGGAGCGCGACCCGGCCCGCTCGCGCCGCTGGGCGGTGTTACTCGCCGGCGAGGATGGCTTGCTGACACTCTCGGTCGCCGCCGCGATGACGAGCGCGTTCGAGCTCGAGGTCGACCTCGCGATGCCGACGTGCTTCCTCCGCGACGTTCGCTACATCGCGATCCCCGCGACGTGGCAGCGCGTGCTCCCAGCGACTTTGAGCTCACGCCACGCGCCGTCCGCGGCGGTCGGGCTGGCGTGTCGCCCGGACGAGATCGACGGCAAGGAGACCTGGCTCGGCTTTCCGAGCCCCGGCCTCGCACGCCGCCCCGCCGGCGAGCCGCGCATCGGTGCCTCGGCCGCGCGCGTCGCGCTCGGTGCGACGCACGTCGCCCGGGTCGAGCTCGAGATCTCGCGGCTGCTCGGCGAGGCGCCCGCGGATCTCTCGACCGTCCTCGTCGTCGACGGGTCGCGGTCGATGACCTCCGCGCAGCTCGACGCGCAGCGGGCGCTGGTCGCCGCGTACCTTCGTGCCGCGCCCGCGAGCCGCGTCCAGGTCATCGCGTTCGCGCGCACCGCGAAGGCGCTGCTACCGGCGTGGACCGTGGCCGGGCTCGCGGCGCCGCGCCTCGACCGCGAGCTGCGCGCGCTCGTCCCGCGCAATGGCTCGAACTTCGATCACGGGCTCGCCGAAGCCAGCCGCTGGCTCGCGCAGCTGCCCGGCACCCGCCGCGTGATCGTGATGACCGACGAGCTCGCCGCGCATCGGTTGCGCGCGCATCCCGAGCAGCTCGCGCGCGTGCTGCCACCGCAGACGCTGGTCCACGCGATCGCCGTCGACGAGGACGGCGAACCGACGCGCGACGACACCATGCTCCTCGCCCCGCTCGCCGCCGCGACCGGTGGGATGTCGATGCGCGCCGGGCTCGACGACGGCGTGGCGCTCGACCTGACGCTGCTCGTGCGGCCGAGGTCGCTCGATCGGATCACCGTCCTCGCACCGGGCTGGACCCGGATCGACGAGCACCTGTCACGTGGCTGCGACGAGCGCCTCGTCGAGGGTATGGCCTGCCAGCTGTGGGCCGAGGGTGACGCGATCGCGGGCCCGATCGCGATCGGAGGTTACGTGTGGGGCACGCGCGTCAACCGGGTGCTGCACCCCGACGCGACGCGCGCGGTCGAGGTCGCACGCGAGCTGTCGTTCCTGAACATCCTCGACGACGACGTGGCCGAGCAGGTCTTGGTGGTCGCGCGTGCCGTCAACCGCATGTGGTCGCTCTACGGCGAGTGGGGCGGCACCGGCGGCTACAGTGACCGCGGCGCCTCGCTGCGCGGCATGTCGTGCTGTGGCAGCCGGAGCTCGAGTACGTCGACGAGCAGCGGCTTCTTCACCCGCGGTCCTGCCCCGCCCCCACTCGACCTCGAGCCGCAGCTTGCCGCCGCGGTCGCGACCTGCGATCTCGGTGGCGCGAAGGCGATCGCGACGATCGAGACCACGTATTCGGAGATCGTCGACGTCGCGGTCACGATCGACGGCGTGTCGACGCCCTCCCTCCTCGCCTGCATCGAGGATGCGATCTGGGGGACGCCGATCACGGTGCCGCAGCACTTCATGCAGCACACGACGAAGGTCGTGTTCGGCGATTAGGGGACTTCGGCCCAGCGCAGGCTGCGCCAGACGCCGAGGGCCCAGTCCTCGTCGGCGATGCTGCCCTTGCACGTCAGGATCGCGACGTTCGGCGCGCTCGCCATCAGGCCGTGCACGATGTGGACGCCGTCGTCGTCGTACGCCTCGGCGCGGCCCCGCTGCTCGCGATGCGCGAGCCGCTCGATCACCGGGTGATGTTCCGGCGCGACGGCGAGCAGGCGCTCGGAGTCGGTCTCGTCGGGCGCGGACAGGCTCGTGAACTCGACGACGCGATCGCCGTCGGTCGCCCACCACCGTGCGTCGTCGTCGTCCCAGTGGCCGACGAACCCACCGCCAAGCTCGATCGACCAGCCGCCCGCGAGCTCGATGTCCATCAGGTGACGGCGGTAGCCGATCGTCGCCGTGGTGCCAGCCGCGCGCGCACGCACGTCATCGAAGTGCGCCTCGTCCTCGGCGCCGAGGTTCGCGAGGAGCTCGGCCCAGTCGGCCCAGGGCAGCGTGAGGTCGCGGTTCGCGCGGCGCGCCGCTCGCAGATCCTCGTCGACGCGTTCCATCAGCTCGCGTTCCGCGTTGTCGAGCGGCTCGCGCCACGGCACCTCGTGCCACATCGCGAGCAGCGCGCGCGATCGCTCGTGGTGACCAGGCTCGCGCTCCCACCACGCGAACGCATCCGCGCCACGCGTCGGATCGGCGATCACTGCATCACGCCACGCGGCGTCGCGCGGGCCGAGCGGCGTCAGCACAGCGGCTTCGATACGAAAGGTGCGCTGAGCGGGCATGCCGAGCTGGATGATGCCGGCAGCGAGCTCGCTTGCGAGCCACGTCGTGAACCGTGCGTGTGGATCGGCCTCGTCGTCGCTCCAGACAAACTCGAGCTCCGCGAGCATCGCGCCGAGCCGCTCGAGGACGGCGGCGTGATAGCCGGGCCCGACCTGCGCGGTGTCGGCATGGATCTCGAGATCGCCCTCGGGCAGCACCGCGATCCGCACCGGTGGCGCGCCCGGGTGCAGCGCGAGCGTGACGCGTCTGGCCGTAGCATCGGCCACCTCGCCGCGGAACATCCGGCGCGCGAGCCGGACCAGCCGATCGCCAACTTCGCGTGCATCCGGGGCTTTCCCGAGCAACGCGCGGATCCCGCCACGTGCCTTCCGTGATCGCGCGCGGCGGTCGATACCAAAGCCCACGTACCGAGGATATCTGAGGAAAACAGGTACAGAAATCGAGGAAGCCAGCTGCCTTCTCCTCGTATCATGACGGTCATGCCAGCCCGCGAGAACGAGACCGCGCAAGCCGACTCCGAACCCGCTCAGGAAGCGTTGCCGGCCCCGGCCACCGAGACCGAGACTGACTTCAAGACGGAAGGTGATCTGCCAGCCGTCGCGACCGCAGCTGGCGCGAGTGGAGCCACCGCGTCCGAGATCGCGTTCGATGGCAAGGAGTCGAAGGCTTCCGGAGACATCTCGCACCTCGACAAGGGCATTCACCACTACGAGTCGTATCGCGCTGCCTGCGAGCAGGCTGGCAAGCCCGAGAAGTGGAAGGCGCACTACCAGAACGGCCACACCGAGGCGGCCGGCTGGAACCAGCCGTACGAGCATCGTGCGGTGAACGACTGGACGCTCAAGAAGGGCACGAGCGCCTCGGACGCGCTCAAGAAGTGGATGGCAGGCCCGACGATCGCGGACTATCGCGCCGCGCTCCTGGCCGACGAGATCGACGAGGTTCGCGACGAGATGGGCGATCGCAAGTTCGACCGCCTGTTCGGCTCGACCAACGAGCACGAGGATCGCGCGATCCCGGTGAGCCAGCGCCTGCGGATCTCGTCGGACGCGTACACCACACCGCTGACCGATCAGATGAAGGCGATCGCGGCCGAGGCCGATACCAAGTCGCGGCAACCGAACGAGCCGGTCGCCGCCCCGCAGGTCGAGACCCGTGTCGAGGCGAAGCAGGAAGTCGTCGCCAAGGATCAGGATCCGCTCGTCGTCGCGCAGGAGCTCGGCGTCGAGCAGCGCGATCGCGAAATTGTCTGATCGGCAGCGCCCGTCATCGTCCCTGAGGGTCGCCATCCCGCGATCGCCCGGCGATCTAGTGCGATAGTCGCGGCATGAGCGCGGAGCCGTATGCGGACGTCGCGAGTCACCTGCGCGACGAGCTGAGGCGCGCGTGGTTACGGGTCGAGTACCAGGTGCGGCTCGCGTGGTCGAAGAGCCGGGTCACGGTGACCGACGACGTGGTTGGCCCGGCGGAGATCGGCCGGCTGTTCGCGGCAGCTCGTGGTGACAGCTCGGCGACCGGCGCTGACGACGCCGGCGCGCAGACGTTGCTCGATCAGTGGCTCGTGGTGCACCGCCAGGTCGAGGCGCGGATCAAGGCGACCGTCGAAGCCAACATCCGGTCGCCGCTCGTCGATCTGATCCGCGCATTCGGGCTCTCGCCGCGCCAGTGGTCGACGCTGATGTTCGCGCTGTTGCCGGAGTCCGATCCGAACCTCGTGCTGGCGTATCGCTACCTCGCACGGGACGAATCGCTGCGTGGCGTCGACGGCAGGTTGCTCGCCCTGCTCGTCTACGACACGCCGACGACCCGCTCGCTGATGGCGCGCGATCTATCCGCGAGCTCGCCACTCTTGCGCTATCGGCTGGTCGACATCGTCGCCGGTACGGCGCCAGGCGACTCGACGATGTTTCGCCGGATCCGGGTCGCGACGCGCCTCGTGTTCCTGCTCGACGGCACCGGGGTCGATCTCGATCCCGAGCTCTCCGACATCTGCGAGCTGCGCGGCGGTGAGCCGAAGGGCGCGTTCCCGGCACTGACCCGCGAACACGCGATCGCGGCGCTGCACTCGAACGAGGTCGTGCTCGCGGTGCAGGGCCAGCGCGGGCTCGGCAAGAAGCTGCTGCTCCAGGTCGCGGCCGCGCACTGGGGGCACCGCGTCCTGCTGATCGACGGCAAGCGCCTCGCGCAGGTGCCGCTCGTGAATCAGCCGACGATGCTGCGCTCGATCATTCGCGAGCTGATGCTGCTGTCGGCGATCCCGGTGCTCGCCGACATCGACGACGTGGTCGTGCACGATGGCGATCGCGACGAGCTGCCCGGGTTTTTCGGTGCGCTGCTCGGCGAGTGGACCGGTCCGGTGGCGATCACGATCAACCGCGAGCGGATGCCGCGGATCCACCACCGGCCGATCGTCCACCTGACGCTCGAGGTGCCATCGCTGACCGTCCGCACGCAGATGTGGCGTGACATCGTGCCGACGCTGAGCGAGCCGGGGGCGGACAGCCTGTCGGGTCGGTTCGCGATTCCGGGCGGCATCATCGTCGCTGCCGCGCAGGCGGCGAACGCCGGCCAGATGCCCGATGCCGGGCCGCCGGACTCCGAGGAGCTCGCAAAGGCGGTTGCGGCGCAGCTCCACCAGCGGATCTCGAAGCTCGGCAAGAAGCTGCCGACGCCGTTCGATCTTGACGATCTGATCGTCGACGACGACACCCGCGGCGCGCTGCTGGAGATCACCGCGGCGGCGCGCGAACGCAGGAAGATCCGCGAGTCCTTCAAGCTGCGCGGCGCCCACGGCATCTCGGTGCTGTTCTCCGGACACCCGGGCGTCGGCAAGACGATGTCGGGCACCGTGCTCGCGAAGCGTCTCGGCCTCGACATCTACGAGGTCGACCTCTCGCAGGTCGTCTCGAAGTGGCTCGGCGAGACCGAGAAGAACCTCAGCGACGTGTTCGATGCGGCCGAGCCCGGTCACGTCGTGCTGCTGTTCAACGAGGCGGACTCGCTGTTCGGCAAGCGCACGAGCGACGTCAAGAGCAGCAACGATCGCTATGCGAACCTCGAGACCAACTACCTGCTCGCGCGACTCGAGCGGTTCGGTGGGCTCGCGATCCTGACGACGAACCTGACGTCCGCGATCGACACCGCGTTCAAACGCCGGTTCACGTACGACGTGTTCTTCAGCTTCCCGAGCCCCGACATGCGCGCGGAGCTGTGGCGCCGCACCCTGCCGGAGCGCGCGCGATCGGCCAAGATCGACTTCGAGGCGCTCGCCGACAAGTACGAGCTGTCCGGCGGCTTCATCAAGGTCGCATGCGAGCGCGCGGCGTACGTTGCCGGCGCGAGCGACAGCGAGATCGACGAGGAGACGCTGAGCGCGACGATCGAGCGGATGTATCGCGAGCGCGGCAAGGTCAGCGCGACCGGCCGGCTCGACTGATCGCGACCCCGCTCGCCAGCCGGCGCTGGCTCGCTCCATCTTCGGTCACATCGCGTCGTCGCGTGTGAAGATCACGATGCGCTGATCGGGCAAGAACTCGAGGGAGTCGACGAACCGAAAGCCGCTCGGCTCGAGCTCCTTCTTGATCTGCGCGAGCGTCATTCGATGCTCCGGATTGATCGGCACGCGGGGATCCTCGCCGCGATACTCGACGAGGACGAGGCGACCGGTGGGCTTGAGGGCCCGGCGGATGCCGGCGAGGATCGCCGGTGGATCGGCGAGCTCGTGATAGACGTCGACGAGCAGCACGAGATCACAGCAGCGGGCGGGGAGCGCGGCGGCGCTAGCGGTCGCAGGGACGAGCTCGACGTTCGTGATCCGCTCGCGGCCGAGCCGGGCGTCGATCGTACGCAGCATGTCTGGCTGGATCTCGGTCGCGATCACGCGCCCCGTGGGACCGACGCGTCGTGCGAGCCGCACCGTGAAGTAGCCGGTGCCAGCGCCGACATCGGCGACCGTCATGCCGGGCACGAGCTTCAGCGCGTCGACGACACGCTCGGGCTGCTCGCGGGCCTCGCGCTCCGGGCGATCGAGCCAGGCCGCGCCGAGGTGACTGCACGCCGGTGCGATCGTTCGGCCCTCGTAGGTTCCCTCGCGCGTGCGTTGGCTCGGCTCGCGCGAGCCGCAGGCCGCTCCCATGACGCTGGCGGCGAGGATCAGCACGAGTGCACGACTCACGCTCAGAGCGTAGCGCAAGCCGGGTAAGCTGCGTGCGACGTGACCGCATACCGCCTCGCCTGGACGACGCCCGCCGGCGAGCTGGTCGCGCTCGAGCCCGATGACGGCGAGGTCAGCGCCCACGCGCCCGCGCTCGCGGCGGCCTATAACGATCCGCACAACGCACGCCTGCTCGGGCATACCTCGCCCCTCACCACTGCCGACGTGCAGGAGCACTACACGATCCTCCGCGAAGCCGGCGCGCATGGGTTCTTGCTGATGCGCGACGGCGTGCTCGCCGGCGATGGCGACCTCCGGGCAATCGCCGACGGTGCGGGCGAGTTCGCGTTCCTGATCGCCTCGCCGGGCGCGCAGGGCAAAGGGCTCGGGACGCGGTTCGCGCTGATGATCCACGCGTTTGCGTTCCGATCGCTGATGCTCGATCGCCTGTACGCCGCCGTCGTGCCGGAGAACGTCGCATCGCGGCGGGTCTTCGAGAAGCTCGGCTACGTCGCCGACGACGGTCCACGTGCGCGATCGTTTGGCGACGCCGGCGATCTCGTGCTGCGACTCGATCGCGCCGCCTTTCTGCGCGACCGCACGCCGATGCTCGACGAGATCCGGATCGCAGCCCGCCAGATGCCACGCTAAGACCCAGCCGACGATGGACAGAGCCGAATACAGCGTTCGACGGAGCTCGTCGGCGAACTCCTGGGCGCGGGTCTCGGACGCGAACTTCCGCTTGAGGCGCGAAGCCTTCGGGTCGACGACTTGAAGGTGCCCGATCTCGTGGAGCAGTACGTCGTAGATCAGAAAGCGCCTGACCGCCCATGGCGGCCACTGACCTAGCAAGTGCGGCACGAACCGGCCGTGTGTCTGCGGCGTCACCGACGGCCTCCAGCTCGGCGAGCCGCTCGTGCGGCCAGATTGCGATCGACGATGGAGCCTCGTGAAAGCCGTTTACGACCCAGCTGCGGTCGGCATGGGATGCAGGGCCTGCATCGATCTCGACAAGCCACGGTAGACCGCACCACGCCGCGCCACGATGGGAGAGACTGACGCCATGGTCCTCGCGTCACAGGTGCTCACCGGGCTCGTCGCCGCGCTCCACGTCTACTTCCTCGTGCTCGAGATGTTCCTGTGGACGACGCCGTTCGGCCAGAAGACCTTCAAGCGCAGCGCGGCCGACCAGGAGGCGACGAAGATCCTCGCCGCCAACCAGGGCCTCTACAACGGCTTCCTCGCGGCGGGCCTGGTGTGGTCGCTGTTCGCGACCGAAGGCCTCGCGATCCCGCTCCGGGTGTTCTTCCTCGCCTGTGTCGTGGTCGCCGGCCTCTACGGCGCCGCGACCGCCGCGAAGTCGATCCTGTACGTGCAGGCGATCCCCGCGGCCGCGGCCCTCGCGATCACGCTCGCGATGTGAGCGCGGCATCGCTCGGTGCGGCGCGCATCGACACTGACGATGACGATGGTGCGTCCGAGTTCTTCTGCGTGCAGCCGGTAGCGAGCCCGCGCAGCGCGCAGCCGGTCATCGAGATCCGCATCGGCCCTGCCATCGCGGGGGCACATCGATTGCAGCCTTTCCGACGAAAAGGAGCTTTCCATGCCGCACAAGAGCAAAGACCGCGAAGTGAATCGCGAGGGACCCCGCGATGACGAACCCGAGGAGATCGGCAAGCCGCACGACGACGGCAGCGAACGCGCGCGCGACGAGCAGCGCCAGGACGGTGGCCCGCGCTACGGAGGTGGCGCCTGGGAGGTCGCCGACGAACGCGATGCCGCCGAGCGCTTCGGCCATGCGCGCAATGACGACGCGGATCCGTCCGAGCTGACGGCCGGCAAGCACGCCGTCGACGACGACGAGTGGCCGGGACACGACGCCAGCCCGCAGACCGATGCGACCGGCGAGGACGACCACGCGACGAAGCGCGCCTCGGCGACCGACGAGGGTGACACCGAGCACGGGGGCCAGCGCGAGGGCATGGGTCGCGGCGAGAAGCCGCGCAAGCCAGCGCCCCGCGAGAAGAACCGGGCCTGATCGCGCGCTATCGCATGCCGTGATCGAGCAGCTGCGGGATCACCGCGGTGCATCGCGCAGGTGCGCGATCACCGGACCGTGATCGCTCGTGCCGACGTCGCGATAGGCGACGCAGTGCACGGTCTCGTCGACGAGCGCGCGGCTCGCGGCGACGTAGTCGAGCCGCCAGCCGATGTTGCGCTGGCGCATGTTTCGCCACGGTGCCCACCACGTGAACAGCCGGTCGTTGTCGGGCTCGACGTGACGGCCGACGTCGACCAGCCCGTGCGCGAGGAACTTCTCGAACAGCGCGCGCTCGGGCGGGCTCTGACCGATCATCTCCTTGCGGAGCACCGGGTGGACGTCGATCGGCGTCCGCGCGACGTTGAAGTCGCCGCACAGCACGAGGTGCTTGCCGGCCGCGTGGAGCTCGCCGGCCCACGCCTCCATCTCGGTGAGGAACTGCATCTTCGCCGGAAAGTCCTTGCCGCCATTCGGCACGTAGACCGAGCCAAACACGAGCGAGCCGACCTCGGCGACGACGATGCGATTCTCGAGATCGAACGGCGGGTGCACGAACGTCGGCGCGTCACCGAACGTCTTGCCGCGCAGCATCAGCGCGACCCCGGAGTAGCCCTTCATGCCGCCGTGCCAGTGACAGTGGTACCCGGCCGTCGAGCACAACGGCTCGGGGACCTGATCGGGCGACGCCTTGGTCTCCTGCAGGCACACGA
Organism: Kofleriaceae bacterium; assembly: GCA_046590445.1. Lineage (GTDB taxonomy): Bacteria > Myxococcota_A > Polyangia > Haliangiales > Haliangiaceae > JABFXX01. The sequence continues at coordinate 32,242 of JBKJUF010000403.1, forward strand.
CGTCGGGCTCCTCGCGATCGATCCAGCTGATCACCTCGGTGAACCGCTTGCGGATCCCGTTGACGTTCCAGGTCGCGACCTTCACGACCAGCGGGTTAGCACGATCGGTTACCGTTTTTACATGATAAATCAGCTAGTTCTCGATCCTAGAAAACGAACGTTTGCTTTGTGCCAGGCATGTTTGGTATCGCTGCTGCGTGCCGGTTCGCCGTACCCAGAAGCCAAGTGCCGATCGCATCCTCGAGGCTGCCGAGGAGGTGTTCGCGGAGCACGGCTACGGCGAGGTCTCGCTCCGTCAGCTGATGGGCGCCGCCGGAGTGTCGACCACCGCGTTCTACGCACGGTTCGACTCCAAGGAGGCGGTGATGGCAGCGCTGACCGCGCGGCTGTTCGGCGAGCTCTACGCCGACGCCCCAGGCGTCCTCGCTCGCGCACGCGATCTCGAGAGCGGCATCGAGGTCGGCGTCGATCTGCTGTGCGACCGGTTCGCGCCCCGCAAGGCACTCGTCAAGCTGGTGCTCGGTGAGACGGGATCGATCCGCGTGGCGGTCGAGGCGCGGCGACGTGCGTACGGCCTGCTCGCGGGCTTCCTCGCCAGCCGGTTCGCCGTGCTCGTCGAGCGCAAGCGGATCGTGGTCGCGGATCCGGACGCACTCGCGTGGGCGCTGGTCGGCGCGCTCGAGATCCAGATCACGCGATGGGCGCTGTGGGACGACATCGATCTACCGACGCTGCGCGTCCAGCTGCGTGCCGCCGCGCGCGCCATCCTTCCCGACGAAACGAGGCCCAGGTGATGACGAGGGTGACCATGACCAGGACAATGAAGCTCTTCGCGCCGTGCCTGCTCGTGCTCGGCCTCGCCGCATGCGGCAGCGACGGCGGGGTCACCGTCAAGATGACCGTGTCGGCGACCGCGCCGGCGTACGGCGACACCCCGTTTCCGACCGACGCGCTTCGCGAGGGTGACCGGCTCGGCGCGATCGCTGGCCTCGACAAGCTCGTCGGCAACCACGACGACCTCGTGACCGCGCACATCGCCGCGCTCGACGGCTACGGGCTGCGGCCGCTCGTCGAGTTCTTCGTCGATGGCGAACTCGACGCCGCGTCGATCCCACTGCGCACCACGAGCCGCGACGCCGCCGGCGCGCTGGTCGACGTCGATCCGGCGTCGCCCGACCGTGGCCGCGTGCTCGCGCTCGACTGGCGCTACAATGCCGAGCGCCGCGTCCTCGCGGCCTCGCCGGCGAGTGGCGTGGTGCTGCGCGAAGGCACTCGCTACGCCGCGTTCATCACGACGGCCCTGCGCGACGCTGACGGCGAGCCGCTTCATCGCGCCGGAGCGCTCGAGCACCTCGACAGCCTCGCGAAGCACCCGCGCTGGCAGACGACCGCCGAGGCGCTCGCGGAGCTCGACACCGATCGAACCAATCGGATCGCCGGCATCGCGGTGTTCACGACGCAGCACGCGACCGCACCGCTCGTCGCCGCCCGCAACGCGATGCTCGCCGCGCCCGCGCCGACGCTGACCTTCGCCGACCCCGCCGTGATCTTCTCCGGCCGCGCCGCGCTCGACCGCCTGATGGGACAGGCCACGCGCGCCACCGAGGGTCCGCGCGCCGGCCTCGAGCGCTGGGGCAACGACAACCCGACCGGGATCGCCCACGATCACGTCGGCGTCGTCGCGACTGGCACCATGACGATCGCGCGGTTTCGCGGCGACGAGACCGGCACGAACCTCCCAGATGACGAAGCGTTCCAGCCAGGCGCCGATGGCATCCCGCGCATCATCGCGATCGATCCGATCCCGGTAACGTTCATCCTGCCGGCGGCTACCCCACCCGAGACCGGCTATCCAGTCATCGTCTACGGGCACGGCCTCGGTGCGGGCCGCGATCAGCTGCTGTCGTTCGCCGAGCCGCTGACCGCCGCCGGCTACGCGATCGTCGGGATCGACATGGCGGGCCACGGCTCGCGCTTCGATCCGGGCGATCTCGTCGCGAACCTCGCGAACCAGCTGTCCGCGTTCAGCGGGACGACCGCGATGCGCGATGGCTTCGGAGACACCACGGGTTCGCTGACCCAGTTCGACTTCTTCGAGGGCTTCCTCAACGTCGCGGCCGTCCGCGACACGATCCGACAGTCCGCGCTCGATCAGTCACGGCTCGTGCAGCTCCTGCGCTCGGCCGATCTCGATCTCTCGGCGCTCGGCGCGACTGCCAAGCTCGATACGCGGCGCATCGCGTACCTCGGCGAGTCGTTCGGCACCGTCGTCGGTACCGTGTTCGCCGCGATCGAGCCGGACGTCGCGCTCTACGTCCTCGACGTTCCCGGCGGCGGCATTCTCGATCTGCTGATGACGTCGAGCCCCGAGATCAGCGCGCTCGCGCTGCCGCTCGTCGGCGCGATCTACAACCCGGTGGGCCGCCTCGACCGCTGGAACCCGCTGATCGGCCTGATGCAGGCGGTGATCGACGGCGCAGATCCGCTGTCCTACGCGCCGCACATCCTCGCCGATCGCTTCACGATCGGCGGCACCGTGCTCGGCCCGCGTAACGTGATCGCGATCGAGGTGATAGGCGATCAGGTGCTGTCCAACCTCGGTACCGACGCGCTCGCCCAGGCCCTCGGACTCCAGGTCCTCGTGCCCCACCTCGACCTCCCCGACGGCCTGACCGCGGTCCCGTCGCCCGCCGCCGGCAATCGCGACGGCCAGACCGCGGTGCTCGTGCAGTACACGCCGGCGACCCACGGCTGTAACTGGTCGTGCGAGCGCGGCACGCTGAAGTACCTGCCGACGTTCCCCGTCGAGGGCGACGAACCGTTCCCGCTGCTGCCCGTCCCGATCTCGATCGCGCAACCGATCTACGAGACGCTCGAGCAGGTCGTCGAGATCCTCGACACCTATCAGACCGGCGAGGCTCCGCGTGTGCGGATGACCAAGCCGCCGGTCGCGGACTTCGACGCGGATGGCGTGCCCGACGCGATCGACACCGCGCCCTACGATCCGACGCGCACGTAGCGAGCGCGATCCTCAGTCGTCGAGGATCGATGGGCGTCCCGTCACGATCGTCGCGCTGTCATCGATCTCGCCGGCGACCTGGATCAGCGCGGGCCCGGGCTCGTGCTCGGCCTTCGAGATCAACGCGCGACCGAGATCCTCGAGCCCGACCAGCTCGGCAAGAACTGGGAGGTCGCGCGGCTTCGCGATGTTCGCGCGATACGGATAGGCGAGTGCGGCGAGCAGGACCTCGCTCGGCCGGCCGAGCGCCGGATCCGGCGGATGCCAGACGAACACCGGTGCGCCTTCGATCGCGACGCCGACATGCGCGGGCTCGAGCGGGCTCGCGATCCGGATCAGCGCATCGCTCACCCGGCTGCCGTCGTCGGTGTCGACGTGCACCGCGATCAGGACGCGATCGAAACCGCCGCCATCGCGCGGCACGATCGTGACGATCGCCGCCGGCGCCCCACGCGAATCGGGGATCGCGGAGACGTGATCGATCGAGAGCGGGATGACATCGGCGGTCTCGGAGACGGTGCTCGCGAGCTCGAGTAACGCGACGCCCGCGTAGCGGCCAACGCCGAACGTCGCGACCGCGATCTGCGCCGAGCCGTCGAGCTTCGTCAGCAC
>JBKJUF010000320.1:0-7640 GCA_046590445.1 Kofleriaceae bacterium
GGTCTGCGGTTCAATCCCGCATGTGCCTACGACGATTGACGAAACTGACGGCCGGACGCTGATCGAGTACCGCCCGTTCGAACTTTCGTGTCCGAGCGCTGTTCTTGACGCATGGATCCAAAGCGTTCAGCCTTGGACCATGGACCCGACGGACAAGCCAACCCGCCGGCCGAGCGCGAGCATGGTGGGCTCCACCGTCATGGCGACTGCCAAGACGCCACTCGAGCGCATGTACCAGGTCGTCGAGCTGAGCCGTCGCGGTCGGCTGCTCCAGAAGCTAGCGGGCCATGGCCGAGCAATCGACGCCCGTCGAGCTCGCTGAGCGGGTTGCCGAGATCGCGCAGGGTCTCGGCATCGAGACCGTGCTGATCGGCGCTTATGCGCTCGCCGCCCACAACTACGTTCGCGGCACAGCCGACATCGACCTCGCGACGGTGATCGCGATCGACGAGCTGCAGCGGCTCCAGCGAGCTGTCGAGGCGACCGGGCTCGCGACACGGTTGAGGTTTCCAGACGAGGAAGATCCACTCGGCGGATGCCTGGTCGTCTGGGATCGCACGGACGATGACGACGACCCGATCGAGCCGCTCGAGGTCGTGAACTTCCGAAATCCCTATCATCTGCGCCCGACCCCCGCGCGCGATGCGATCGCGCACGCGCTACCCGTCGAAGGCAAGCCGGCCCTTCGCTATCCACAGCTCCGCCACCTCATCGCGCTCAAGCTCTATGCAGGCGCGCTGCGGGATCATGCCGACGTGATCGAGCTGCTCGTGAGGAATCCGGACGCCGATCGCGACGAGATTCGCATGACCTGCAAGCACGCCGGCTTCGAGAACATCGATGATCTCATCCGCGAGGCCGAGGCTGAAGCGGAACGTCGATAGGGCGAGGCGCGGTGGTCGAGCGCCACCACGAACGAAGGACGTCTGGGGTACGCTCGTCGTGATGCGCATCGGCGAGTCGCAGATCGTGCTCGCGCTCGCAGTGCTTGCGGCCGGCTGCAACTCGCTGCTCGGCCTCGACCGCACACAGGCCGTGCCGATCGCGGACGCCCCGCCACCAACCGATGATGACCACGACGACGTCCGCGACGACGTCGACAACTGCCCGACGATCGCGAATGCCGATCAGGCCGATGGCGACGATGACGACATCGGCGACGCCTGCGATCAGTGCGAGGCCTGCGTGCCGTGCGCCGTCGGACCTCACCACGACGACGACGGCGATCGCCTCGCCGACGGCTGCGACAATTGCCCGGCGCAAGCAAACGCCGGTCAACAGAACGCGGATGGCGACGACCTCGGCGACGCGTGCGACCTCGATGCCGGCAGTGTCCAGCGCCGGGTGTTCTTCGACGGGTTCGGGACGCTCGACGCCGGCTGGGCGGGCAACACCGTGTGGGTCGCGACCGCGAGGGGCGTCCAGCCGTTGCCAGGGCAAGTCCCGACGTTCGATGGCTTCCGGCTCGCGAACCTTGGCGTGACGGTCGCGGCCGGGGCGTTCCGTGTCGACGTCGGCATCGATCTGCCTGCGTTGCCACCGCCAGGCAAGCTCGTCGGCTTCCGGATGATCACCCCGCAGTCGCCGTCGTCGTTCTGGTTCTGTGCGTTCAGCGCGCAGGAGTCAGGGTGGGCTGTCACGAGCGGCAACATGGTGGCCACCACGGCGACGGGCGTGACGGCGCTACGCAACCGCGGCAACGGCGCGATGCCCGAGCAGAACCTGTGCGAGGTGCCGGGCGACGCGCAGGCCACGACGACGTCGTCGTACGAGCCGCGGCCGTGGTCACCGCAGCTGTGGACGACCGTCGACGCGGCGTACCGCTACATCGACGTCATTCAGTGAGCGGACGGTCGCGGTTGGCGACGGCTGTCCGGCGGCGGACGGATCACGGACAAATATTGTCCGGGCATCGGCCAGTTCGGACGCGTCGGCTCGCGTGTTCGCGGACTTGCCCGTGGCGCAGCGAGTGCACGGTACCTCGCGGTGACCTCAGCTGGTAGATTCGGATCGATGCGCGCCGTGGTGCTCGAGATGCCTTCCCACTGGCTCGAGGAACGTCGCCGATACGGGCACGATCGACGCGACGAGGTCTGGGATGGAGTGCTCCACATGGTGCATCTGAGGCAGCCATCCGAGTCAGCCATCCGAGTCAGCCATCCGAGTCAGCCATCCGAGGCAGCCATCCGAGTCAGCCATCCGAGTGAGCCACCCAGAAACGAAGGCCGGTGGCGAAGTGCCGGCTGGCCCGGAAATTGACCGGATCTTGCTCCCACCCACCGGATCCCCGGGGTACAACCTGCGCCTGCCACAGGCAGAGGAGATTCGCAGAACACATGCTCATGACTCATTTTGATCTCGGAACGCGGCGATGGTAGGTCGGCCGCCTGGACGTTTCGATCGCCGACGCCCCGAAGCGGGCCTGCGCATCAATCACCGTATTCGCGTCCCGGAGATCCGGGTCATCCTCGAGGAAGAGCAGCTCGGCATCATGCCGACGCACGAAGCGCTGCGGCTCGCCGAGGAGAAGGGGCTCGACCTCGTCGAGATCTCGCCACGCGCGTTTCCTCCTGTCTGCCGGATCATGGATTACGGCAAGTACAAGTACGAGGAAGCGAAGAAGAAGCAGCAGGCTCGCAAGCGCGCTTCGACGGTCGAGACCAAGGAGATCAAGTTCCGGCCCAAGACCGAAGGCCACGACATGGACTTCAAGGTGAAGCACATCCGTCGCTTCCTTGAAGGCGGGAACAAGGTCCGGCTCGCGGTCGTGTTCCGCGGCCGCGAGATCACCCACCCCAAGACCGGCATGAACGTGCTGAACCGCGTCGTCGAGCTGTGCGCCGACATCGCGACGGTCGAGGCGACGCCCAACATGGAAGGCCGCCGCATGATCATGGTGATCGCGCCGAAGCCGGGTGTCGTGCGGAAGGCGCAGGAGGCCAAGAAGGCCGCCGCCGCCGTCGCCGCGCAGCAGCTGACCCAGAAGAAGGATCAGCCGGGCAAGCAGTCGCCGGGCCTCCAGGTGGCTCCGGACGATGACGACGAGGACGATCTCGACGAGGACGCGATCAACGCGGACGTCGAGGATGACGACGACGAGGCGCCGGCCGACGCGCCCGACGCGACCGACGTTCCGGCGTAGCGCGAGCGGGCGAGCTGACGGCGAGGCACCTGCTTCGCCGGCTCAGCCGCGCGCGCGATCCGGGCGATCGGAGTGCGGCCGGTAGCCGCCATGGTGACCTGGAACGAGGTGATGCCGCTCGAGCGCGACGAACAGCTCGCGGGCCGCGGGCGTCATGTAGTGATTCGCCTGCAGCTCGATGCGGCGCAGCTTCGGGAACCACCCTGGCAGCGCGGTGACGAGCTCCGGCAGCAGGTCCGAGCACGCTGGACGGTAGCGCAAGGCGCACCGCGCGACGACCGGCTGCGACGGTGCTCAGCGCGCGATGGCCGGTCGCGATCCGAGGACCGCGAGCGCCGCGCGTGCAGTGTTCTCGTGGATCTCGAGGACCTTCGGGATCGAGCCATCGGCCTCGACCTGATACCCGCCCGCGAAGTTCCAGGCGACCGGCACGCCGAGCGTCGCGAAGGTCTCGAAGACGGTCGCGTCGCGCAGGCGCAGCTCGTCCGTCGTCAGCCAGCCGCCCAGCGGATCGTCGACGTGCGGGTCCGCGCCCGCCTGGTACAGCACGACGTCGCAGTCCTGCATCGACCGTGCGATCGCAGGCAACCGGGCGAGGAACGCGGCGGCCTGATGCGGGTGCTGGTACTCGGCGCCGGCTGTGAAGTGCACGATCCAGTCGCCGAAACCGGCGGCCTCGATCAGCTCGTCGGTGCCGTCGCCATAGTGCATGTCGCAATCGAGGATCCCGACACGGCGCGCGTGACCGCCGGCACGCAACGCGCACGCCGCGACCACCAACCCGTTGAACGTGCAGAACCCGCCGGCGCGGTACCCGGCGTGATGAAAGCCCGAGCACGGCGCACACGCGATCCCGCCGTGCGCGACGGCGTGTCGCGCCGCGGACAGCATCGACCCCGAGGTGTAGACGAGCGACGCGGCGACCTCCGGCGAGCAGTTGCCAAACCCGTTCGGTTCGCGACACGCGAGGATCGCCTCGACGTAGGCGCGATCGTGCACGGCCGCGAGCTGGTCGACGGTGACCGGCGCGGGCTCGATGACCTCGATCGGCAGCTGGAGCGCGCGCCACGCCGCCACGACCGCAGACGGCTTCGCCGCGCTTGGGGACATCGAGCCGGAGCGGGCGACCATCCTGGGCGAGTAGAAGACGGGCAGGTTTGCCATGTTAGTGTCACAGTGACACCAAGTGGACGGGGATGCAAGACGGGATGCAAGATGGAATGATCCAAGACCGCGCGAGCCGCGGCGCTACGGCAATGCCGTACGCTTCATTCATCGCAACCGCGCACTGATGCTGGCTCGTCACGACGACGCTACCCTGACAAACCCCGCCGCTTCGCGGTCCGTTGGAGCAAGCATGCGCACCCTCGCTTCCCTCGCTTCCCTCGGCTTCGTGTTCGCCGCGTGCAGCGGTGGCCAGACACATCCGCCGGCTTCGCCGCCGCCACCACCCCCGATCGACGCGACCGAACCGGACGCCGACCTGTCGCCGGTGCAGACCCCACAGGCGAGCACGGCGATCCGCGCGTCGAGCTATCCGCAAGACTGCACGCGCGATGACGAGTGCGTCGCGGTGTTCGAGGGCAATGCCTGCCAGGCCTGCCGGTGCGCGTTCAACGCGATCCGCCGCGATGGGCTGGCGAAGTACCGCGCGGACCTCGGTACGTTCTGGTCTTGTCACAAGCCCGAGGCGTGCGCGGCCGACTGTATCCAGGTCACCGGCGACGCCGCGCGGTGCGACGCTGGCACCTGTGTCCTGCCGCCGCGCTAAGGTCGGGAGATCACCGGTTCGGGCAGCCGTGGCAGCGAACCGCGTGGTTCTCGATGGTTGGATGACCGCCCGTCAGTCGGAACCTCACGCGTCGAGGCTGCGAACAGCGCCGAAAGCACTTGTCATCCTCCGGGCGGTCGGGCATAAGAACCAGCCTCTCACGGACGTAGCTATGCCCAAGGTCAAGACACATTCCGGTGCCAAGAAGCGGTTCACGCGCACGGCGACCGGCAAGTTCAAGTTCGGGCGGGCGTTCAAGCGCCACCTGCTCACCGGACGCACGCAGAAGCGCAAGCGCCAGCTCCGCAACGCGGGCTACGTGCCGTCAGCGCATCATCACCAGATCGAAGCGCTGCTTCCTTACAAGGATTAGTTCGATGCCCCGCGCAAAACGAGGATTCAAGGCGCGCCGTCGCCGTAACCGCGTGCTCAAGGCTGCCAAGGGGTTCCGCGGCAAGCGCTCGAGCTGTCACGCGATCGCCAACGAGGCCGTTCAGCACGCGTGGATGCACATGTACCGGTCGCGCAAGGTTCGCAAGCGGGACTTCCGCTCGCTCTGGATCATGCGCATCAACGCGGCCGCGCGCGGCCTCGGCCAGAGCTACTCGAAGTTCATCGGCCAGCTCAACACCGCAGGTGTGCAGCTCAACCGCAAGATGCTCGCCGAGATCGCCATCAGCGACCCCGTGGCGTTTCAGGCGATCGCCAAAGCGTAGCGAGTCGCTTTTCATGTGATGAAGACGGCGGCTCCGCAAGGGCCGCCGTTTTTTATTGACCGAAGGGGAGCGAGGCCGTCTGGCCAAGCAACCGCGGAGGTCATCATTGTTCTGGGCTTTCGCGCGGGACCTCCAAATGACCGATTCCGATCACGCCCTCGCCGAGATCACGATCCAGCAGCTCGACGGGTTCGCTACCGAGTTCTCTCGCGCGATCGAGCCACTCGTCGACGAGCAATCGATCCGCGCCGTCCAGGCGCAGTTCCTCGGCAAGAAGGGCAAGGTCGGCGAGGTCCTCAAGATCGTCGGCAAGCTGCCACCGGCGGATCGCGCGAAGGTCGGCGCGGCGGGCAACAAGATCAAGAACACGATCGAGAACGAGGTCGCACGGCGGCTCGGCGAGCTCGTCCATGCCGCCGCGCGGGCGGATCTCGCACGCACGTTCGATGTCACGCTACCGGCGCGGTCGTACGGCGGCGGGCATCTCCACCTGCTCACGCAGGTACGCCTCGAGGCCGTGCAGATCTTCAGCGAGCTCGGGTTCGTCGTCGCCGACGGGCCACAGATCGAGACCGACTGGCACACGTTCGAGGCGCTCGCGATCCCGAAGGAGCACCCCGCGCGCGACATGCAGGACACCTTCTACGTGTCCGAGGAGATCGTGCTGCGCACGCACACGTCGCCTGTACAAGTTCGCACGATGCTGACGCAGCCGCCGCCGATCCGGATCGTCGCGCCCGGCCACGTCTACCGCCGTGACGACGACCCGACGCACTCGCCGATGTTCACGCAGATCGAGGGGCTCGCCGTCGACGAGGGCATCTCGTTCGCCGATCTCAAGGGCGTGCTGATCCACTTCGTCTCGCGGTTCTTCAATCGCGATCTGAACATCCGCCTGCGCCCGAGCTACTTCCCGTTCGTCGAGCCCGGCGCTGAAATCGACATGCAGTGCAGCTTCTGCATGGGTAAGGGCTGTCGGCTCTGCAAGGGCACGGGCTGGATCGAGATCGGCGGCGCCGGCATGGTCGACCCCAAGGAGTTCGCGCAGTGCAAGATCGACTCGGAGAAGTACACCGACTTCGCGTTCGGCATGGGCCTCGAGCGGATGGCGATGCTTCGTCACGACATCACCGACATCAAGTTCTATTACGAGGGCGACCTCCGGTTCCTGGAGCAGTTCTAGATGAAGGTCCTTTGGAGCTGGCTCCTCGAGCTGACTGACCTCGACAAGCAACCGACGGTCGAGGAGGGCGCGCGTGCGTTGACGCGCGCCGGTCTCGAGGTCGAGGGCACGACGGATCTGGGCGCGGGGTTCTCGGGCGTCGTGGTCGCCGAGGTCGTTGGCAAAAAGCCGCATCCCCAGGCCGACAAGCTGACGCTGGTCGATGTGATCACCGAGCGCGGAGGTACGGCGACGCAGGTCGTGTGCGGTGCGCCCAACGTGCCGGCACCGGGACGCCGCGTGCTGTGGGCGCAGGTCGGCGCGAAGCTGCCGAATGGTTTGACCCTCGCGCCGAAGCCAGTCAAGGGCATCGTGTCGCCCGGCATGTTGTGCGCCGAGGACGAGCTCGGGCTCGGCGATGATCACGGCGGCATCATCGTGCTCGACGAGGACGATCGCACGGCCCTCGGTGCACCCGCGCAGCAGGCGCTCGGCCTCGCGGACTGGATGCTCGAGATCAACGCGCCCGCGAATCGCGGCGACGTCCTCGGTCACCTCGGCGTGGCGCGCGAGCTCGTCGCGAGCCTGCGTGGTCGGCTCGTGCTGCCCGACATCGACCTGGCGGCGCACCACGGCGGGGAGACGCCGAAGCTCGAGATCTCGATCGCCGATGGCGATGCGTGCCCGCGGTACGTCGCGCGCGTGATCGAGGGGGTGCGGGTCGGGCAGGGGACCAACGCACTGGCGCGACGGATCGCGCAGCGCCTGCGCGGCGTCGGCGTGCGGCCGATCTCGAACCTCGTCGACGTCACCAACTACGTCCTGTTCGAGCTGGGCCAGCCCCTGCAC
>JBKJUF010000404.1:0-20497 GCA_046590445.1 Kofleriaceae bacterium
CCGTCGTGACGACATCACGCCACGAGGAGCTCGCCAGTGAAGCTGGCCCGGTGCCGCCGACGGTGATGCCGGGCACCGAGGCGGAGGAGGAGGACAAGTGAGCAGTCCAGACGTTCCTTCCGGACCTCCTTCCGGAGGCCACGGCCCCGACGACCACGGCCACGGTCATCACGGCTCGCGGTTCATCCAGCACCACTACGACGACGCCCAGCACCAGTTCGATTCCGGCAAGTTCGGGATCTGGCTGTTCCTCGCGCAGGAGGTGCTGTTCTTCTCGGCGCTGTTCGTCGCCTACATCCTCTACCGACACCACCACCCGGAGATCTACTCGTACGCGCACACGTACCTCGACGTGAAGTACGGCGCGATCAACACCGGCGTCCTGATCTTCTCGAGCCTCACCGCCGCGTGGGCCGTGCGTGCGGCGCAGCTCAATCAGCGCAAGCTGCTCATCGGTTGCCTCGTCGCGACGATCCTCTGCGCGTTCGCGTTCCTCGGGATCAAGTACATCGAGTACGCGCACAAGGTTCACGAGCACATCCTGTTCGGCCGCTACTTCGATCCGTGCGTGAGCTCGGGTGGTCGCCCGCTGCTCACCAAGAACAACGACTGCTCCGGCCACGAGTCGACGGTGGTCTGGGACGTCACGAGCGCGCGGCCGACCGCGGGCTGCTTCCCGGACTACGCGGTCGACCACGATACCCGCCGCGAGGGCGTCCAGGCCTCGTGCACCGTCAACGAAGTAACGGTGAAGTACGTCTTCTCGTGGGTGGAGACCGAGGGCGGTCCGGAAACCACGAGCTCCCCGTTTGGGTCGCTTGTTGCGTGCCGCGAGGCTCACCAGAAGAAGACCGACGCATTCAAGGCGGATGCGACCAAGAAGCGAACAGTTAACTCGTGCGTCGAGCAACTCTCGCCACCGATCAGGGCGATCACCGAGCAGTGTCCCGAGTGGATGCCGTCGAGCGCCGGCGAGCCCGTCAAGCCGAAGTATCCGTGCTGGAGGCCGGGCTTCGCGCCCGAGGTCTGCCGGCTCGGCTACTCGTTCACCTGGATGGACGGCACGACCCAGCGCTTCGGCGGGCCGTATCCGACCGAGGGCGACTGCAAGAAGGACGAAAAGACGAAGGAGGGCGAGCTCAAGGCCGCGGGCGGTGCGCCGCCAGCCCCGTGCGTCCGCTCGCACACCGTCGGCGTCATCGTCGAGTACGGTGATCACGAGCACCGGCCATCGGACCTCCGCATCACGGCCGACTGCAAGGGTCCGCCGCCACCGCCGCCCGTCGAGGGTGATCCGCTCGCCGATACAGAGCAGCGCCTCTCGCTCGGCAAGCCAGCGCTCTCGCCGTACAAGCGGCCGACAGCGCACGATGCGAAGGAGCGCGAGGCCGCGGGCCCGCCGCCCGAGCACACGAGCATGTTCTTCACGATCTACTTCGCGATGACCGGTCTGCACGGCATCCACGTGCTGTTCGGCATCTTCGTGTTCATCTGGCTGCTCGTCCGCGCCATCAAGGGTCACTTCACGCCAGATTATTTCGGTCCCGTCGACTTCGCCGCGCTCTACTGGCACATCGTCGACTTGATCTGGATCTTCCTGTTCCCGCTGCTCTACCTGATCCACTGAGGAACCCATGGCGACGGACACCACCCATCACCACGACGATCATCACGGGATCGCGCACACCGCCTCGATCAAGGTCCTGATCGGCACCGGCGGTACGCTGCTGCTGCTCACGATCGTCACCGTGCTCGCGACGAAGATCGACCTCGGTCCGAACATGAACCTCGCGATCGCGATGTTCATCGCGGTCGTCAAGGCGACGCTCGTGATCCTGTTCTTCATGCACTTGAAGTACGACAAAATCTTTCACACCGTCGTCTTCATGAGCGCGATCCTCGCGGCGAGCCTGTTCGTCGGCTTCACGCTGATGGACTCCGGCCAGTATCAGGAGGCCAACATCTGGGATCCGAACTCGCCGCCTCGCGCCCCGGTCGGGCCTCGTCCGATCGGCGGCTGATCGCGGACCGCGCTCAGTAGCGCAAGGTCCAGCTGATCTCGCCGCCGCTCGCGCTCGGCGCGAACGCGAGGCCGGTGGTCTCGCTCGACGAGCCGCCGAGCACGTAGAGCGCGATGCCGACGCCGATCGCGCCAGCGCCCGCGATGCCGAAGCCCCACGCGAGCTTCTGATCACGCTGGCCGCGCGCCTCGGTGCCGCGCTGCGCATCACCCCACTCGCCCTGGTAGCCATCGAGAGCGCGCGCCTGCTTGCGTGCATCGAGGGCGAAGTAGATGGCCACGCCTTCGAGCACGACGCCGGTCGCGCCGACGATGATCCCGGCGGTGCGCTTGCCACCGCTCGGGGACGGGGCCGTGTCGGTCGGTGGCGTGGCGGTAGGCGTCGCGGCGGTGGCCGGTGAGGGCGAGGCCGACGGCTCGGCCGTCGTCGGGAACAGTGGTTGCGTCGGAGTACGTCGTGGCTCGACCGGCGGTGCGGCCGCGAGCTTGGCCCGACACAAGGCCTCGGCGTCGGCGAGCTCGGCCTGGTTCTTCGGGTTGGGTTGCTCGCGCGTGTAGCTCTCGTAGAACGTCATCGCCTGCGTGCAATCGCCGGAGAGCCGGTAGGCCTGGCCGATGTTGAACAGCAGTAGCGGCCGCTTGGTCAGCAGGTACGCCTCCTTCCACAACCGGATGGCCTCGGCATACGCGGCGAGGTTGTAGTGCCGCAGCCCCTCCTCGTAGAGGTTCTTGGCCTTGACCTTGTCGTCATCGCCGGGCGCGGCGGCGGCGATCCTCGTCGAGGATGTGGTTGCCAGCAGCGCGCACGTCACGAACGCCATGGCCCTCATCGCGCCTCCTCGTCGTCGAACGGATCGTGGACCGCGTTGACCGAACGCTGCGGGTCGAGCGCGAGCTTGACGGCTTGCGTGCGACCGGCAACGACGCGCACCTTGACGGACCTCGGTTTGTAGCCCTTCGCGTGCGCCACCACCGTGTGTTCGCCCGGCGCGACCGTCAGCTTGTGCTTCGCGACGCTCTTGCCGACGACCTTGCCGTCGAGCAGGAGGTCAGCCTGGCGCGGTCCAGTGATCGTGACCTCGAGCGTCCCGAGCTTCGCCGGTCGGCTGACGTCGGGTTTGGTCGGCCGCTCGGGCTCCGGCGGCGTCACCGGTGGGACAGCCGGCAATGCCGAGCCCGCGGCGTGGGCCGGGTCGGGAGCCGGCTCGGGTGCCGGGTCGGGAGGTAGTGGCGTCACAGTGACGGCGGTCGCTGCCGTAACAGTTGTCGTCGCGCTCGGTCGGGGAGCGGGCGCCGATGGCGGCGATGGATCGCGGGACATCACGACGACCGCGATGGTGACGCCGACCCCCGCGAGCGCGAGCAACCCGGCGATCAACGCGACCGGCGGCCGGCGCGACTTCGGCACGGCACCGGTCGCCGTCGTCGAGGCGAGCGCCAGGTCCGAGCGAGCCAGCGCGCTGGTCACCACGTTGCGCGTGGACGGTTGCGAGTCACGCCCGCGCATCGCCTCGGGGCTGCGGAGCGCGGCGATCTCCTCGCGCACGCTCGCGATCGAGGGACGCAGGTGCGCCTCCTTCGCGAGCATGCGGGTGACGAGCGCGTCGATCGCGGGTGGGATCCCCGGCTTGATGCGCGCGAGCGGGATCGCGAGCTGCGAGATATGCATCGCCATCGTCTCGACCGCGCTATCGGCCTTGAACGGAACCTCGCCGCTGAACATCTCGTAGGCCATGGCGCCCAGCGAGTAGATATCGGTCGCGAAGTCGACCTTCGCGCCCTTCGCCTGCTCGGGCGACAGGTAGAGCGGCGTGCCCATCACGACACCGGTGCGCGTCCGATCGAGGCCACGCTCGCCGGCGCCCGATAACTTCGCGAGGCCGAAGTCGAGCAGCTTGACGACCGGACGATCACCCTTGCGCTCCTGGAGGAACACGTTGTCGGGCTTGAGATCGCGGTGCAGCACCCCGGCGTCGTGCGCCGCCTCGAGCGCCTGCGCGATGTCCTCGAGGATCGCGAGCGCCTGCTCGACGGACAGTGGGCGCGCGAGCCGATCCTTGAGCGATTCGCCCAGCAACCATTCCATGACGAAGAACCGACGACCATCGGGGAGCTGGCCGAACCCGAACACGTCGACGATGTTGGGATGGCCGATCTGGTTGACCGCCTGGGCTTCGCGGATGAACCGCTCGACCGCCTCGGCACTCTCCGCGAGGCCGCGATGGATCACCTTGATCGCTGCGCGCTTGCCGATCAGCGGGTGACGCGCGCCATAGACACTGCCCATCCCGCCTTCGCCGATCTTCTGGACGATCTCGTACTCGCCCGCCGGACTCCCCGGCGCGAGCTCGTCGCTGTCCTCGTGTGCAGTGGCGGCCGCGAGCGCGCCCGACGCGGAGCGCTGGGTGAAATCGAGGCCCGATACCAGGGCAGAGCCGTCGTGCGGGCACTTCGCATAGCCCTCCGGCCACTGCGCCCCACATGACCGGCAGCTCGACACGCGCAGATTGTAGCGCGACGGTAGGGTACATTCACGGGATGGGAGCGGCGACGACTGTCCTGGCCATCGCACTCGCACTCACCGGTTGTTATGCACCCGGATATGTCGACTGCGAGGTGACGTGTCCCGGGCGCGAGTCGTGTCCCGATGGCCTGCGGTGCGTCGCGGGGCTGTGCCGGATCGGCGGCAACACCGGCCAGTGCGGCGGGCCGGTGATCGGAGATGGCGGTCCGGATATCGATGGATCGCCCGGCGTCGATACCGACGGTGATCAGGTCAGCGATGACCTCGACAACTGCTTGTTGATGCCGAACACCAACCAGGCCAACGAGGACAACGACAACCTCGGCGACATCTGCGATCCGTGCCCGGTCTCGGCGAACAACGTCGATACCGACGGCGACTCCGTCGGCGACGGCTGCGAGCCGATCGCGTCGGGTACCGACAAGCTGCTGCTGTTCGAGGGGTTCCACGATCCAGTGGCGCCCGCCGGCGCGCTTGTCGTCGGTAACTGGACGTTCAGCGGCGGCAGGGCTCGCAACATCTCGGGCGTCGGCGTCGCGTCGCTCATCACCTTCGCGGTCACCTCGCCGGGCACGCGCCGCGAGACGATCGTCGCCCGTGTCACCGTCGATGCTCAGCTCTCGACGCCCAGCGATCCGACCGGCGCGGGTGTCGTGACCCGCACCGACAGTGGTGGTGCGATCGGCGTCCAGTGCGGCATCGGCCGGGACGCGGTGACCGGCACCGATCACCTGTTGCTCGTCAGGATCGCGGCAGCGGCGGACTCCCGCATGACCTCGAACGCTTCGAATGCATCAGCCGGGACGTCGACGATCGTCAGCGTCACGCGCAATCCGACGAACAGCACGTTCGCCTGTAACCAACCGGGCTCGACGGTCGCGCAGATCCCATCCCCGGTCCCGAACCCGGCCACCCCTCGCGCCGGCATCCGCACGCGGAGCATGTCGGCGTCGTTTGACTGGGTCATGATCTTCGAGACCCAGTGAGTGCGAGTGCGACGTCCAGATTGTTCCGTCGAGGGACAATCTGGTCGGTCGAGGTTTGCACAGACCGATCTGTAACTAGCTGACATTATGTGGATCGGTGCCTGGATCGACAGGTGCACTAACCCTCCGCATGTCTTCATTCGACAAGGTGCTGGAGCGTCTCGGTTTCGTGAAGCTCGACCGCTTCGGTCTCGCGCTGACCGCGGACCACCGGATCGTCTCGCTACGCTCGACCGTCCTCGATGACGGGGTCGGCGGCAAGATCGTCGGCTGGCAGAACGATGACCTCGCCGCCACCGAGCTCGCGCCGTGGGATCCGTCGGGCGCCGCCAGCGCGAAGCAGCCAGAGGTTCGCAAGCCGCCAGTGATGATGGTGTCGCCGCCGGTTCGCATGGCCCCCGCGCCCGTCGTCAGCGCACCACCGACCCTCGCAGCCGTGCCGGCGCCCGTGTTCACGCCGCCGCCGGCGGACTTCCTTGCACCGGCCCTCGCGTTTGTTGTGCCGCCGCCCGTGGTCGCGGCAGCCGAGGTGGCAGCCGAGGAACCCGAGGAGGACTGGGAGTGGGAGATCGCCGTGGCGCGTGCTCGCGCCGAGGCGCTCGATAGCGAGGAGACCGAGTTCCGCGCGTCACGTCCGAAGCTCGCGCTCGTCACCGACTCGCTCGTCAAGGCACCGATCACGAACAGCTGGACGCAGGTGACCGCCAAGGCGATCGCAGACTCGATCGACGAGACCACCGCGATCGCCGAGCTTCCGACGCCGCAGGTGCCGCTGCACGCGGTGCCGCGGACCACGGTCATCCCGATCCCGTCGATGCCGCGGATGTCGCTGGATCGTCCGAGCTACATGACGCCCGTCGTGCGATCCGCGGCCTCGCAGCTCGCGCAGGGCACGATGCCGCCTGCGACCCGCAGCGCGGGACGCGCGCATACGGTCAAGCGCTTGGGCTGAACATCACGTCGATCGTCGATCGACGATCCGAAATCGCCGCCCTCGACCACCGTCGTGCGATCAGAAGCTGGACAGGTACCACTTGCCGTCGCGGCGGACGAGCTTCATCGTCTCGTCCTTGGTGCCGTCGGGCCCGAACAGGAACGTCACCTCCGCCGCGTCACCGGTGATCGTCTCCTTGGTCGCCTTGCCCTTGGCGAAGTACTCCTTGAACTCGCCGAGCTTCGGGCTCGCCGCGGTCATCCCGCAGATGTCCTTGGTGTCGCCGTCACCTTCGCCCTTGGGATCGCAGAGTCCCTTGAGCTGATCGGTGTTCCCGCTCGCCGCGGCCGCGAACACGGCCTCGGTGACCTTGGTCGGGCTCGACTGGTCGACCGTGCCGGTCGCCATCGTGGCCGGTGCCGCGGGCGTGGCTGGGGGCGCCGGTGTCCCGATCGCAGGCGTGCCGGTCGTTGGCGTCGTCGCAGCAGGTGCCGCCGGGTCAGCCGTCTGGGTCTTCGCCGCCGGCTCGGTGCCGGCTTCCTTCTTCTTGCAGCCGACGCCGGTGAACAGCACGGCCGCAAGCGCGATCACGATCCATCGAGTATTGGTCATGGCGGCATCCTCGCCGGCACGCGCGCCCGTCGCAAGCGGCTCGAACGCGTACAGAAAACTGCGCCCAAGGACCCGCAACGTCAGGCGAACCGAGAAAGTCGCCGGCTTGCGTGAGAACTTCGCCGGGCGGTCCGTCTTGAGGGAACGTGGCGGTCCCATGGACGAAGCACGAGCCCTCGGTGACCCTCGATAGCGAGGACGTCCTCGAGGAGCTCGTGGTGGCTGCGGTGGGAGGCAGCGAACCGGCGTGGCAGCGCATGTGGACGGCGATCGAGCCGCGCCTCTTGCGGATGGTCGCGCAGCCGCGCTTCCTCGGGCCGCTCGGCCAGCGCGAGGACGACTGCCGCAACATTGTCGTCGAGGTGCTCGCGCGGCTACGCGCGGACGACTTCCATCGCATGAGGCTGTACCTCGAGACCCGCCGCGACAACCCGGAGCTCAACTTCCTGCGCTGGCTGCGCGTGGTCACCAAGCGCGTCGGGATCGATTACCTGCGTGGTCATCCCGACTACATCGATCGACGGCGCCAGACCGATCGCGGCAGTGCTCCGGGAGAGTGGGTCGAAGCCGGCACGTTGCCATCGGGCAGCAAGCTGCGCGGCGAGCGGCCGCCGGTCACCAATCGAGGGACCGCGCAGCAGCTGCTGCGCTACGCCGCTGGCGCGATCCCGGATGCCCAGCGCCAGGCCCTCGAGCTGTGGGTGCAGAGCGAGAGCTACGTCGAGATCGCGCGTGTGCTCGAGCTCGACGATGCCGACGAGGCCGAGCGCATGGTGCGTGCCGCGATCGAACGGTTGCGGCGGCGATTCCGGGTTGGCGGGGAGGACGCATGAACGGCTGTCCAGAGGTCGCGGTGCTGCAGGCATCGGCGTGGGATGCACCGACGCGCTCGCATGTCGCGCAGTGTGGATCGTGCCGGATCGTCGTCGAGCTGGTGGAGGAGCGCGCTCAGGCGGCGGTCTCGCGCGAGCGGCGACTCGAGTGCGCGCGGTTCGAGGGTCTGATCGCGATCCGGATCGGCGGCCAGCTCGGCGGGCCCGCCGCGGGTCTCCTCGACGCGCACCTGGCGACGTGTGAGGACTGCGGCGCGATCGCGGAGTCACTCGCACCGGCAAATGATGCGGCCCCCGACCAGCGCCTGCTGCCGGCGGTCGACTCGCGCGCGTACGCGATCGGTGGCGAGATCGGACGCGGCGGGATGGGGCGCATCCTCGCGGCCCGCGATCTGCGAATCGGCCGACCGGTCGCGGTGAAGGAGCTGCTCGCGAAGACGTCCTCGCAGGCGGCGCGATTCGAGCGCGAGGCGCGAGTCACGGCGCGCCTGCAGCACCCCGGCATCGTCCCGATCTACGAGATCGGACGGTGGGACAACGGCACGCCGTTCTACTCGATGCGGATCGTCAAGGGGCGCACGCTGCGCGTGGCGCTGCGTGACTCGACGACACTCGCAGCTCGGCTCGCGCTGCTGCCATCGGTGATCGCAGCGACCGAGGCCGTCGCGTTCGCACACGCGAACCAGATCGTGCATCGCGACCTGACGCCCGCGAACATCATGGTCGGGGAATACGGCGAGACCGTCGTGATCGACTGGGGCCTCGCCAAGGATCTGTCGAGCGACGTCGAGGAGGACGACGACATCGGCCCCTACCGGCGGGCGCCCGCTGCGGAGAGCGGCCTGACCGCCGTCGGTGCCGTCATCGGGACGGCCTCGTACATGCCGCCCGAGCAGGCACTGGGTTCCGCCGTCGATGCGCGCGCGGACGTCTATGCCCTCGGCGCGATCCTCTATCATTTGCTCGCCGGCAGGCCGCCCTATCGCGGCGGCAACACCGACGAGGTGCTCGGGCAGGTCAAGCAGGGACCGCCGCCACCGATCGGCGAACCGGCGCCGCCGGATCTGATCAGCATCGTCGACAAGGCGATGGCACGCGAGCCGGCGGATCGCTACGCCAGCGCACGCGAGCTCGCGGTCGAGCTCACCGCGTTCCAGGCCGGGCGGCTGGTCGAATCGCATGTGTACACGCGCGGCGAGCTGCTCGGGCGCTGGATGCGGCGCAACACCCGTGCGCTCGTCGTCGCCGCGGTCGCGGGCCTCGTGCTCGTAGGGTTTGGCGGGCTCGCCGTGCGACGCATCATCGGCGAGCGTGACGCCGCCGAGCGCGAGCGTGCGGTCGCCGAGACGCAGCGGCTCGCGGCCGAGACCGAGCGTGCCGAGTCACGCCGGATGAACAACGCGCTGCTGTTCGATCAGGGTCGGCAGGAGCTCCAGGGCGGCCACCCGTTGCGCGCGCTGCCGTATCTGAGCGCGGCGTACTCGGGCGGCGACACCAGCACGGACATCCGGCGATTGATCGCTGCAGCCATGCGCCCGCTCGATTCGCACGAGCGCTCGCTCGTCGGCGAGCCGTCGAACGTCGAAGGGATCGCGTTCCGGCGAGACGGCACCAGGCTCGCGGTCGTGCACCGCAACGTCATCGAGATCTGGGATCCCGCCGCTGGCACCGTGGTCGCGCGCCTCCGCCAGCCGGCTTTTGATGGCGCCGTGTTCTCTCCCGATGGCGCCGCGCTGCTGACCTGGAACGGCCACGACGGGCAGGTCTGGGACGCCGAGTCCGGCGCGCTGCGGTTCGCGATCGCGTGTCCGAAGTGGCCGAGCACCGAGCGGCGGTGCGGCTTCGATGACGGGTACTTCGCGAGCGATGCCCGGATCGTGACGGTCGCCTACCACGGCGGCTGGCAGGTCTGGGATGCCGTCACCGGCGCGCTGCTGCGCACGATCCCGCCGCAGGGTGGCCACTGGCACTCGGCGATCAGCACTGACGGCCGCCGGCTCGTGACCTGGCAGAACGCGACCGTCAAGTTCACGGTCTGGGACACCGAGACCGGCGCGCGCGTGGCTTCGATCGATCCGGAGGCCTTCGTCGGTCGGATCGCGCTCAGCGATGACGGCAGTCGCGCGGCGAGCTGCGGCCCCGACGGCATCGTGCGCGTGTGGCACACCGCGACCGGCACGCTCGTGACGCGGCTCGCCGGCCATCAGGCGATCGTGTGGACCTGCACGTTCGATCGCACCGGCACACGCCTGCTCACCACGAGCGACGACGGGTACGCGCGCGTGTGGTCGCTGCGCTCGAGCTCGCCGATCACGACGGTCGGCCACACGACCGTCGGCCTGCGGGGCACGTTCGCGCGCGATGGGCTGCGCTTCATCACCGGTGGTGAGGGAATCGGCTCGGGTGGTGTTCGCATCTGGGATGCCGACACCGGGACTCTCCTCGGGTCCTACGAATCGAGCAGTGGCGTCCTCGAGAGTGATGACGGGACCCGGCTCGCGACCTACCGCGACCACGCCGTGCAGCTCTGGCGTTCGCGGGTCGCGATCGAGGCACGGTTCGTCGCACCGAAGCTCACGATCGACTCGGTCAACCGCGCCGCGTCGCGGCTGATCACGGTGAACGGCGACTGCGGATCGGTCGCGTCCGTCGCGTACCAGCCGAACGAGACTGGGCGGTTATGCGAGGTCGTGACGCTGCGCGATCTCGCCACCGGCGCGCGCCTCGATCATCCGGCGATCCAGACGCCCGCGGCGTTCAGCGGCGACGGGCTGCATCTCTTCGGGGTCTCGCCAGCGGGCGCGGTGATCGTGCTCGACGCCGAGACCGGTCGCTTGACGCACACGCTCGACACGACGGGCGAACGCCGGCCGCATCGCGTGAAGCCGAGCTTCGACGGCACCCGCGTGCTCGTCGAGGTGCCGGTCGCGTTTCCGCAGCTCGGCATAGGCGGCTGGCGGCCAACGCTGTGGGACGTCCGCGCCGGCACGCGCATCACCACTGTCGATGCGACCGTGGGCGGCAGCGCGCTCGATCGCGACGGCCACCGACTGCTGGCGTACGTCGACGATCCCGGCGGCAAGCATGCCGGCAAGCCGCGCACGCTCGGGATCTGGGATCTCGACCGCAACGAGCGCATCGCGACGGTCGAGACCTCGGTGAATTCGTTCTATCAGGAAGCCTGCTTGTTCGTGCCGGACGGCAGCGGCGACGTGCTGGTCTTCGAGGGCTGGCAGGGCGAGCTCGACAAGCTACGCGTGGTCTGGTTCGACGCGAACGGGAAGCGCGTCGCCGAGTTGCCGCTCCTCGCGACGCTCGACTTCGATGCCGCAGCCCGCACGCTGGCGACGGCCGGCATCGACGGAACGATCCGGGTCTGGGACGTCCGGACCCGCGCGGTGATCTCGTCGTTCTTCGTGACCGACGAGGAAGTCCTCGTCGGGATCGCGGTCAACGGCGACGGCACCACCGCCGCGATCGCGCGCCCCGACGGCACGATCGAGCTTCGCTCGCTGCGCGATGGACGCCTCCTGCTTGCCCTGGCCACGCGCTCCCACGACGTGATTGCCGACGGCGACAACGTGACCTGGAACAACACCGGCCTGCGGTTCACGACCGACGGCGAGTCGCTGGTGATCGCCGGCAAGAGCCTCGTGCGCTGGAGCATCGCGACCGATCGCCGAAGCGCGGAGGAGATCGCGAAGATCGTCGCGGAGCGCGTGCCATGGCGACTCGAAGTGGATGGTCGTCTCGTACGCCGGGACCCGTGAGCAGCTACTCGGCGAGCTGCTCGAGGATCGCCTCGGCGATCGCATCGGCGATCTGGGCCTGGACCTCGGAGGTCGCGAGCTGCTTGCCCTCGATCGGGTGATCGAGGAACCCGATCTCGACGAGGACCGCGGGCATCGTCGCGCCGAGCAGGACGTGGTGCGCGTCCTGGCGGACGCCGCGATCGCCGGTCGCGCCGCGGCGCTCGCGCAGCGCGCGCTGGATCCGCGCGGCGAGGTCGGCGGCCTCCCACTGCGAGGAGCCGCGCTCGATGTCATCGAGGATCGCGGCCATCTCCGGCTCGACGCCGGGACGCGTCGTCGCCACATCGGCGCGGAGGGCGCGGCCGTCGACGTCGAGGCCACGCGGCGTCAGGATGAAGGTCTCGAAGCCGCGCTGGTTGCGCGCGAGCGAGGCGTTGGCGTGGATCGAGACGAACAGATCGGCGGGCACCCGATCGGCGATCGCGACGCGCCGGCGAAGCGTGAGCGTGCGGTCATCGTCGCGCGTGAGCTGGACGGCAACGGCCTTCGCGCGCAACCGCTCGGCGACGAGCTTTGCGATCACCAGCGTCAGCTGCTTCTCGTGGAGCGCGACGCCCTTCGCGCCGGCGTTCGAGCCGCCATGGCCGGGGTCGAGCACGACGACGCGGGGCGGCGGGGCCGCGTGCACCGGAGCCACAGTGGCCACGAGCCCCCAAAGCCCGAAAAGCCCGACGAGCCCGAGTGCAGCCGGCAGTCTCAGCACATGTAGGATATCGCCGGGTTCGGACGCGAAACCCAGTTTTCGGCGGCCGCGCCGTCGGGAGCTGCGGGCTTCGCGGCGAGGCTCCTTGAATTAACTGCCTCACAAAGCTACGGTTTTTTGGTTGTCCCGTCGCTTCCTCTCCGGGTTGACCGCCATCCACGCGCTCCTGCTGGTCGCCCTGCTCGAGGTCGCGATCAACCGGGTCGCGGTCCCGATGCTGCGCCCACCGAGCGGCACGCCGCCGACCTGGCACACCGTCCTCGATTACCTCGGCCTCTTCCTCTTCTACTTCGCCGGCACGCTCGCGGTCTTCGTGATCGTCACGCGGGCGATCACGTCGATCAACGCCCGGCTCGGGCTGCGCGACGCGATTGCCCACGCGCTGCTCGTGACGGTCGCGGTTCTTGCAGCGGTACCCCTCGTGATCTCCGCGCCGGCGTGGATCAGCCTGCCGCTCGAGATCGGCTTCGCGGTGGCGGTGATCGCGCTGGTCGCTGCGGGCTTCGGCAGGAGCCGCGACCTCGGCGTCCAGATCGGTCTGCCGATCATCGTCGTGCCGCTGTGGCTCCACACCGCGAACGTGATCGGCGCGGATCTGTTTTGGCCCGAGAACACGTTCGACGGCCCAGGGCAGACGCTGTTGCGGATCGGCGTGCTCGGGCTCGCGCTCGCCGCGCTGGTGACGCCGTACTGCTTCGCGCCACGCCCGTTCGCGCGCGCGGTGGCCAAGCCGGTGCCCGTGGTGATCGCGATGGCAACCGCGGGGCTCGGTGCCGTGCTGGCGCGGCTGTCGTACGCGACAACCGCGAAGGCGTCGACGTTCGCGGTCGGCGTCGAGCTCCAGCAGAGCCAGGCCGATCCGAGACTCGCGCTGTACCTGCTCGCGATCGCCACGCTCGCGTGGACGCTGGCGTCGTGCGCGCTCGCCGCGAGCCCGGCGCGCCGCTCGATCGGCGTCGGCCTCGCGCTGATCGTGCTCGGCGGCTACGGCTTCAAGTGGCCGCACCATTATTTGCTGCCGCTCCTCGGCGTGGCGTTGATCGCCGACGCGGCGCGCCGCGTCCGTGACGAGGAGCTCGCGGACCTGCCGCTGACGAGCGATGCGCCGCCGATCGCCGACGCCGCGTGGTCGACGTACGTCACCACGGTGACCCAGGGCCTCAAGCGCACGCTCGCCGGCGTCCACAGCCTGACCACGCGTGGCGAGGGTGGGCTCGCGTCGTCGGTGATCGTCGGCGAGGCACAGGACCTCCAGGTCCGCCTCCGCGTCGAGCGCATCGAGGGCAGCGTGCTGGCACTCGACGTCGTGATCGGCCGCGAGATCGACGAGACCCGCAGGGCGACGTTGACGCTGTGGGCGATCCCCGGGACCGGGAGTGAATCCCGGTCCCTCCATCTCGGTCCGGGGCGCGGCAAGGGACGGAACCCAGAAGGCCCGCCCGCCACGCCGGCGTTCACGTCAGGCGACACAGCTTTCGATGAACGCTTCAAGATCCGCGGCAGCGAGCGCTCGCTCTTGAAGATGTTCGACGACGGTCTGCGCGCACGGGCGGTGGCGACGTTCGACGGCTGGCTGGCGTACTGGGCGCACGAGGGGCTGCGCTATCGCGTGTATCCCGGGCGTGGCGCGCCGCTCGATCATCCGATACCGATCTCCGATCTCGCGCTGGGCCGCATGCCGGCCACCGCGGAGCGCCTGGTGTCCGTCGTCGAGCTCCTCCTCGAAGTCGCGACCCGGGTGCTCGAGCCCGCACCGCGCACGGCGGCGCCCGGCGAGCTCGGCGATGGCCCGCTCGACGGGGAGACCAACTGATGCAGCTCGGCGTCGGCGGGCTCGGGTTCGGACTCGGGCGCGGAGCGCGCGCGCCGCGGCATGTGCGAGCGCTCGACGCCGCGCGCGATCCCGCGCCTGCCGCGACGAAGCCGCGATGATCGCCGGCACCGTCGCCGCCGCTCTCGAGTGGCCGCTCGTGATCCGCGCGCCGCTGCGTCCGCTCGATGCGATCGTCGTGCTCGGCGCGCCGCTGCGTCACGATCGGCTCTCGGCGGTGCTCGTCGAGCGCGTCGATGCCGCGGCAGCGCTGTGGCGAGCGGGTGGGGCGCCCGTCGTCGTCGTGACCGGCGGCATCACGCACGGCGCGAGCGTCGCCGAGGCCGTGGTGATGGCCGAGGCGTTGCGCGAGCGCGGCGTCAGCGAGGTCCTCGTCGAGCCGCGTGCGCAGACCACCGCCGACAACGCGCGGTTCGTGGCCGGGGTGCTGGCGCCGCGCGGCGCGCGCTCGGTGTGGCTCGTCACCCAGCCGTTTCACGGCCGCCGGGCGGCCGGGCTGTTCCGCGAGGCCGGCCTCGATCCTCACGTCTGGCACATCGCCGACAGCCTCGAGTATCGCGATCGCGCGCGCGCAGTGCGCTGGCTCGTGCGCGAGTACGCGGCGTGGGCCGCGTTGCTCGCCGCCCGGAGCGCCCGGAGCGCCCGGAGCGCCCGGAGTGCACGGAGTGCCCGCAGCTCAGGGCAGCGGCGCGAGCGTGATCTCGATCGGTGAGCGCGCGACCGCGCCGACCTCGACCACGATCCGGCCGGCCACCACACCCTCGTCGACGAGGAACCACTTCACGGCGTCACCGCGGCGTCGGGCAAGCGCAACGTCATTCCCGGCCGGCGGATGCGCGACGACCCGGATCGCGAGCGCTTTGTGCTCGCGCAGCGCGACGAGCAGCGGCTTCAAGATCTGCTGTGCCGCTGGCGTGACCCGCGCGCTCGCGGCCGTGAACGTCAGCTTGCCGGCCGCCGCGAGCGCCGTCGCGACCGCTGCGGGGAGCTGATCGGCACAGCCATCGTCGTCGGTGATCCCGTTGCGAGTCTCGGGCTCGAGCGGACAGCTGTCCTGTGCGTCGGCGATGCGGTCGTCATCGTTATCGAGATCGAGACAGCCATCGTCGTCGGTGAACCCGTCGCGGTCCTCGGCCTCGTCGGGGCAGCGATCCGCGGCGTCGAACACGCGGTCGCCATCGGGGTCGAGCTCGGGGCACCCATCGTCGTCGGTCAGCTGGTTGACGGTCTCGGGCTCACTCGGACAGCGATCCGCAGCATCGGCGATCCCATCGCGATCGGCATCGGGATCCGGCTGTGGCGTCTGGTCCGGCGTCGGCACCTGCTCGGGTTGGATCCGCGGGCGCGACGGCGCACCGAATCGCGTCGCGACGCCCACCTGCACGCTGATCGTCGACGTCATCCCGTCGTCGCGACCCGGCATCACGCCGTGGCGAGCGTCGAGGCGAAGCAGCCAGCGTCCCGTCACCGGCAGCGCGACACCCGGGCCCCAGTAAACGACGGGATCGGTCTCCTTCGACATGAACGGAGACGACGACGCGACGGTCTCGCCGCCACCGCCGGCAACCAGGTGTGCCTGGACGTCCGGCCACACGAAGCGCAGGAAGCCGTGCGCGTGCCAGCCGAACACCGGCGCGAAATACGACATGCGGCCGCCAATCACGTCGCCGGTGAAGGCGGTCGCGATCGCGAGCTCGCCTTCGATTCCGAGCTGTCCACGCAGCGCGCCCCGCTCGAACAACGAGGGGATTGCCACCCAGCCGACGCGGCCGCCGAGCACCGCGGATGTCCGCGGAACCTGCTCGGGAGCCCACGAGTTTCCGAGCTCGGTATCCTCCGAAAAGCTCCCAACTCCGACGAACGCGCTCGCCTCGAGGTGAGGTTCGGCGGCGACGCCCGGTGGCCCCCCAAAGCCATAGCTCGACGCGCAGATCGATGCGACGACCGCGGTTGCGGTTATGGCCCCAGCACGCACGAACCGAATGATACCGCGCTTGCGCTTACATTCCCAAAAGGGTGACTCTCGGCCGTCGATGCTCACCTTCAGCACCAAGCCGGACGTCGCCGAGCAGCAGATGAACGCCATCATCTTCTACCTGACCGCGTTCGGGTACATCGATGGCGAGTTCGACTTCACCGAGAAGACCTTCGTACGGATCTACATTCGCCAGCTGGTCACCGAGCGCGCGAAGATCGCGATGCCGGACGCGGATGCCAAGACCCGCGAGGATGTGGTCAACAAGTTCGTCGGCCACTTCTACGAGGTCTTCGAGCAGATCGATCGCGACGTCCGCAGCCTGTTCGACGAGGCGGTCGCGGACGGCGAGAACGTCGAGACGTTCGTCTACGCGAAGCTCAAGCTGCGTAGCTACGAGATCTTCCAGAGCTTCGAGCGCGAGAACCAGGGCGAGCTGCTGGCGACGGTCGACGAGCTGATCTACGCGGACGGCAGCGCGCATCCCGCCGAGAAGAAGTTCCGCGAGGAGCTCGAGGCCCTGCTCGACAACACGTCGGCGCTGATGCCCTCGGACATCGAGATCCTGCGCGATTCGAGCCGGATCGAGATCGGGCAGGCGGCAGCTGAGCGCGTGCGGTCGCGGCTCGAGGATCACCCGTTCTTCACGAGCTTCGAGCATCACTACTCGGCCGACCCGAATCGGATCCGCCAGCAGGCCGCGGCCGATCTCGACCTCATGAAGCGGTTCCTCGCGAAGCTCGACGAGCAGCGTGCTGCGGGCGTGGGCAAGCTGACCGGCCGGACGACGATCGCCGACTTCGCAGGCGAGCAGCCGTTCCTCGACGGTCACGTCTACGTCCATCCCGCCGAGCCCGGCAAGGTGTACGAGCTCACGGTGCTCGGCGATCTGCACGGCTGCTACAGCTGCCTCAAGGGCGCGCTCATGCAGGCGGACTTCTTCGCCAAGCTCGAGGCGTGGAAGCTCGATAAGACGCGTGCCGAGCCGAAGCTCGTGTTGCTCGGCGACTACATCGATCGCGGCCGCTTCAGCTACAACGGCGTGCTGCGCGCGATCATGCAGCTGTTCCTCGCGGCGCCCGAGCACGTGTTCCCGCTGCGCGGCAACCACGAGTACTATGTCGAGTACCGCGGCCGCATCTACGGCGGCGTCAAGCCGGCCGAGGCGATCAACACGCTCGTCAACCACATGCCCGGCGAGATGTTCGCCGAGTACATGCGCATGTTCGAGGGTCTGCCGAACATGCTGTTCTTCGATGACCTGATGTTCGTCCACGCCGGCATCCCGCGCGACGTCGACATCAAGGCCAAGGTCCACGACATGGCCGCGCTCAACGATCCGGACATCCGGTTCCAGATGCTGTGGAGCGATCCGTCGACGGCCGACTACATCCCCGACGATCTGCAGGCCCAGAACGCGCGCTTCCCGTTCGGCAAGCTGCAGTTCGAGGCGTTCATGCAGAAGCTCGGCTGCACGATGATGGTCCGCGGCCACGAGAAGGTCGATTCGGGCTTCAAGCCGATGTACTCGGATCAGACCTCGCTGATCTCGCTGTTCTCCGCGGGCGGCGCCGACAACAACGACCTGCCCGAGGACTCGAGCTACCGCTCGGTCACGCCGATGGCCGCGACGATCCACCTCGAGGGCGGTACCGCGCAGGTCACGCCGTGGCTGATCGACTATCAGCGCTTCAACGATCCGAAGCGCAATCGCTTCTTCGCGTCCGAGCCCGAGATCGAGCACAAGGTCGGGTAGCGCGTTGCCGCGCTGGTACGTCTACATCGCGCGCTGCGCGGATGATTCGCTGTACTGCGGGATCGCCCTCGACGTCGCCGAGCGCGTCGCGGCCCACAACGCCGGCACCGGGGCGAAGTACACGGCACCGCGGCGGCCGATCCACGTGCTGCTCGTGCGGCGGTGCGCGGACAAGGGCCTCGCGCTGCGCCTCGAGTACGCGATCAAGCAGCTGACCCGGCCGCAGAAGGAGGCGCTGGTCGTGGCGCCTGCGCGGCTCGGGGCGATCGCACGCCGGCTCAGGCTCCGGCGTCGCGACGAGGCGGTTGGGAAGCCGGCTGTTCCGCGACAGCGCGCTGATCTCGGCGGCGGTGGACGTGTGCGTGCGCGGCGAGGCCGCCAGCCTTCGTCGTCGCTGCCGCAGTGAGGCTCGCCACTCGAGGAACACCGTCGGGTCGCCCTCGCGATCACATCGCGCCCGACGTCGACCGACGCGAGCGTTTCGGGATGCAGAGGTCATACCTTCGAGTATGATGACTTCGTATGAAGTCGCGGTTGACGGTGACGCTCGATGCCAGGCTGCTGGCCCACGTGGATCGTGCCGTTGGCCGGTCCCCCGAGCTCGGATCGAGGAGCGCGGTCATCGAGGAAGCGGTCCGGAGATGGAGCCGCAACCAGCACGAGGCGGCGATCCGCGACTACTACGCCGCCGTCACGACGGATCAGCGTACGAACGATGACGCCTGGGCGGAGCTCTCGGCGTCGGAGCTCTCCGCGGTGCTCGCGCGAGACGCGCCCGCACGATACCGGGCATCGCCGCAACGCAAGCCGCGAATGCGGAGGCGATGAGTGTTCGAGCGCGGCCGGTTGTACTGGTGCCAGCTTCCTGACGATCCCAAGCGGCGACCGGTCCTCGTCGTATCTCCGGATCTGCGTAATGCGCTCGCGAGCGACATCGTCGTGATACCTGCGAGCACGATGGTCCGAGTCGGGCCCTGGCACGTGGTGCTGCGAAAGGGCGAGGGCGGGGTCGCGCACCCGACGGTCTTGAAGTGCGAGCAGCCTGCGACGATCCGCAAGTCTCGACTCGCGACGGAACCACTGGGGCGGCGTCTCGGTGTCGACCGCATGTCCGAGGTGGCGGCCGCGATCATCCGCGCGCTCGAGCTCAGGGCGTGAGCGTCGTGCTGGACAGAGCGGGGTCGCGGCAAGCGTCGGGCTCGAGCGGCGCGGGCAGCTGCGAGCGGCTCGTCAGCGGCAACAGCTGCTCGATGTGCCACTTCTGCGCATACACGCGATCGAGCGCGTCCTGCTGGCGCTTCCGCTGGTCGAGCGCGATGATCGTCGTGTTCGTGAACTGCGAGACCATCGCGAGCACGAGTACTCCGGCGGTGGCCGCCGGCGGTAGATCGAGCGCGTAGGGCGTCAGCACGATCCGGCCCGGCTCGAACGAGAACGTCGAGGCGGTGAGGCCGACGAGCTCGCTGACGATCGGCACCGCGACCGCGAGAATTTGCGACGTGACGATCAGCGCGGGGTGAAACCGCACCGGGACCGCGAGGAAACCCGCGAGCGTCCCGACCAAGAAGATCGGAACGATCAGCAGCGGGCCGAAGATGAAGGAGCCGCTCACGAGCAGGAGCGTGTTGAGCGCCACGATCAGCAGGTACCAGCGCGACCGCAGCGAGACGATCCGGCGCGACACGGCCCAGAGCGCCGCGACGGTGGCCGCCGCTAGCACCATCGCGCTGACGATCGGCCACGCGTGCCGGACCGGGAGCGAGAGCAGGAGCACGACGCCGAGGAAGATGCCGACGTACGGCAGCATCGCGAATCGCAGAGCGTGTTGCAGCCCGCTCGCGCGCTCGTGATCGGCCGCGGCGAGAGCCTCGGCGGGGATCGTCGCCGGCGGTGTCAGCACGAGCCGTGCGAGCAGATCGTGCGCGGTCGTGCTGGTCGGATCGAGCGCGAACGCGCGGCCGGCCTCGCGCATCGCGGTCGCTCGCGCCTCGTCATCGATCGAGAGCAGCGCCTGCTGCGCCTTCGCGACATGGGTCAGCGCGAGCTCGCGGCGCCGCTCGACGTCTCGATCGCCGTCGAGGTAGGCTTGGATCGCCTCCGCGAACTGGCGCGCGGTCGGCCGCCGCTCGCGGTCCTGTGCGGTCGTGCGCGCGCACAGATCATCGAGCTCCGGCGGGATGTCGCCGATCCGCTTGCTCGGGCGCTGCTCGATGCTGTCGAGGGTCGCGCTGATCGCGGCGATCCCGCGCGGCAGGGCAGGGATGCCGGTCAGGATCTCGTAGAGCACGCAGCCGAGGCCAAACACGTCGGCCTTGCCATCGATGTCGGCGCCGCGCGCCTGCTCGGGCGCCATGTACCCCGGCGTGCCGAGCAGCGTGCCAACCGCGGTGTGGCCCGCCTCGTGCTCGCCCGACACCGGGTTGACCATCGCGATCGGCGAGACGTCCGAGACGATCCGGGCGAGCCCCCAGTCGAGGACGTACGCCTCGCCGAAGTCACCGAGCATGAGGT
>JBKJUF010000123.1:0-6499 GCA_046590445.1 Kofleriaceae bacterium
CGCCGAACCCGCCGCCGGTCACCGCCTGCGAGATCACGACCTCGTCGGCAGCGCAGTCGAGGAACGCCTTCATCGCCTTGTGCACGTAGTACGGGCACTGCATCGACCCGACGATGCGGCAGACCTGGCCATCCCAGCGCGCCATCATCGCCTGGGTCTCGATGTACATCTGCTCCTGCGGTGACGTCGAATACGTCCCTTCGATCACGCGCGCGGCGCCCGCGAACACGGCGTCGAGCTCGGCGTCGTTGACGTGACCCTTGCGGATCAGGAACTGCTTGAAGATGTTGTCGGCGCCGAACAGCTTCTGCTTCACCGCGAGCGAGCTCTCGATGTCGAGCACCGCGGGCAGCGCCTTGATCCGTGGCTTGACGTGCTTCGCGGCGGTGAACGCGAGCTGGCGGGTCGGCGCGGAGATTAGCGCGATCGCCTCGTCGACGTGCATCACCCGGCCGCCGATCGGCACGAGCGCCACCTGGTCGTCCTCGATCAGCCGGATGAAGTTGGCGAAGTTGTTGCCGGTGATGTCCGCCGCGGTCACGACCACGACCTGCGACCAGTCGAACGCAGGATCGAGCTCGATCGCCTCGAGCACGCCGTGCGCGAGCTGCGATCGCACGGTCGCGCCATGCCAGGCGCCCGGAGCATCGAGATCATCGAGGTAGAGCGCGCGGCCCGTGACCTTCGCGAAGCCATCGACGCGAGGTACCGATGCGCCGACGGGCGCCAGACCGGCACCAGGACCGGTAGCTGAAGGTCGCTCCATCGACCGATCTAACCTCAGCGACCATGCCGAGTAAACGCCGGCGGCCTCGGGTCTTTCCTGAAGCGGCACCTCGACGGCACGGGACGCATCCGTACGTGATAGACCCTGGCGCTGTGAGACATCGACCCCTCGGCGCGCGCACCGTCACCGCGATCGGCAGCGGCGATGTTCGCCTCGGGCTCGCGGCTTCACGCGGCCTCGACTCGCGCGACGTCACCGCGGGCCTCCACACCGCACTCGGCCTCGGCCTGACGATCGTCGACGTCGGCGACGAACAGGATGCCGAGCGGCTCGCCGGCGACGCCGTCCGGGCGATGCGACTGCGCGATTCCGTGATCGTCGCGACCCGCGTTCCGCTCGTCCCTCCGCTGCCCGGCGCACCCAGGCGCGACCTGCTCTCCGAGCGCCTGC
The DNA here is from genome assembly GCA_046590445.1 of Kofleriaceae bacterium. GTDB lineage: Bacteria > Myxococcota_A > Polyangia > Haliangiales > Haliangiaceae > JABFXX01. The sequence continues at coordinate 1,178 of JBKJUF010000123.1, forward strand.
CGCCGCGCTACGTCCAGGAGCGCGTCGAGGCGACGCTGCGTGCCACCCACCTCGACGCGCTCGCGCTTGCACAGCTGCCGATCCTTCCCGCCTGGCGCGAGTCGAGCGCCTGGCCCGAGCTTGCCGGCATGTGCGCGCGGCTCGTGCGCGAGGGCAAGGTGCTCGCTTGGGGGGCGATCGTCGACGAGGTGGCTGGCGCCGAGGCACTCGTCGCCGAGCCGTGGCTCGTGTCGCTGCACGTCACCTTCAACGCGTGCACGCGCGAGGCGCTACCGCTGATCCAGGCGGCTCGTACCGAGACCGCGCGCGGCGAGACCGTGCACGGCCAGGCCGCGCCCCGCACGGTCACGATCCTCGCGCGCCAGCCGCTCGCCGGCGGCGCGCTCGCCGGCACGCTCGGCCCCGGCGTCGCGCTCGTCCCCCGCGACGATCGGCGCGTCCTCGACGAGGCGACCCTCGAGCGGATCGCCACCGCGATCGCGGCGCTCTCGCCGCTCGTTCGCCGCGAGCCACCCGCCGCGCGCTCGTGCGATGCCGCGAAGGCCGCGCTCGAACGCGGCGTGCGTCCCGACGACGTCGAGCTGATGACGGTCGCCGAGCTCGCGCTCCGGTTCGTGCTCGATCACGACGTGATCGCCCTGCCCCGCCTCCATCGCCGCGAGCACGTCCTCGAGGCGATCGTCGCGTGCAGCGCGCCGCCGCTGTCGGCAAGCCTTCGCGCCCGCATCGACGACATCCTGAAGCCAGTGATTCCGGTCGACTCCCACGCAGACGGACGTGAGAGATCTCCGGAACCGTGACACCTGAACGGCTTATCAGTACGCTGCGAACCGCGCAGCAGGCGGGCTGGGTGCTGCTTGCTGCGGCTGTTCTGACACCGAAACTTCACGATCAGCGGTTGGGGCGGTCCTCAGGATCCTGAGCCGTTACACGCGCAAGTCCGTGTCCCGGCTCGCGCTCGTCTGGCACGGCGCGTGGAGTGAGGGGGCTGATGCGAATCACCACTTTTGGAGCAGCCATCGTGCTCGTTGCCGGTTGCACCGACGAGCGGGTCGTCGAGGCACCGCGCGAACGGATCGACTTGCGACAGGCGATGGCTGTCACCTCGGCCACCCTGGTGGGCGTCGCGGTCAGCTCCGACGGCAAGCGCTTCGTGTTCGACAGCGCGCTCGGCCTCTACCAGATCACGGGTGCGGAGGCGGTCGCGGTCGTGCCGATGTCCGCGTTGCCCGATCCCGGAACGCCGATCCAGCTGCCGTTCACCGATCTCACGTCGATCGCGCCCGGCGTGTTCGCGTTGACCGCGATCGGCGATGGCTTCCTGCTCGACACCTCGGCGATGACGCTGACCCAGCACTTCTGCTACGAGCCCGGCTGGCTGCCCGAGGACATGGTCCAGCACACCGACGCGATCGCGTATGACCCGGCGCTCGATCGGCTGTACGCGCAGCCGGTGACGTTCGATGGCGAGGCGTTCCAGGCATCCCAGCTCGCGAGCTACGATCGCGGGACCGGTACGAGCATCGAATGGCACGAGGTCGGGGACACTGTCGCCGCGACCGGCATGGCCGTGGTCCCGAACATCGGCCTGGTCCTCGGCCAGGGATCTCGGCTCGACCGGTTCGACCCCGCCACGGGCGCACTGGTCGAGCTCGCCGACCTCGGTCGGTTCGGCGTCCGCTCGATCGACGGCCTCGCGATCGATCGTGCGACGGCGACGCTACTCGTGGTCGATGACACGACGGACGAGCTGGTCGAGATCGAGCTCGCGCGCATCACGGGCGAGTGAGCGCCTACACCGCGTACATGGCGTGTGTGGATCTGCGACCCTCCGTCGTCCGTACGACGGGAGCATCGCGAGAATCGACGCAAACCCGAAAAACTCGGACACACGAGTTGAAAGTGAGGCTCGCAAGCACCGCGACGACATCGTTAGAATGGGTCGACCCCGTGGCGCTGATCGACGAAGGAATTGGTGGAATGGAGCTCTCTGAACGCGCCGCCCGCCTGATGCGGTCGCTGATCGAGGTCGTCTATTTCGAGCGCGATCCACTCGAGAAGATCGATCACGTCCTCGAGGTCGCTTTGCAAGGATCGGTCGACGAGTATCGCGACGCGCTCGACCAGGCACTCGCGAGCAAGGTCCGGCTCGCGAACCTCGGCCCCGAGTATCACCCCGAGGTGATCGTGCGGCGCTTCCTCGCCGAGGTCCGCCGTCGACTCTCGAGCTTCGACGATCAGCGACTGAACTAGCGCCGGACGCGAAGCGGCAGCCGGCGCGTAGCGCCGGTGCGTGCGAAGCACGCAAGCGATAGTCGAGCCGGAGCGAAGCGGAGGCGAAGCACTAACCAGGATCGCGTTGAAGTGGATCCAAGGTACGTGATCGTCGACTCCTTGAATGCGGCGACGTTCGCGTCGCCGGCGCCGTCGCCGTCAACCCCCACGTCGCACGTCAACGCCAACGTACGCCAACGATCACGATTCTCTCCACAACTTGATCCTCGGTGAAGGAGACTCTGGTCAGCTCGCGAGCGTCCACGCCAGCCCGACGATCGCGAGCCCCGCGATCGCGGCAACGACCACGAACGGCCATGGGCTCGGTCGCACCGGCGCCGGTCTACTGCTCGGACTGGAGCTCGCTTGCACAGGCGTCACAGGTCTTCGCGAGCCGGTCGTCACCGTCGGCCGGCCGGCTGTCGCGGGCTCGCCGCGGAGGTGACGCTCGGCCGGATCGGCGAACCGCAGCACGACCGCGCCGAGCTCGATGCGAGCGCCGTCGCCGATGCGGACCTCGCCGACGCCAACGCCGTCGACTCGCGTGCCGTTCTTCGAGCCGAGATCGCGCAGCGTGATGCCATCCCAGCCGCGGCGGATCTCGACGTGCGCGCGAGACAAGTCCTCGTCCGCGATCACCCAGTCCGCCTCGTCGCCGCGGCCGATCACCAGCATCGATTCGCCACGCTCGCCGGGCGGTGGCAGCGCGCGCCGGGCGCCGACGATCGGCCCGCGCTCGACCTCGAGCGTCGGTGCGGCGCCATCGCCGAGCAGGCTGCGCACGAGCTCGCGCGCGAGACTCTCGGTGCGCTGCGGCGGCGACGCGGTGACGCCCGCCGGTGCCGGTGCGATCGCGATGCGATAGGCACCGAGCTCGAGGACCACTCCCGCACCGATGGCGCCCTGCTCGCCGGCGCCCCGTGCGACGCCATCGACGCGGACCTCGGCGAGCGCGTGCCACACGCCGGCCTCGCAGCGAACGTGCGCGTCACGCGCGACGGTCGCCGGCAGCCGCACGTGTGCCGCGGGCGCGCTGCCGATCACGACGGCAGCGTCACCAAGGAGCGCAGGGAGATCGAGCGCGGGGAGATCGAGCGCCGGAAGCTCCGGCTGCCCCTGCTCGTGCACGAGGAAGCGCAGCATCACGGCGCTCGCGGCACCGCGTCGGCCTTGTACTGGTAGTAGCGGTCGAGGACCATCTTCAGGTACTGACGCGTGTACTTGTACGGTGTGACCGTGTAGCCGAACTTCGCGAGTGAGCCGAGGCCCGCGTGGTAGCCGGCGATCGTCAGCACGAGATCGCCATCGACCCGGTTTGCCAGCCACCGCAGCAGCCGGGTGCCCGCCATGATATTCGTCCGCGGATCGAATACGTCGCCCTGCACCCCCATGTCGATCTCGACCGCGGGATGCACCTGCATGAGGCCCTTGCAGTCCATCGCCGACACGACCTTCGCGTCGTAATCACTCTCGACCTTGATCACCGCGCGGATCAGCGGCACCGGGATCCGGTAGAGCTCGGAGGCCTCGGCGATGAACGCGTCGTAGCGGTGGAAACGCTCGGGCGAGTGATCGGTCGCCGCGACCTTGTCGCAGCGCTCGCAGCCGCCGCGCTGCGCAGCCGCCTTGCTGCCCTTGTCGGGCTCCGAGACCAGCACCTTCTTCCAGCCCGCGGTCCCGCCGCGCGGCTTGAGGTTCGTGAAGTGCACGACGCCATCCGCGTCGGTGAACGAGTACACGTCCGCCATCGCGAGCCGCGCACCCGCGAGCCCCACCACCAGCATCGTAGCGATGGCTACACGCATCGTCGAAAGCGTAGCGCGCGGCCCCATCCCCGAGCAAACCCTGTATGGTCGCGGCTCACATGGCGCTCGAGACCGACTACCTGGTCATCGGATCCGGCATCGCGGGACTCAACTTCGCGCTCCTCGCCGCGGAGCACGGGCAGGTCGTCGTCATCACGAAGAAGGCGCCCGCGGACACCAACACGAACTGGGCGCAGGGCGGCGTCGCCGCGGTGCTCGCCAAGGACGACAGCTTCGAGCGTCACATCGAGGACACCCTCGTCGCTGGCGACGGGCTGTGCGACCGCGACACCGTCGAGCTATGCGTCGGCGACGGCCCCGCGCAGGTCCAGCGCCTGCTCGACCTCGGCGTCCGCCTCGATCGCAACGCCGCCGGTGACCTCGACCTCGGCCGCGAGGGCGCGCATAGCCGGCATCGCGTCGTCCACTGGGAGGACGTGACCGGCCGCGAGATCCAGCGCGCGCTCGTCACCGCGGTCGCGGGCCACCCCAGCATCACGATGCTCGACGAGCACATCGCGGTCGACTTGCTGTCGATGGCGAAGTATGGCGGCGACGCGGCGTGCTTCGGCGCGTACGTCCTCGATCGCCGCACCGGCGAGGTCAAGACGATCGTCGCTCGCGCCACGATCCTCGCGCCGGGCGGCACCGGCAAGGTCTACGTCTATACGTCGAACCCCGACGTCGCGACCGGCGATGGCATTGCGATGGCGTATCGCCTGGGCGCCGCGGTCTGCGATCTCGAGTTCGTGCAGTTCCACCCGACGGTGCTGTTCCATCCGCAGGCCCGGAACTTCCTGCTCTCCGAAGCGATGCGCGGCGAAGGCGGCGTACTCCGCCTCGCGAACGGCGATACGTTCATGGAGAATTACCATCCGATGAAGTCGCTCGCCTCGCGCGACATCGTCGCCCGCGCGATCGACAACGAGATCAAGAAGTCCGGCGCGGACTCGGTGTTCCTCGACATGACGCACCTCGATCCGGCGTTCGTGAAGGGCCGGTTCCCGAACATCCACGAGCGCTGCCTCGGGCTCGGGATCGACATCACGAAGCAGCCCATCCCGGTCGTGCCCGCGGCTCACTACATGTGCGGCGGCATCAAGACCGACACGCACGGCGCGACGACGATCAGCGGCCTGTACGCGATCGGCGAGGCGGTTCGCACCGTGGAGCCCGGTGAACGCGCACTCGCCGATTGCGTACAGGCCGCTGATCGTCGTCGCGCCGTGCGTGTCGGTCTTGA
>JBKJUF010000461.1:0-7116 GCA_046590445.1 Kofleriaceae bacterium
CGTCAGCGGATGCACCCCGCCCCCAACCGTCCCGCCTTCTCGAGCGCTGCCTTGCGGAGCGCCGCGCCCGTCGGCCCGTCGCCGAGCTGCGTGCGCAGGGCCTCGCCGTGACCGGGACCGAGGACGTCACGCAGGTAGGCCTCGAGCTGGAACGTGTCGCTGTGCTCCTTGGTATGGCACTGCGTCGCGCAGAGCTCGGTCGCTGGCCCGCGATGGACTGCGAATGGCTTCTCCTCGCCGCCCTTCGCGACGTGGATCGACCCGGGGCCATGACAGGTCTCACACTGGACGTCGCGCAACTTGTCGTTGAACCCGAGGTTCGCGCCGCCGGGCTGCATCCAGCCGGTGACGTGGCAGCCGATGCAGTCGTGATCGAACTCCTGGCCGCGCTCGACGAGCGTCTCCCACGCCTGGGCGTGGCGCGTCGTCTTCCAGAACTCGGCGGCCTCGCCGTGGCAGTCCTCGCAGCCTTCACCGCCGACATAGCCGGGCTTGCCCTTCGCGACGGGCTTGACGGGGACGTTCGCGGCGGCCGCGAGGTTGGCCTTGCCAGCGGCGGCATAGAACGCGGTGACCGCCGACTGCACGGGCTCGGCGCACGCGAGCGTCTTGTTGATCCGGATCTGCTGGAGCGTGAAGTAGCTGCCGCGCACCGGCACCACGAGCGGCTGCCGCGCGAGCTTGTTCTTGAGCTCGACGAGGGCGATGCGCTCGTCGGCCTTCTGCTTGACGAACACCGGATCGGCGTCCTTGTCGGCGGCAAATTTCGCGAGGTCGACATCGAGCGCCGCGACCTGCTTGTCGATCGACGCGATCTTTGTCGCTGCGACGCTCGCGCCGACCGCGTCGACCAGCGGCCCGCCATCGCGCATCGTGACATCGATGCGCGCGAGGATCTGGCCGCGGTTCACCGGTACGACGAGCCAGCCGTCGCCGATCTTCTGCGCCTCGATCTCGACCTTCTCGGGCTCTGGCGCGGCGAGCCCGAGGCCGGCGACGGTCAGATCGATGCCGCCGATGTCGCGCGCGAGCTTCGCGGCATCCTTCTTCGAGGTCGCCTGCACGAGCCCGACGATCAGCTGTGCGCCCTGCTTGCGGAGCTCGCTGACCGCGGCCTTGCCGGCGGCGATTGGATCGCCCAGCGTGATGCGCGCTGCGGCGACCGCATCGGGGGCGACGACGCCGAATACGCCGACCTTGGCGGCGCCGACCTGCACGACCTTCGGCGCCTCGATCGACACCGTGCCCATAGCGTTCGCCGCCTGGCGCGGCACCCGGAGCGCCGTCGGCCCCTTGGCGAGGTCGGCGGGTCCGAGGCCGAGGGCTGCGACCCCGAGGTCGCGCTGGTAGGTCTGGACGAGGAGGCTCGCCTTGAGGTCCTCCTGGTTCTCGAGGTGCGGCGGGATCACGTCCTTCGAATAGAGGAGAGACCCGGCATCGACCACGAGGGTCGGCCCGGCCGCACGAGTATCACCGACGAGCTTTGCGGTCCGCGAGATGTCGCCGAGCGGGTCGGTCGTGCAACCACAAGGCCCGATCTGGCCCCGCATCTCGGCGAGCGCGAACAGGGTGAACGTCGGCTTCTGGGCCGGGGCGGAGCTCGACCCGGTCGAACCACCGTCTTTCACCTCGGATTTCGAGCAAGCAGCGGCTGCCCAAGCAACAGCGGTGACCGCCGCCAGGATGCCGACCCGCCGGGACATGGCCGGTCATATAGCACGGTTGACAGGGTACTACCCGGCGGGTAGATTCCGCCGCTCTCGAAACACCGTCGAGGATTCCTCATGTCTGTAGCGATTCGATTTTCACGCCAGGGTAAGAAGAAGTCTCCGTTCTACCGGATCGTCGCCGCCGACAAGCGGAAGGCGCGGGACGGTAAGTTCATCGAGCTTCTCGGTACCTATCATCCGACCACCAAGGTCTTGAAGCTCGACACCGAGCGCTACGAGAAGTGGCTCAAGGTCGGCGCCAAGCCGAGCGGCACCCTCGCCTCGATCGTCCGCCGCACTGCACGTGCCGCGGCCAAGACCGCGTAACGATGCCGGACGAACAGAACGGCGACGAGCGCGACGACCGCGACCGCGGCAGTGGCGGCTCCACCGTCGAGAGCCCCGACCTCGCGGAGCTGATCCGTTACATGGCCGTCAACCTGGTCGAGCGCCCGGACGAAGTCCGTGTCGAGCTCGTCGAGGAGCGCACCGCGAACGTCTACGAGCTCGAAGTGGCCGAGCCCGATCTGGGCAAGGTCATCGGTCGTGGCGGCAAGACCGCCCGCGCGCTGCGCACGATCGTGCAATCGGTGGCGCCGCGCTCGCGCAAGCGCACGCTCGTCGAGATCCTCGAATGATCGTCGTATAGGCACGGCCGATGCGCGGCGATCCCCGGTTGGAGATCGGCGGTATCGCGCGAGCTCACGGCATCCGCGGTGAGGTCGTGGTCGTCACCCACGATCCCGACTCGCAGATTCTCGGCCGCGTCGACACCCTCTGGATCGACGACGCGCCCCGCAAGATCGTCGGTGCGCGCGGAACGGTGCGCGGCTGGCTCATCCAGCTCGAGGGCGTCGTCACCCGGAACGACGCCGAGGCGCTGAAGGGCCGCCCCGTCGAGGTAGAACGCTCGCAGCTCGAGGTCGGCGAGGGCGAGGTCATCCTGTCGGACCTCGTCGGCTGCCGCGTCGTGCTGCCGGACGGCACGCCCTGGGGCACGGTCGCCGCGGTCGATGCCGGTGACCTCCAGGACCGCCTGGTCATCCACGACGGCGACATCGAGCGTCTGCTGCCGCTCGTCGATCACTTCGTCACGAAGATCGACCTCGAGGCCGGCACGGTCACGGTCGATCCTCCGGAGGGCCTGCCGGCGTCGAAGCGGTGAAGTTCACCGTCGTCACGATCTTGCCCGAGCTCGTCGAACCGGCACTCACCGCCGGCGTCGTCGGCCGCGCGCGCGAGGCCGGCACGATCATCGTCACCACGATCAATCCCCGCGACTTCACGACCGATCGCCACCGCACCGTCGACGACACGCCGTACGGCGGCGGCCCCGGCATGGTGATGAAGCCCGAACCACTGCTCGCCGCCATCGCCGCCGCAAAGGGGGACGGTGTCAACCTTGTCAACCTTGCGCCGGCTGCGATGGGGGACGGTGTCAACCTTGTCAACCTTGCGCTCGCAAAGGTGGACAAGGTTGACACCGTCCCCTGGGTGATTCTGCTCACGCCGGCCGGTAAGCCGCTGACGCAGGCGCGCGTCGGTGACCTCGCGCAGCTGCCGCACCTCGTGCTCGTGTGCGGGCGCTACGAGGGTGTCGACGAGCGCGTGATCGAGGAGGCGATCGACGAGGAGATCTCGATCGGCGACTACGTGCTGTCGGGCGGCGAGCTCGGCGCGCTCGTGATCATTGACGCGGTCGCGCGCTACGTGCCCGGCGTACTCGGCGAATCGACATCGGTCGACGACGAATCGCACAGCGCAGGCCTGCTCGAGTATCCGCAGTACACGCGGCCGCTGAAGCTGCAGTCCCCCGGCGACAACCAGCTCGTCCGTGAGGTACCCGCGATCCTGACGTCGGGCAATCACGCGGCAATCGCGGCGTGGCGGCGCGAGCAGGCGATCGCGCGGACCGCGGTACGCAGGCCGGATCTGCTCGCGCGGTTCACGCCGACTGCAGCCGATCGCAAACGGATGACGGCGCCGGTTGATGTCGCATCGCGTACGCACCTCGCGCTCGTCCATCACCCGTGCCTCGATCGCACCGGCAAGGTGATCACCACGGCGCTCACCAACTTTGACGTCCACGATCTCGCACGATCGTCGATGGCCTATGGCCTCGCGGGCTATCACGTCATCACGCCGGTGACCTCGCAGCGCGACAAGGCCGCGCACATCGCGAGCCTGTGGATGGAGGATGCGAGCGGCGAACATCGCGCGCAGGCGTTGCGCCTCGTGCGCGCCGCCGATTCGGTGGAGACCGTGATCGCGAACCTCTCAGCGGAGCACGGGAGCGCGCCGGTCGTGGTCGGGACCTCGGCACGTGCGGACGCATTTTCGGGCGCGATCCGGCGAACCGCCCTCGAGCTGGTCGCCGAAGCCCGCGAGAATCCTGCGCCGCTCCTGATTCTCCTCGGAACCGGATGGGGGCTGGCCGAGCACCTGATTCCGTTGGTAACTCGGGTGCTTGCGCCGATCGAGGGCGCCTCGGACTGGAATCACCTGTCGGTTCGAAGTGCCGGCGCGGTGATCCTCGATCGTCTGTTCGGTCGGCCGACTTGACGACCCCCGTCGATCTCTGGCAGAACCCTGCGTCCCAACGGCCTTTTGTTGGATGGGTGCCATGAGCGCGCGAATCCTCGAATCCATCGATAAGTCTCAACGTCGCTCGGCGACGCTTCCCGAGTTCCGCCCCGGCGACTCGATCAAGGTCTGGGCGAAGATTCGCGAAGGCGAGAAGACGCGTCTCCAGGCGTTCGAAGGTGTGTGCATCCGCCGCGTGTCGAAGGGCGCGCGGTCGACGTTCACCGTTCGCAAGATCTCGTACGGCGTCGGAGTCGAGAGGATCTTCCCCGACAACTCGCCGAACATCGACAAGATCGAAGTGTTGCAGCGCGGTCGCGTCAAGCAGGCCCGCCTGTACTACCTCCGCGATCTGTCCGGCAAGGCTGCCCGCATCAAGGAGCGCGACGGCTCGAACGTGCAGGCGCAGCCGCAGGCCGCCGAGACGGCCGCCGCCGCCGAGACGGCCGCTGCCGCCGACGGTCCAACCGTCGAAGGTGACGCCGGCCCGAAGCGTAAGGGCGGCAAGAAGAAAGAGAAGAAGAAGTAGTTCTTCTTCTTCGGCCGCCCATCAAGTCAGAGGGCGGGGCTATAGCGACGGTCATGCAGGCGACCAACCTGACGACCGTACAGATCGGTGCGCATGCCGAGTCCTTGGCGACGCGCGTCTTGCTCGACCGCGGCTATCGCATCGTCGAGTGCAACTACCGCATCAAGGCGGGCGAGCTCGACGTGATCGCGCGGGACGGCGATGTCCTCGTGTTTGTCGAGGTCCGCAGCCGCGCCGACGGCGACCATGGCGACGCCAGCGAGATGATCCATCGCAACAAGCGACGCCAGGTCTCGCGCGTCGCGGCGCACTACCTCGAGGCCCGACGACCCGAGTTCGAGGAGTGTCGGTTCGACGTTGTCGCGATCACTGGCGATCGTGTCGAGCTGTTCCAGGACGCCTGGCGAATCTGAGCGCCAAAACAGCCAAAACAAAACGGCGCCCGAGCTATGGGGCGCCGCGTGGCCGTGGAGCTAAGTTTCAGTGGTGGTTCAGGCGCCGCAGAGCGGGTAGTCGCCGTTGCCGGGGCGCCCGGAGAGATTGCAGCACGCGTTCGCCGCGTTGTTCGCATCGCAGGCCATCGGGACGAGTAGCTCGCCGCTGTCCGGGATCACGATGTAGTCCTTGCAGATGCAGAACTTGCGGCAGCAGAACGGACCGACCGTCACCGCGACACCGCAGGTGAAGCCCGTCACGCACGGCGACTCGGGCACGCGCTCGCAGTCGCTGTCGGCGCTGCACTCGGCGGTGCAGAGGCCGTTCGTGCCGGCGGGGTACTCGCTCTTCTCGGGCAATTCCCTGCCGAGCGGAACGCGCAGACACGTTCGACTGACGCAGTCCAGCGAGGGCGACGCGACGACGACCTCGCCAGCCTGCGGCAACTGCGTGCCGAGATCGCAGATGCGACCAACAGGCTCCCCGCCGCAAGCTGCAGCGAAAGCCAGAGCTCCTGCGATCAACACCCTGATAGAAATCATCGCAGGTGCGATATTCGTGACTCGCGAGATCCAAGTCAAGCGAACGACCTGAAACAACGGCCGGATCGGCATGTGAATCGGTCCTGGCATCCTCATTGGTGTCTGGCAGCGCTGTTTTCCGTCACGAGATCGCCGTGCAACGTGCCTTGTTGATGAGGTGTCCCTCGACTCCGCGCGGCGCTGGTCATCAAACCGATGGTCCGCAAACCGGACGCTTTGATTCAACTGCTGTACTTGCCTTGACAATGTACACCGTCGTTGCCGATGATTCGCTCGCCCACATCTGAGGGCGGGGTCACCGGTCTCGTCGTCGTCGTTCTCGGCGGCGTTCAGCACGACACCCACCTTGGACCGAGGAGGAACTTGATGCGGTTTTGGACCAAGATGTCGCTCGTTGCCCTGTGCGGGCTCTCGTTCGTCGCCACGGCTGACGCGCAGCCCAAGAAGAAGAAAGCGGGCGGCGACGTCGAGATGGAGGCCGACAACGTCGCCTCTGGCCCGGCGAGCAAGACCCTCGAACGCGCGATCAAGCTCTACGAGAAGAAGGACTACTTCTCGGCTTCGATCGAGCTGAAGAAAGTCCTCGACGGCGAGAGCGGCGACGACGCGAAGAACAAGCAGCGTGCCGAGTTCTTCATGGGCAAGACGCTCTACCAGATGGGCTTCTACGCTGGCTCGCTCGCCTACTTCGACAAGATCGTCCAGGCCGGCGACGCGCACACCTTCCACGGTCCGGCGCTCAAGTGGCTCGCTGCGCTCTCGCGCGTGCTGCCCGAGACCTCCGGCATCCTCGAGAAGATCGGCACCTACGATGCCGCCGCCCTCGAGGATCCGTCGCTCGCGGCGGTTCGCGACGAGCTCTACTTCTTGCTCGGCCGTCACTACTACCGCCGCGGCGGCGAAGGTGACTTCGACAAGGCGATCGGCCTGTTCCAGAAGGTCGGCCGCGACAACGAGTTCTACATCAAGGCGAAGTTCTTCGAGGGCGTGACGTACGTCCGCAAGTACGAGGGTCGCCCGGCCGTCGAGGCCTTCAAGGAGATCCTCGTGATCGGCGAGGAGCGTCCCAAGCAGTACAACCGCGACGACATCGCGAACTACCGCGAGCTCGCGCAGCTCCAGCTGGCGCGCGTCTTCTACTCGACGCAGCAGTTCGACACGTCGATCAAGTACTTCGAGAAGCTCGATCAGAACTCGCTCGACTGGGCGGAGTCGCTGTTCGAGGCGTCGTGGGCGTACTTCATGAAGACGCTCAACTCGAAGGCGCTCGGCAACATCCACACGCTGAACGCGCCGTACTTCGAGAACCAGTTCTTCC
>JBKJUF010000484.1:0-17573 GCA_046590445.1 Kofleriaceae bacterium
GAGCGCCCGGCGAGCGCGACCGAGATCCGCGCGCGGATCTCGACGATCGCGCGCACGCTCGAGCCGGCGATGCTGTCGACGTCCGAGGCCTGGATGCTGTCGACGCGCGTGATCCAGCGCCGCGCGCTCCGCGTCGCCGGCCCCGGCGCATGCGCCGACCTGCCGATCCGCAAGTTCGCCCTGCAGCTGATGGTCGAGCCGGTCAGCGGTGTCGGCCCGAGCGGCAAGACCACGGTCACCGCGTTCTTGCGGCCGCAAGCGCAGCTCGCCGAGGTGTGGTCGCTGTCGACGGGTGAGGCGATCGCGCGCGTAACGTTCACCGGGATCCCGAACGGGCTCGGCCTCGCGAAGGACACCGTGGTGCTGCTCACGTCGGGGCTCGACGACGACGCCGATACGCAGGCGTGACGCACGGTTAGCCCGCCTCATCCACATGCGCTGGGCCGCGCTGCTCGCTCGCTCGTACCCTGGTAACCTGACGTCGTTACCCGCGTAGGAGCCTCATGAGTCCCGCAGTCGCTCTCGGTCTCGTCGCGTCGCTTGCCGGCGCGCTCGGGGCGTGTTCGGACGGTGGGAGCTCGACTCCGAGCGACGCCGAGGGGTCTTACAACTGCGCCGCGGAGGATCGCGATGACGAGTTCGTCGTGGGGATCAGCAAGCCCGGTCAGGGCGGCAAGCTGACGTTCACGTTGCGCGCCGCGGTACCGGCGCCTCCCGCGCGCGGCGACAACACGTGGACGCTCGAGCTCAGCGCCACGCCGTCCAGTGCGGCCGTCAGCGGCGCGCAGATCGCGGTGACGCCGTTCATGCCCGATCACCAGCACGGCACGCCGATCTCCGTGGTCGTCGAGCCGATGGTCGACGCCGGTCAGTACGAGCTCAAGCCGATCAACCTGTGGATGCCGGGCCTCTGGCAGACCACGATCGAAGCGTCCGCGAACGGCGAGACCGACAAGGCCGTGTTCGCGTTCTGCATCGCGAGCTGAGCGGCTACGGCCGGCAGCCGTTGAAGCTGTTGCAGCACCCGGTCGCGGGGTTGCGATTCGCACGCGTCCACACGCGCTGGGTGCCGAGGATCTCGAGCGTCGGTACTCGCTCGCGGATCTCGGGCGCGAGATCGCCCGACGCGATCAGCTCGTCGAGTGCGGCGTACGGCAGCGCGCGCATGCGGACGCGCGCGGTGATGCGCTCGACGGTGTTCTGCAGCCCGACGATCGGATACCGCTTCGTCGTCGAGTGATCGGCGCGCGGGTCGGTGGGATCGTTGGTGACCGGCGGGCGCAGGAGCTGGCTGTCGATCAACCCGATCTCCCAGAAGAAGTGGGCGATCGCGCCGCCGGTCTTCGACGTTCGATCCCACAGCCCGAACAGGTTCGGATCGTTGATGTCCTCGGGGTCCCTGCCGTCGGGCACGACGCCGCTCTGGAAGAGGATCGCGTTCGTGGTGTCGTAGGCGATCACCTCGACCCAGACCCGGCGGTCCTGCGCGGCGCCGCTCGGGAACGCGTGGCCGACGTTGAGCGAGTCGAGCCGCACCGTGATCTGGCCGCCGTTCTCGGGGGTCACGCAGATCCCGCCCTCGGGGGCGCCACCGCCAGTGGGGTTCGGGCCGATGATCGAGATCGACGGATCGAGATCGCGCTTGATCGCGGCGGCCTGCGCCTCGATCTCGGGGAACGGCGTCAGCGCCTGATCGATGCCGGGCCACATGTGCTCGTGGAAGCCGTTCGGCCGGACCTCGACCCCCTCGAAGTCGGCGATCACGTCGTCGACCGCCGGCGTCTGCATGTGACAGCCGCCGCACGTCAGGTGGATGTTCGGCCGCTTGTCGGTCGCGAAGAACGTGGTCTGCCACTCCGCGAACGTGCGCTCGACGGCGACGCCGCCCGGGACGCCGTTGATCGCCTCGGGTACCACGATGTCGTGGCACGAGCCGCACATCTCGGACTCGTTGCGATCGGAGTCCATCAGCACGTCGTACTTCGAGTGGTGCGCGGGGTTCTCGAGCGCGCCCTCGAGGCCACCGCGCATCGTCTGATCCATCGCGAGCACGAGGCCGTTGTCGTGCGTCGACGTGACCTCCTTGACGTTGTGGCAGAAGTAGCACGTGATGCCCTTGGCGCTCGCTGGCAGCGCTGCGGGATCGAAGTCGATGCCGGTGGTCAGCCCGAGCTGGACGGCCATCGGAGCATGGCACTTCACGCAGAAGTCGCCGAGCTTGTTGTTGGTGTCGCGCTGCCCGCGCTTGTTCATCGCGACGAACACCGGATCCTCGGACGCGTATGCGTGCATCGAGCCCGACCACTGCTGGTAGTGCTTGGGATGGCACTCCATGCAGGTCGCGGGATCCTGGAGCTGCTCGACGGTGAACTTCGGCGCGTCGTCGCCGCACGCAGCGAGGGCGACGGCGATCGTCAACATCACAGACTTCATTCGGAACCTCCGGCGAGCGCGACGCCAGGTCCCGGCGCGCCCGCGTGCACCCACTGGATCAGCGCGCAACGCGTGGGCACCGACAGCGCGGAGCCCGGCGGCATCTGATAGGCGGCGCCCGGCGACGACGTCCGCACGATCATCTCGCTGCACGCCGCATCGCCCGGCGTGACGCGGCCGGCAAGCAGGCCGTCGTATGCGGTCTGCGGATCCTCGAACGACAGCCCGCCCTTGCGACCCTCCGCGGAGTGACACGAGGTGCGGTCGCTGCCGCAGCCCTGGACGAGCGTCATCGAGTAAACGTTGTCAAACGTCGGGGCGTAGAGCGGCGCGCACGTGGTGTCGACGGTGACGCACGCCGGTGGAGCTGCTTCGCCGGGACAGCCGGCGAGGATGATCGCCGAGGCCGCGATCGCGAACCGGAACATCCCCGGCACTGTACCCGACGCCGCGCGCCGGGCCCGGAAGATCTGGAAAGTGTCGCCGCGCACGTGGTCAGGGCGCCCACGGCGTCAGCGCGAGCGGCGCGAGTTGCGTGACGAGGCGCTGATAGCGCGCGTAGGGCGCGTCGACGCGCTCGGCCGCGGGCTCGCACGTCTGCGTCGGCTGCGGGATCTGCGCAGCGGCACTCGCGAGGTCGGGATGCAGCCCCGCGGCGACCGCGGCGAGCATCGCGGCGCCGACCGGGCAGGTATCCGGATCGTGCGCAAGGTCGTGCGGCTTGCCGAGGACGTCGGCGCGGATCTGCGCCCACACGCGGCTGCGCGAACCGCCGCCGAGCACGAGCACGCGATCGGGCGCGAGGCCGAGCGACGCGAGCCGCTCGACGACATCGCGACACGCGAACGCGAGGCCCTCGAGCACCGCGCGGGCGAGGTGCGATCGGTCGTGGCTCGCGCCGAGGCCATGAAACGTGCCGCGCGCGTGCGGCCGCCACACCGGGGTCGTCGCGCCGGCGAGCGCGGGCACGAACGTGATGCCACCTGCGCCCGGCGGTGCGGAAGCCGCGAGGGCGTCAAGCTCGGCGTCGCTGCCGAGCCCCATCAGCGCTGCGGCCCAGCGCACCGCGCCGCCGGACAGCCAGCCCGGATTCTCGACGAAGTACGCGCCCGTCGGATATGCGTGGGTCTCGACCATTGGCTCGGCAGCGTGATCGAGGATCGCGCTTGCGGCCACGACGCCGACGACCTCCGCGGTGCCGATCGCGCAGACGAGCGGGCCGCCGGCTGCGATCACGCCGGCGCCCATCGGTGTCGCGAAGTCGTCGCCGGTGCCGACCGCGACCGGCGTGCCGGCGGGCAGGCCGGTGAGCCGCGCACCCTCGGCGGTGAGCGTCCCGGCGATCGACGAGGCCGGGCGGATCGCGGGCAGCTCGCCGGCGTCGATCGCAAACGCCTCGAGCATCGCCGGCGACCACTGC
This sequence comes from Kofleriaceae bacterium, assembly GCA_046590445.1. Lineage (GTDB taxonomy): Bacteria > Myxococcota_A > Polyangia > Haliangiales > Haliangiaceae > JABFXX01. Next base: position 3,854 of record JBKJUF010000484.1, read on the forward strand.
TGGGTCGCGAGCTCGAACAGCATCGTGGTCGATGCCATCCCCGGATCGATCACCGCCTCGCCAGTCAGCCGCTCGACGAGGTAGCTCGCCGGCTGGTGAAAGCGCGTCGCCGCGATAGTTGTCCCGAGACCTGTGGCGAGCCGGTCGCGAAGCCAGCGAATCTTCGGGGCCATGTGGCTCGCATCGGCGACCTGACCGGTCGTCGCGAACAGCGCGCGGGTATCGACCATGGCGAGCTCGCGGGTCGCGCGGCGGTCCTGCCAGATCACCGCGGGATGGAGCGGCGCTCCGGCCGCGTCGACGGCGATGCAGCCATCGAGCTGGCCGGCAACCGCGATGGCGGCGATGTCCGCGGGCTGCACGCGCGCGGCAGCGAGGGCCTTCGCGATCGCCGGGCCGACGGCGGCCTCCCAGGCCCGCGGATCTTGCTCGGCCGCATCCGGCGACGGCCGGCTCGTGGTGACCGGTACGGCGCCCTGCCCGCGCACCGCGAGCGCGGCGTCGCAGACGACAGCCTTGACGCTCTGGGTTCCGAGATCGAGGCCGACGACGAGCACGAGGGGATGCTACTAGAAGTCGTGAACTTCTTCGGCCATGCCGCGGTCGCCAGCTGGTCGACGGAGGGTGCGGGCGTCCTCCTCGGCGCGATGCTGCCGGACTTCGCCACGATGTCGGGCGCGCGGATCGCGAAGGACGGCGCGCACGGCCCCGACGTCGCGACCGGCATCGCGCTGCACCACGCCACCGACGCGACGTTCCACAAGCTGCCCGTCGTCACCGGCCTGATGCGCGAGCTCGACGCGCTGCTCGACGAGGGAGGCTGCGCCCGCGGTCCGCGCCGCGCCGTCGCGCACATCGGCGTCGAGCTGCTCCTCGACGGCGTGCTCGTCGACGAGCCGAGCTACCGCGACGCCTACGCGCGCGCGCTCGCCCACGACGCCATCGTGATCTGGCGCGAGCCCGACGATCCAGCGCGTTACGACGTCCTGCTCGCGCGCCTCCGCGCCCACGGCGTCCCCGATGACCTCCGCGATCCGCGATCGATCACGCACCGCCTCGCCCGCATGCTCGGACATCGCCCGCTCCTCGCCCCGTCACCGCACGACCTCCGTGTCATCGGCGCCGCCCTCGTGACCTACCAGGCCCGCGTCGCCGTCGCCGCCGCCACCGTCATGCGCGCCATGAGGGGACAGGCTCTCCCCTACCCGGCGATCCGGTAGGCGTGGTGGATCTTGGTGTCGCGGAAGTCGGACGGGATCGTCGCGCGGGTCTCGTCGGTGATCGCGGCACCGGGTGGCGCCCACTCGAGCTTGAAGCGGCGGCGGTTCGTCGAGAACCAGATCGTGCGGGCGACCGCCGCGACGTCGTCGAGGAGCGCGGCGTGATCGCGCTGGACGTCCCAGGTGTAGTCCATGCGCTTGGAGTTCGAGAACGTCGGCGGGTCGACGACGGCGAGGTCCCAGCGGCGGCCTGCGCGGCGGGCGTCGACGAGGAACTCGCGCACATCGGCGTGGACGAGCTCGCTGGTGAGCTGGTTGAGCGCGAGGTTCTCGCCGGCCCACTCGAGGTAGGTCTTCGACAGATCGACGGTCGTGGTCTTCATGCCGGCGGCCGCGGCGTAGATCGAGAACGACCCGGTGTACGCGAACAGGTTGAGCATCGTCGTCGCGGGCTCGGCGGCGACCTTCGCGCGGGTGATCCGGTGATCGAGGAACAGACCGGTATCGACGTAGCCGCCGAGGTTGACGCGAAACGCGTGGCCGCCCTCGTGCACGGTGCGCCACTCGTCGCGCTCGAGCTTCTCGTACTGGTGACCCTCGCGACGGCCGACGAGCCGCTCGCGCTCCTTGACGAAGGCATCGGTGGCACCGAGCGCGTCCTTGGCGGCCGCGACCATGTCGACGAGCCAGACATCGCCACCGCCGCGCTCGCCCGCATCATCGAGATGGCGGTAGTCGTTGATCACGAGCGCGCCCTCGTAGGTGTCGATCGTGATCGGCAGCTCGGGGATGTCGCGGTCGTAGACCCGCCAGCACGTGATGGCTTCCCGCTTGGCCCACTTGCCGAGGTGGCGCGCGTTCTTGCGCACGCGGTTCGCGAGCATCTCGGTCTGCGACATCACACGCACGCGATGCGCGAAAAGCCCGCTACGGTGCCCTGGGGCACGTTCCGGGCGGTGGTGTCGATCACGGCGGTTGGCAGCCTCGGCCGCACGGTAAGGGCTGTCAAGCGATTGCCCGGGGGACGATGCATGTACTAAGGTCCGCACCGTCTCTACTCCGGCCGTCACATCCGGGAAGGAAACGTCATGCTTCGGAAGATTTCACTTGGATTGGTTCTCGCGCTCGTGGCCGCTTGCGGCAGCGCAAAGGTCATTCAGCGCACGCAGGCCGGTGGCGTCATCGAGCTGCAGGGCGATCGCGGCAAGGCCATGGAGCAGGCGAACGGCGAGATGAGCCGCCACTGCGGCCCGGGCAACTACCAGATCACGCAGGAAGGCGAGGAGGCTGTCGGCACCGACACCTTCGTGCGCGAGGACACGTCGACCGACTCGGCGACGTCGCGCAGTGGCCGCCGCTCGGCGACCGACTCGACCACCACGGGCCAGCAGAGCACGCGCACCGCGACCGCATGGCGCGTGCACTACCAGTGCGCGGGCGCAGCTGGTGGACCGCCCCCCGGCCCCGCCGGTGGCCCGCCGCCGCCTGCCGCGGCGCCGGCTCCCGGTTACTGATCGACGATCCTGATCGCCCCGGCGATCGGTGATGACACCGCGCAATGGCGCGGTTGTTGTCGTTTCGGCCGGTTTACGTCTTGCTGATCAGACGAGCAAGCGGGTGTCGTCCGGCGGCGCGTCGCCGATCAGATCGACGCCGTGCTGCGCGAACCGTCGTGCCGCAGCACCGAGCCGTGGCCCGTGGCCGTGGTCGAGACACCACTGGGCGTGACCGACCAGCAGCGCGAGCTCGAGGCTGCGGCCGAGCGTCATCGCGAACCGCCGGGCGCCTGCCTCGAGCCGCTCGGGATTCGTCATCGCCTCGGTCACCCAGGCGGTCGCGTGCGCGAGAGCGCTGCGGGTCGTCTCGACCGGCCTGGCGAGCCCGGGGTCCTTCGCCACCGCGAGGTTCTTCTCGATCTCGGCGTGGATCGCCTCGAGCGCGCCGCCCTTGCCGAGCGCGCGCAGCGTGTCGAGCGAGAGCACGTTCGTCGTGCCCTCCCAGATCGGTAGCACCTGCGCATCGGCGAGGAGCCGCGGGAGCCCGGTGTCCTCGACGTAGCCCGCGCCGCCACACGATTCGATCGCCTCGGAGGCCACGGCGACCGCCTGCTTCGCGGTCAAAAGCTTCGCGATCGGGATCAGCGCGCGCGACAGCCGCTCGTCCGCATCGCGCTGCGCCGATGCACCCTGCTCGAGCGAGCCGAGCAGCTCGACCGAGCGAAACGCGAGGCAGAACGCCGCGGCGTACTCGGCCTCGAGGCCGGCGAGCGTGTCGGCGTGCAGTGGCTTGTCGACGAGCAACGCACCGAACGCCTTGCGACGCCGCGCGAAGTCACGGGCGAGCGCGAGGGCGCGCCGCATGCCGCTGACCGCGCACACCGCGTTCCACGTCCGCGTCACCGACAGCATCGGCGTGATGCCGCGGACGCCCTCGCTCGGCGAGCCGACCAGCGTCGCCGGCGTGCCGTCGAGCGTGAGCTCCGCGGTCGGCACCTTGCGCGTACCGAGCTTGTCCTTGAGCCGGTTGACGGCGATGTTGCGGAGCCGCCCGTTGGCGTCGCGCAGCTCGACGAGAAACAGCGCGAGGCCGCGGCTGCCGTCCGCGTTCCCCTCGGGGCGCGCGAGCGTCAGCGCCATCTGGGCCGTCGTCGCCGAGGTGAACCACTTCGTACCGTAGAGGCGCCAGCTCTCGCCATCACGCTTGGCGACGGTCTCGGTACCGCTGACGTCCGAGCCGCCGGTGCGCTCGGTCATCCACTGGCCGCTCGTCCACATCACCTCCGGATCGCGGCTCGTGAGCAGCGGCACGTAACGATCGATCAGCGCGCGGTCGCCCGAGCCGAGCAGCGTGCGCGCGGCGCCATCGGTCATCGCGAGCGGGCACGAGTAGACGTCGAGCGACGGACCGAGGACGTGGACGATCGCGAACTGGTGCGTGCGCGCGTAGGCCCCGAGCCGCGGCTCGTAGGCAGCGGCGACCATGCCGTGACGCGCGGCGAGCACCTGGGCCTCGACCCACAGCGGCGAGACATCGATGCGATCGATCCGCTGCCCCCACGCGTCCCACTGGGTCAGCACTGGCTCGTTCTCGCGATCGAGGAGCTGTTTGCCGTAGTACTCCACCGCGACCTCGCCGAGCCGACGAAGCTCGCCGACGATCGGATCGTCCGCGCCGACGTGCCGCGCGATCCACGAGGGCAGCAAGGGATCATCGTCGTACTGATTCCCGAGGCGTGGCGGTTCCTGGAAGAACGGCATGCTCGACCCTACCGCGGTAACCTGGGCACGTGAACCTGCTACTCGTCCACCCCGGCGAGGTCGCCAGCGACGTGGTCGTCCTCGCCGGTCGACGTGCCGCACACCTGCGCACGGTGATCGGGGTGACCGTCGGGTCCCGAGTACGCGCCGGGATCATCGGCGCCGGAACCGGCACCGCGGAGGTCCTCGCCGACGATGGCAACGCACTTACCGTGCGGCTCGCGATCACCGCGCCGCCGCCGCCGGCGATGCCGGTCGACCTCGTGCTCGCGGTGCCACGACCCAAGGCGCTGACCCGCACGATCGAGGCGATCGCGTCGTTCGCGGTCGAGCGCGTCGCGCTCACCAACGCGTGGCGCGTCGACAAGAGCTACCTCACCTCGCCGCGCCTCGCGCCTGCAGCGCTCGCGGAGGCCGCGCGGCTCGGCGCCGAGCAGGGCATGACGACGCACATCCCGGAGATCACCATCCACCACCGGCTGATGGAGCTCGTCGACGCGCGCTGGCCGGCCGGACTTGCCGACGATCGCGTGTGCTTGATCGCGCACCCCGGCGGCGTCCCGATCGAGCGCGCGATGCGGATCCGCGACGACGATCCGATCACCCTCGCGATCGGCCCGGAGGGCGGCTGGATCGAGCGCGAGGTCGAGACATTCGTCGCGCGTGGCTTCACGGCGGTCTCGCTCGGCGCGCCGATCCTGCGGGTCGAGAACGCGGTCGCCGCCGCGCTCGGCCAGCTCGTGCTGCTGCGCCGGCTCGCCGAGCGCTGAGTCAGCGCACGCGACGTCGGGATTCTCCCATCCGCGCGCTGACGTCGAGCGATGCCGATTCCGTACGCGGCGCGGTGAGTGGACCTCGCGCTCGAGGCGCTCAGCGTGACGGGCGGCCACTGCGGACGCAACATCGCGGACTCCGATGAGGATCCGCGATGTGCGTCGCCCGCCGCGGGATCCCGCTTGGCCTTGCCGAGCGCACGCGCGAGACCGGCGCCGGTTTTCGCCAGCCCGCGATCACCGCGATCGGGAGGACGAGCAGGGCTTCATGCAGGTCCAGGAGTCGCGGATTTGACGGGACGAGATACACTGGTTGCCCTTGCGTTCGAGCTCATGACGATTCAGACCGCCGCAACCTGGCAGCCACCCCACAGCTTCGACGAGTACACGCTTGTCAAGCAGATCGGCCGCGGGCACGCCGGACTCGTCTACGTGGTGCACGACACGCTGCTCGATCGCCACGTCGCCGCGAAGTTCATTGCGGCCCGTGACGAGAGCTTGCTCGGTCGATTCCTGACCGAGGCCCGCGCTGCGGCCCGCATCCAGCATCCGAACGTGGCAACCCTCTATCGCGTCGGCCAGCTCGATCAACACGCCTACCTGATCTGGGAGCTCGTGCGCGGCAAGAGCCTCGATCAATTCGAGCGACCGATGCCGGCCGACCGCGTCTTGCGCATCGCAACTGATGTCGTTCGCGGGCTCGCCGCTGCTCACCGGCGAGGTGTTCTGCATCGCGACATCAAGCCCGGAAACATCATGGTCGCCGACAGTGGCGAGGCGAAGCTCGTCGACTTCGGACTCGCAGCGATTCTCGACGTGCCCACGACGGCGAGCCTGGGCGACACCGCTTCCGACGAGGAGCGTCCGCCGTCGAGCGATAGCTCGGCCTCGGGCAAGCTCCTCGGTACTCCGTACTTCATGTCGCCGGAGGCGTGGCGCGGCGACGAGCTCGATGCGCGATCGGATCTATACGCGATGGGGCTCGTGCTCTACGAGCTGCTCGCTGGCGAGGGCCCGTTCCGTCACCTTCGAGTCAAAGAGCTCGCGAGCGCGATGCAGCAGCAGGTACCACAGCCGCTCGTCACCACCGCGCCCTCCGTGCCGGCTGGCCTCGGGATGGTGGTGGACCGCTGTCTTCGCCTCGATCGCCAGGCTCGGTTCGCGAGTGCCGACGAGCTCCTCGCCGCGCTGGAGATCCTGTCACCCTCACGCGGAGGAGGCGCGATCCCGGAGGGCAATCCGTACCGGGGCCTCCGGACGTACGAGGCCGAGCATCGGGCGCTGTTTTTCGGTCGCGGGCGTGGCCTCCAGCTCGCGCTCGAACGCCTGCGATCGGAGGCGTTGCTGGTGGTGACCGGTGACTCCGGCGTCGGCAAGTCGTCGCTGTGTGCGGCCGGTGTGTTGCCAGCGATCGCCGAGGGTGCACTCGAGGACGGGCGCCGCTGGCTCGTCGGGAGAACCGTCCCGGGACGCACACCACTGCGCAACCTCGCAGACGTGCTCGCGCACTTGCTCGGTGGATCCGCCGAGGCGCTGAGGCGCACACTCGAAGAGACCCCCGCCGAGCTCGGCCGAGCCGTGCGTTCGCAGCTCCGGGACGAGCTCGGGCTACTGCTCTATCTCGATCAGATGGAGGAGCTCGTCACGCTCGCGACGGCAAGTGAAGCCGCGCTGGTGGCAGAAGGCTTGTCCTCGCTCGTCGATGGGATCCCGGGCGTGCGCGTCCTTGGCACGGCACGAAGCGACTTTCTCTCCCGGCTCGCGGGGCTCCCAGGACTCGGAGCGCGGTTCCCCGCAGCGATCTTGTTACTGGGACCCATGTCGGCGGCGGACGTCCGTGAGGCGATCGTCGGGCCGGCCGCGATCAAGGGCGGACGTTTCGAGTCCACCGAGCTCGTCGAGTCACTCGTCGAGTCGACGCTCGCTGCGGAAGGCAGTCTCCCGCTGCTCCAGTTCACCCTGGCCGAGCTCTGGGAGCGACGAGAGCGCACCACCGGCGTGATCTCAGCCGACTCGCTCACCACGATCGGCGGCGTCTCGGGAGCACTCGCGCGACATGCGGACGCGATCGTGATCGCGCTCGCACCGGCGGACCGCCTGACCGCGCGCCGGTTGCTGTTGCGCCTCGTCACCGTGGACGACACCCGGACGCGGCGCACCGAGGAGGAGCTTCGAGCGGTCGGGGGCAACGCCAGCATGGTCCTCGAGGCGCTCGTGCGCGGACGCTTGCTGGTCGCGAGTGAATCACCCGATGGGACGACGTACGAGATCGCGCACGAGGCGCTCGTCCGAGGCTGGACCACGCTCGCCCAGTGGCTGGTCGCAGAAGCCGAGCTGCGGGCGGCGCGGCACCGCCTCGAGGTCGCGGCGGCCGAGTGGCACCGGCTCGGCCGCAACCGCGAGCTCCTGTGGTCCGGTCGCCAGCTCGCCGAGGTCGACGAGCGTCTCCTCGATGGGCTCGGCCCGCGAGAGCATGCGTTCCTCGAGGCCTCACGCCGCGCGCGCCGCGTCGCGCGATGGATCCGGCGTGGCGTTGGTGCTGCGGTGGTCGCCGCGATCGCTGGAACCTGGATCGGAGTCGAGCTCATGAACCGCCGTGATGTCACGCAGGCGGTCGCGCGTGATCTCGGCGAAGCCGAAACGATTTCGGTCTCGGCGCGTGGCGCATCTGCAGCTCGAGCGCAGGTGCGTCGGGCGGCGTTCACCGCGTGGGATGCGCTTCAGCCCGACGAGGGCGAGCGGGCGTGGCACGAGATGCAGGCGCGGACTGCGGAAGCGCGCGCGGGGCTGGCGCAGGCCGCGGCCCACCTGGAGCGCGCACTGCTTCGTGACCCGGCGCGTGACGATGTGCGCGCGCTTTACGCCGACGTACTCCTCGACCGCGCTCTGCTGGCCTACGATGAAGGCAGCAGTGCGGAGGCGTCCGAGCTCACGGCGCGGCTCGCCCTGTACGACACGAACGGCACTCGCCGCGCGCGGCTCGACGCTCCGGCCTCCCTCACCGTGACCGTCGTGCCGTCCTCTGCCCGCCTCGAGCTGGCGCGCCCGGACGGTTCCGACCGCAGACCGCTGGTGACCGCGGGTACACCGACACGGCTCCCGGCCGGGGCATGGATGTTGACCGCCGTGGCACCCGGCCATGCGGAGGCTCGCCAGTCGCTGTTCCTCGACCGCGGCGAGGACGAGCGCGTCGAGCTCCGGATCCCGCGGGGCGAAACCGTTCCGACTGGTTACGTTTTCATCCCTCCAGGGGAAGGGGCTTTCGGGAGCTCCGATGCCGAAGCTGTCCGAGCCTGGTTCAATGCCGTGCCGCTACACGTCGTGCGGACCGGCGGATATCTGATCGCGCGACACGAGACCACGTTCGCCGAGTGGACGGAGTTCTTGAACGATCTCCCAGAGACCGAGCGAGAGCAGCGGCGCCCCCGAGTCGCGGGCACCGGCTTTCGCGGGATGCTCGAGCTATCGCAAGCCGCCGACCAGACCTGGCAGATCACCCTGCAGCCAACAGATCATCTGATGCGGGCGCGCTGGGGTGAGCCCGTCAAGTATGCATCTCGAGACAGGCGGGCCGAGCAGGACTGGCGCCGCATGCCGGTGTCGGGAATCTCCTATGACGACGCTGTGGCGTATGCGCACTGGCTGGTGCGCACCGGGCGCCTCCGCGCAGCTCGGATCTGCAACGAGCACGAGTGGGAACGTGCCGCGCGTGGGACCGCCGACCGCAAGTACCCGCATGGAGATGTCCTCCGGCCCGATGACGCCAACTTCGACGAAACCTATGGCAAGCAATCGGGCGGGTTCGGCCCGGACGAGGTGGGGTCGCATCCGGACGGCACCAGTCCGTTTGGCATCACGGATCTGACGGGGAATGTTTGGGAATGGGTCCGGTCGAGCGTGGTCAAAGATCAGGTCGTCGCACGCGGCGGGAGTTACTACTTCAGCGGGAACACGGCACGCATCACCAACCGAGAGCTTCCGGAGGCGACGTATCGTGATCTCACGGTAGGCGTACGAATTTGCGCCGATTTCGTTCCAGCAGAGGATCGAGGTTTGCAATAGTCGCCGGCCGTATGTCTTGCAAGATGTTCGCACTGTACCTCGCGGCTCTGTGTGCGTGTTCGACCGAGCTGGAACTCGGCGTCGCCGAGCAGGCGGGACAGAACCTCAACGGGCAGAACCTCAACGGGCAGAACCTCAACGGGCAGAACCTCAACGGGCAGAACCTCAACGGGCAAAACCTCAACGGGCCCGACAACGGCACCTTCACGATCTGGACGAGCCTCGAGGGAGCCAGCCGCGAAGGGCTGACGTTCGACTCGGTCCAGCTGACGCAGACGCAGCTGATCGGACGTCGTTCGTCGAGCGTCCGCAGTGGAGCCGAGATGATCGGGTCCATTTTCCTGGCTCGTCGCGGTAACGGCGAGACGGTGATGATGGCCATCCGCAACGTCACACCGCCCCCCGCGGGCACGACGGCCTGGAAGTACTCCGTCGAATACCGGGAAACGGACAAGACCTGGTACCCGATCTGCGAGAACGCAGCGGGTCCGCTTCCCGCGATCGCGCTCAACGGGATCTGGGATCATCGCCAGGGCGTCCCGGGCGGCGGGGGATACGTCGCCGACTCAACGAAGTTCACGTTTGCGTGTGACAACGTCGGCTCGATCGGCAAGTGCGTGCACATGGGCTACGAGTCGTGGCGCAGCAGCGGCACGGTTCAGCTCGCCAATCATCTCGCGGCCTGCGTTCGTCTGCTGCGCGGTGACTACTGCGGCGACGGTATCTCGCACACGCAGAACGGCAACCGCGTGAACCTCTATGACGCGCTGGGCATCGAGGACGACACGGAAGACTGGGTGATCGAATCCGAGTGGGATCAGCATGGCGCTCGGTGCTTCTACCCGGCCAACCGCTCGCGGGCGGGAATCCCTTGCTACGATGCGCGCGTCGCGCTGGCATGTGGCTCGCCGACGAACTTCTCGATGGGGGCCCTGCTGATGAACGAGACGCCGACGACGGGACTCACCCCATAGCGGGGCGGGGTACTGTCCACGCTGCATATGACCACCCCTGGCGAGGATCCCAGCGCCGTGCCGGAGATCCTGATCGTCGATCCGGATCCTGTCAGCCGCGCTGCCTTGCGCGCGCTGATCGCGCCGATGGCGAACAGCGATGAGACGGGCTCGGGTGAGGAGGCACTGCTCGCGGTCACCACGCGGGCGTTTGCGGCGATCCTGATCAACGTCGAGCTGCCCGACGCTCACGCCTTCGATATCGTGTTGCAGATCCGGCGAAGCGCCACGGCGCGCAACGTACCCGTGCTGTTCCTGACACCGTCTCCGCCGGATTGGCTGACCGAGCGCAAGGGCTACGAGCTCGGTGCGCTCGGCTACCTGACCAAGCCGATCGATCCGAACGCGCTGCGCTCCAAGCTCGAGATCCTCATCACGCTGTTCCGGCGCGGCGCGGAGCTCCGCGCACGAGAGCAGAAGATCGAGGAGCAGCAGGCAGCCATCATCGATGCCCGGGCGGCGCTCGTGGAGGCCACAACCGCCAGTCGCACGAAGGATCTCTACATGGGCGTGCTCGGTCACGACCTGCGGAATCCGCTGGGAGCGATCTTGATGTCAGCGCGCATGATGCTGATGCGGGGCTCGCTGAGCGAAGAGGATCGAACGTCGCTCTCGCGTATCGCGCGCAACGGCGAGCGGATGGCGGCCTTGATCCGAGACATCCTCGACTACACCCGGGGCCAGGCGGCCGGCGGGATTCCCGTCGTTCCGCGAGCCGCGCACATGGGTGACATCTGCTCGTCGATGATCGACGAGATGAGCCTGCTCCACAGCGACCGAACGATCCATCTGGAGACCCGCGGTGAGCTGCGCGGACGATGGGACCGCGAGCGCGTCGAGCAGGTGGTGTCGAACCTGCTCACGAACGCGCTCACGCATGGTAGCGGGACGATCGCGGTGACCGTGGAGGGGCGTCCGGACGAGGTGGTCGTGGCCGTCCACAACGGAGGCGTCGCGATACCCGCCGAGCAGCTGCCGACGCTGTTCGAACCGTTCCACCGTGGCGCGAGCAGCCGCATCGGGCTCGGTCTCGGCCTCTACATCGTCAGCGAGATCATGCGTGCACACAAAGGGACGGTCGAGGTCGTCTCCACCATGCACCAGGGCACGAAGTTCACCACTCGATGGCCACGCGCAACGACTTCAACTCAGCAATGGATTTCGACATGACCACCACAGAGCAGCCGTGCGACAAGATCGTCTTCGTCATCGATGACGACGAGGACTTCTGTTCCAGCATGCGTGAGCTGTTGACCGGACGCGGGTACTCGGTCGAGACGTGCGCGTCTGCGGGTCGCGCGCTCGAGCTCCTGTCGGAGGCCAGTCAGCAGACGCCGTGCGCGATCGTCGTCGATCTTCGGATGCCCGACATGGACGGATACTCCTTCCTCGCCGCCTGCGAGGTCGCACCCCGATTGCGCGAGATCCCCGTGATCGTGGTCTCGGCGTTCGGGGATCCGACGGGCATCGAAGCAGACTTCATCTCCAAGCCGGTCAACGTGTCCCGACTCCTACGCAGTCTGCAAGCTGCCTGCTAGATCGCCAAAACCGATCGGCGATCTAGCTAGGAGCGTGAAGATCATAGATGCGTCCGAGGAGAGCGCTCGGACGACCGCTACGACAATCCCTGGAGCTCGGTGGACCGATGATGCATCCGAGCAAATCCCCGATAGCGAGGTCACCGCGCTGGCAAAGCGATCGCGCTAACTCAAGTTAGCGTACGCTCAGAACTTGTAGCTGAGACCGATGCGACCGTAGAGCACGAGGTCCTGTTCCGGCATCGGGCTCGAGAACCGATCGGTGAACAGCGCACGCTCGTTCTGGAACGGCGCGCCCTCGATGATCCCGAACAGGTTCCAGCGCTGGCGGACCGCGATCTCGGCGATCAGGCTCAGCATGAACCGCACGCCGTAATCGCGGCCGAACATGTCACCGCCGCTCTCGCCGGTCAGCGACTCCATCTTCGCCTGATCCGCCGTGCTGAACTCCATCGGATCCTCGCCGTTGACGGCGCGGTCGAGGTAGCCCTGACAGGCCTTCGTGGGCTTCGCCTCGGTCTTGAAAGCGGCGGTCGCGCCGCTGCCGTTGATCTCCGGGCAATGACGATCGCTCCAGAACTCGAGGTACGCGCGACCGGTGATCGTCACGTTGCTGAGCGCGGTCAGCGACGCGAGGATGCCGGCGTCGAACGTCGCGCCGTTGCGCTCCGACTTGTTGTCGAACAGCTTGGTGCCGTACCAGAGGTTCGTGAACAGCGCCGCCGAGAACGGCTCCTGGTTCGCGACCATCATGCGGCCGCCGAACCCGAGCTCGGTGCGCGCGAACATCGTGCGCACGCCGATCGTCGCGTCGAAGCCCCACTGCTTGTTGATGCGGCCGGCGCCGACCGTGATGCGCAGTCCGCCGAAGTATGGGTAGCCGGCGTCGAAGTCGACCGTCGAGCGACCGCGCGGCAGCGCGCGTGCGCCCCACGACGACAGGCCCTTCTGCTCGTTGATCAGCTCGGTCTCGCTCTTGCCCGCGATCGACAGCTCGCGCGACAGCGTCTCGGTCTGGCCGCCCTGGATATTGATCGTCTCCTCCGAGGCTACGAAGCCCGGCATCTCGAGGCGGACGATGGTCTTGCCGGTCTCGACCTCGAGGTCCATCGGCGTCTTGTCGCGGCCGTCCTTGCCGACCGCCGGCAGCCCGTTGACCAGCACCGTCGCGCCCGCCGGGTTCGACAGGATGCGCAGCCGGCCGACGCCCTTGAGCTCCGCCGTGATCGTGATCGTCTTGCCGGTTTCGACGCGGACCTTCTGCTCGTACGGCTTGTAGCCGGCGAGCCGCACCATCACCGGGTGCTCTCCCGCGGACACCTTCTTCTCCTGCGGCGCCTTGCCGACGACCGCGCCGTCGATGATGACCTCGGCGTCGGGCACCGTCGACAGCACCTTGATCGTGCCCTGGTCGGCGGCGACCGCAGGGTTGAGGTCGAACTTGACGACCTGCGAGCCGCCCGCGGTGACGTTGACCTTCTTCTCGCCGGTCTGGAAGCCCGCCGCCTTGACCTGGACGATGTGCTCGCCGGCCTTGACGTCCTTGATGTCGACCGGGACCGGGCCCATGTCGATGCCGTCGATGTTCGCGCGCGCGCCCGGGGCATCCGACAGCACGCGGATCACGCCGACGCCACCGTGGAGCAGCGGCGCGAGCTCGGCACGCACCTTGGTCTGCTGGTTCGCGACGACGTTCACGGTCTGGCGCCACGGCGGGCCCGGCGCCTTCTTGACCTCGATCACGTGGACGCCCTCGATCACGTTGCTGATCACCGACGGCGTGTTGTCCGGGTGCTTGTTACCATCGACGTAGACCTCGGCGTCCGGGACGATCGTCGTCGAGGCCGACGTCCAGGA
>JBKJUF010000721.1:0-14981 GCA_046590445.1 Kofleriaceae bacterium
ATCGTCCCGTACTTCGCCTTCGCGACCGCCTTGAGCGTCGGCGTCAGCGTCAGCGCCGGCGTCGCGCTCAGATCGACCCACTGGGTCAACGTCTCGAAGCCTTCCTTCTTGATCTCGATCTGGTGGCGGCCCGCGGTCGTCTTGATGATCAGCGGTCCCTGGATCGTCCCCTGTGGAACGCCGTCGACCGAGACCGTCGCGCCGACGAGGCTCGGGTCCGCATCGGCGCGGATCTCGATCTGCGGCTGGCGGGTCAGCGGGACGAACAGCTCCTGGACCTTGCGGGCCCTGCCGACCCTGAACGACTTGATCGCCGGCTCGTAGCCCGCGGCCTCGACGACCACGGTGACGGTCGCCGCGTTGAGCGTGCCGGTCCACGGCGTGTTGCCGACGGGACCGCAGCTCTTGTCGCCGATGTAGACCTGGGCGCCCTGCGGCGCCGAATCGATCTTCACCTTGTACTTTCCCGAGCGCGGACAGTTCGCCTGGGCACTCGCGGTGCTGGCGTGGAGCACCAGCGCGAGCAGGATCATCAGGGGCGCAAAAAGACGCGTAATCCTCATCAGGTACCCTCTAGTTGTCTTCGCCAGAGGCGAAGTGAAACGGACCAGCTGAAGGTATCAGGAGTCGACGCGTGCGGGGCTGCTGGCGGTTCAATTCACCGGGTCCGTCACACCATCTGTCACACTTTGGCACTCACAGCAGGCGCGCGGCGAGCGCGCCAAGCAGCGCGAGCCCGGCGACGATCCGGTAGATCGCGAACCCGATCAGATCGTGCGACCCGAGCCACTTGATCAGCCAGGCGATCGACAGGTAGCCGCTGATCGCTGCGGTCGCGGTGCCGACCGCGATCGCCGGGATCGCGTCGCGCCCGAGCATGCGGAACGCGTCCTTGGCCTCGAAGATGCCAGCGCCGGCGATCGCCGGGATCGACAGCAGGAACGAGAACCGCGCGGCGTCACTTCGCGAGAACCCGAGCAGCAGCGTCATGCAGATCGTCGCGCCCGACCGCGACACCCCCGGCACGAGCGCGACGCTCTGGGCGAGCCCGACGAGCAACGCGTCGCCGAGGGTGATCCCCGAGAGCGGCCGGTGCTCGTCGCGACCCGACGTGACCTTGTCGATCACGACCATGATGATGCCGACCGCGATCAGCGCCGAGGCGATCACGTAGAGCGAGCGCAGGTCGCCCTCGATGTGCTTCTTGAGCAACAGGCCCGCGACCACGATCGGCACGGTGCCCGCGGCGAGCAACCACGGCAGCCGCCCGTCGGGGCCGCCCGGATCACGCATCATCGCGGCGGGCAGCGCGATCAGATCACGCGCGAAGTAAGCGAGCACGGCAGCGAGCGTCCCGAGCTGGATCACCGCGGTGTACGCGGCTCCGGGATCCGGCATCCCGAGCAGCGCGGGTACCAGCCGGAGGTGGGCCGTCGAGGACACCGGGATGAACTCGGTCAGCCCCTGCACGATCCCGAGCAAGGCCGCGAACCACAGCGCCATGCGGACACGCTAACATCTACGTGTCGTGAGCGAGAACATCGTGCGGTGGTTCGCGAGCATCCTGGTCGGGATCATGGCGTGCTCGTGCGGCACGGGTGCGCCCCGCCGCTCACCTGCTGGCGGCGGCAGCGGCAGCGCGGCGACCAGACCCGACGCGACGCAGCTGTCGCGCGTGGAGCCTGCTGCGAATGGACCGAGCGAGGGCGAATGCGAGGCGTTGTTCGCGCACGCGCTGACGATCGGGATCGCCGGCCGGCCCGCCACACCGGCGCCGTCGGAGCCCGATCAGCAGGCGATCCGCGCCGAGCTCCGCGGCCAGTTCCTCACGGACTGCCGCGGCGGTACGCGCGACGACCACCGATGTGGGCTGGCCGCGAAGACGCTCGGCGAGCTCGCGGCGTGTCACTCGACGCGGAGCAGCTCGACTTCGAACAGCAGTGTGGCGCCCGGCGGGATCAAGCCGCCCGCGCCGCGGTCCCCGTAGCCGAGCTGCGGTGGGATCAGAAGGGTGCGCTTACCGCCGACCTTCATGGTCGCGACCCCCTCGTCCCATCCCTTGATGACGCGACCCATGCCGAGCGGGAATTCGAACGGACGACCCCGATCGTGGGAGCTGTCGAACTGGGCACCCTTTTCGCCATTGACCCACAGCCAGCCGGTGTAGTGCATCACGCACTTCTGGCCGGTAGCGGGAGTCGCGCCGGTACCCTGGACCTTGTCCTCGTACGAAAGTCCGCTCGCCGATTCGTTCATCGAGATCATAGTACTGCGACGACGTGCTCCGGCCGCCTTGCCGCGGATCAAGAAACCGTCAAGGCACCCGCCGAGACGGCGTGTCAAGCGCGCACCGGGTCAGTAAATCCGGGAGATGTTCAGTGGTTTGGCGTGATCGGCGCCGCTTTATCGGCTCGCGGGGTCGTTGTACGATGGGCCTGCGCCTGGCTCGCGGGACGAGCGGTGCGCGACGGAGCATTTGATGTCGAAACGACTGTATGGATGCATCGTCGTGCTCGCCGCCCTGGCGTGGTCGCGACCCGCGCACGCGGCACTATCGGTCACGCCGAGCCCGACCGTCGGTTCCGTCGTCATCGGCACGAGCGGCTCGGTCACCGACACGATCGACTCCAATGTGGCGTCGCCCGGCGAGGTGCTCGACAAGATCGTCGTGACCGGTGGCGCGCCGTGCGCGGTGTTCAGCGTCGCGCCGACGGCCGCGACGCTGCCGCAGCCGGTTGCCAGTGACAACCCGCTGCCGATCACGGTGACCTTCACACCGACGACGCGCGGTCCGCTGACCTGCACCGTCAACCTGCTTGGCGTGGGCGACATCCTGCTCGGCACCTTCCAGGTCAGCGGTACCGGCCTCGGTCCCAAGATCACGGTGCCCGCGACCGTGGCGTTCGGCTCGGTCCGGGTCGCCAATGCAGCCACGCTGACCGCGAGCGGCGTCGTCGTCATCCAGAACACCGGCGACGCCGGCCAGACCCTGAACATCACCGCGCTGCAGATCACCGGCGACTTCACGATCCCGTCGCCGCCGACGTTGCCCGCGGCGATCGCACCGGGCGGCACGCTCAGCATCGGTGTCGTCTTCGATCCGAGCGCGAGCGGCGCGCGGTCCGGCTCGCTCGTGATCACGAGCAACGACCCGGTGATGCCGATGGCGACGGTCGCGCTGTCGGGCACCGGCACCAATGCCGTGATCGGCGTGACCGACGTCGCGTTCGGCACGGTCACCAACGGGACGATCGCGAGCCTCGACATCACGGTGGCGAACACGGCGACCGCGCCGGTCGGGCCGCTGCGCGTCGCGAGCGCGACGATCGCGGGTGGCTCGTGGTTCACGTTCGGCGACGGCGGCTGTGCGAACCAGACCGCGTGCACGCTCGGCATCGACGTCACGACGAGCACGCTGGTCGGCGTGCGCTGCGCGCCACCGGCGGATGCTACCGGCACGCAGTCCGCGACCGTCACGTTCACGAGCGACAGCGATCCGGGCGGCGCCAGCGTCTCGGCGATCACCTGCACCGCCGGCCGCGCCAACATCGCCGTCGACAAGCCGACGCTCGCGTTCGGCGACGTCCTGATCAACACCTCGAGCGCAGCGCAGACCGTCACCGTCACGAACAACGGCACGCTGCCGCTGACGTACAGCGCGAGCAAGGTCGGCGCGCAGCAGGCCCGCTACACGCTCGGCGGCAGCTGCTTCGCCGGGTGCACGGTCCCCGCGAACGGCGGGACCCAGTCGTTCGCGGTCACGTTCAGCCCGAACGTCGAGGGCTCCGCGGACATCGTGATCAACCTCGACACCAACGATCCCGACGCCGGTGATGATCCCTTCGTGATCGTCGTGACCGGGCGCGGCGTCGCACCGCGGATCTCGGGCCCGGCGGTCGTCGCGGTCGGCGACGTCGAGGTCGGCAAGACCTCCGTGATGCAGCCCCTGATCGTGACGAATACCGGCACGTCGCCGCTCACGATCTCGAGCGCGACGCTCGCGGCCGGCGCCACCGATTACACGATCATGGGCACTGCCGGGAGCCAGACCATCCCGGCAGGGAGCATGGGCATGTGGAGCGTGTTCTGTTCGCCGCAGGCCCAGGGGGCGCGGCCCGGCACGTTCCGCATCATCAGTGACGCGACGAACGCGCCGACCCTCGATGTGCCACTGACGTGCAATGGCACCCGCGGGTTCCTCGTCGTCGTGCCGGCGACCCACGCGTTTGGCGGCGTCGCGCAGGGTACGACGGCGTCGACGACGGTCACGCTACGCAACACCGGTAACCTCGCGGTCAGCGGCATCACCGCCGCCGTGCTCCCGGCGAATGTCGGCTACACGCTGGTCGCGGCGACCGTGCCGTCGACGCTCGCCGCCGGCGCGTCGGCCAGCGTGACCGTGCAGTTCGCGCCGACCGCGACCGCCGATGGGGGCGCAGCGACCGCGACGTTCACCGGTAGCTGGGGCACGAGCCCGACCACGACGACCGCGACGCTGTCCCTGACCGGTGATGGCCTGACAATTGGCTACGACGTCAGCGCCACGGCGATCGACTTCGGCAACCTGCGGTTCGACACCCAGCCGACCCGCACCTTCTGCATCACCAACACCGATCAGGCGATCGTCACGATCCAGAGCCTCGTCATCACGCCAGGTGCGAACACCGCGTCGAACGAGTTCGTGGTCGTCGACGTCAAGAAGCAAACGACCTGCGGCACCGGCGGCGTCAGCGTCGTGCTGCCCCAGCCGCTCGCGCAGGGCGAGATCCTCGAGGTCACCGTACGCGCGCAGCCTGCCAACCGGCTCGGCGCGATGGCCGCGACCCTCGTGGTCGGCAGCAACCTGCCGTCGAACCCGAACCGCTCGGTGACGCTGGCCGGCAACTCGACGAGCGCGATGCTGACGCTGGTGCCCGGCGCCACGCTCGACTTCGGCGCGGTCGACGTCCAGGGTCCACCCGCGGTCCGGCAGGTCACGCTGCGCAACACCGGCAACGCGCCCCTCGATCTCGCGAGCTTCGCGCGGACCGCGAGCCCGAGCTTCACGCTCGCGCTGCCCGCGAATACCACGCTCGCACCGAACGCCGAGATCACGATCGTCGTGACCTACGCGCCGACGATCGCGCGTGCTGCCGGCTCCGAGGAGGCGTTCACGATCTCGCACTCGATCGCGGGTGCGCTCGGTGCACCGGCGATCGGCACGGTCGTCGTTCGCGGCCGCGGGATCGACCGCGACCTCGTGCTCGGCCCGACGCCCGTGTTCCCAGACACGTTCCGCAACCCCGGCACGCTCGGACCGGTACGGATCGTCGCAGTGACGAACCCCGGCGAGGCGCCGCTGCAGATCACCGCGACGATGGTGTCGAACGACACCGACGTGTGGAAGCTGCTCGACACCGATCCGATCGTCGTGCCGCCGGGCGCGACCGTCGAGCTCCGCGTCCGCTTCGAGCCGAAGCTGGCAGGCCCGGCGCCGAGCGCGCGCCTGCAGATCGTCAACGACGACGACGACGACGGCCCACCGGTGATGACCAAGATCACCGAGGTCGTGCTCTCCGGTAACGGCGTCGCACGCAACGTCCAGCTCAACCCGAACCGCTTCGACGTCGGTTACGTCGACGTCGGGAGCTCGATCTCGCTGCCCGAGGCGCTCGTCGTGAAGAGCTTCGACAGCGCGAGCTCGTTCACGATCCAGACGATCGAGATCGAGGGTGGCGATGGCGCGTTCACGATCGAGGAGACCGTCGACGGGATCGCGCTCGGGCCCGATGGCGAGCGCAGGTTCACGGTGACGTTCAGCCCCGAGCGGCCCGGCGAGTTCACGGCACGCGCGCGGCTGTTCCTCGACCTGGACCCCGAACACCAAGCCGAGGTCGAGATCCACGGGATCGCGGTGTTCGTCGACGCGCGCGGTGGCGGCGGGTGCAACACCGGCGAGGGCGTCGGCGGCGGTGCGCTGATCCTGATCGCGCTCGTCGCGCTGCGGCGGCGGCGGGCTGCGATCGTCGCGCTCGCGGCGGTGCTCGCCATGCCAGCGGCCGCGCGCGCCGACGAGAACATCTTGTTGACGGTGTTCGCGCCGACCCCGGCGACGACGTCCGACAGCTTCCAGCTGCAATCGCCGGCGATCGGCGCGCACGGCGACTGGGCGGTCGGCGCCGTGTTCTCGTACGCGACGGATCCGCTGCTTCACCTGGCGAGCGACGGCGGTCAGCATGGCGTGATCACGAGCAGCTCGGTCGTCGTGCTCGGCGGCGCGATCTCGGTGCTCGGCAGATTCGAGCTCGGCGCGCTCATGCCGTTCTACTCGCAGAACGGCGAGGCCCGCGGCGACAGGTTTTTGGAGTACACGACCGATCCGGCGAATGGCACCGCAACCGGCGACCTGACGGTGCACGGCAAGACCCAGCTCTGGCGCCGCAATCTCTCGGGTAATGGCGCGGTGCGGTTCGGCGCGAGCATCCAGTTGACCCTGCCCACCGCGACCGATGGCAAGCTGACCGGCGTCGACGATCCGACATCGCGCGTCGTCGGCCTCGCGTCGCTCGTGCCAGGCGCCTTCGCGAACCGGGTGACGTTGTCGGCGAATGCCGGCGTCGTGATCCGCGCGGCGACCGAGTATCGCAACCTCGAGCAGAAGAGCGGCTTTGTGTGGGGCCTCGGCACCGCGGTCCGCGTGGCCGACCCGCTGTGGATCACCGCCGAGGTGTTCGGAGACCTCGTCCCGTCGGGACGGGAGAGCGTCGACGGCTCGATGACGACGCTGTCGCCGATCGAGTGGCTCGGCGGCCTGCGCTGGCGACCCGACCATCGCTTCACGGTCTCGATCGCCGCGGGTCGCGGCCTGACGAGCGCCGCCGGGGCGCCCGCCCTGCGCGGCGTTTTCGCGCTGACCTTCGCACCGCGCGGCGAGAAGCTGCGGCCAATCCATGCGCCGCCGCCGCCGAAGCCCGACATCGACAGCGACGGTGACGGGCTGTTCGATCGCGTCGATCGGTGTCCGGATGCGGTCGAGGACGTCGATCTGTTCGACGACACCGATGGCTGCCCGGATCTCGACAACGATGGAGACGGCATCGCTGACACCTCCGATCGCTGCGGCCTGGACGTCGAGGACAAGGACGGCTTCGAGGACGACGACGGCTGTCCCGAGAAGGATAACGACAAGGACGGCATGCTCGATGCGGCCGACAAGTGCCCGAGCGAGGCCGAGGACAAGGACGGCTTCCAGGATGCCGATGGCTGCGCCGATCACGACAACGATCGCGATGGGATCGCCGACGCGCAGGACGGCTGCCCGCTCGAGCCCGAGGTCGTCAACGGCGTGACCGACAGCGATGGCTGCCCGGATCGCGGCGAGTCACTGGTGCTGCTGGGCCCGGATCGCCTCGAGACGCTCGGCGGCGTCCAGTTCCAGAACGCGAAGCTGGCGAAGGCGAGCTTCAACCTGCTCGGACAGATCGCCGCGACGCTGCGCGCGCATCCCGAGATCGTGCGCGTCCGCGTCAGCTGTCACGTGCAACCAACGAGCAACGAGAGCAAGGATCAGGCGCTATCCGAGAAGCGCGCGGAGGCCGTGCGCGACTGGCTCGTGCAGTGGGGGATCGCGCCAGACCGGATCGATATCCGCGGGTTCGGTGGGTCCAAGCCCCTCGTGCCGGCCGATCAGCGAGGCGCCGCGCAGCTCAACGAGCGGGTCGAGCTCATCATCATGGACAGGAAGTAGCGCGCGCCACCGCGACGCCGATCACCCGCGTCGCTCCGGCCGCGAGGAGAGGCCGCGCGGCCGCGGCCAGCGTCGAGCCGGTGGTCACGACATCATCGACGAGCACCACGGCGCGTCCGGCGATCGTGGCCGGCGAACGCACCGTGAACGCACCGCGTAGGTTGTCGCGCCTCGCAGCTGCAGGCAGCGTGCTTTGCGGCGGGCCGCCACGGATCCGGAGAAGCACGGGCAGCGGCGGCGCCAGCTCGGCCGCCGCGCACGCGTGCAGCGCGAGGTGCCAGGTGTGGTCGTACCCACGGGCCAGGCGGCGGCGCCAGTGGAGCGGGATCGGCACCACGACCGCCGGACCATCGGCGGATGCGACCGCCGCCACGAGGGGTGCCCAGAGCGGCGCGAGGTCACGCGCGATCTGCGTGCGGCCCGCGAACTTGAGCCGCCGGATCGCTGCGGCGAGCTGACCGCCAAACCGCCACGGTGCGACGATCCGTTCGAGCGGCAAGGGCTGAGTCGCGCAACGCCGGCACGTCACGCTGCGCTCGCCGGTCGGCTCGGCACATCGCGGACACGCGGGCCCGAGCTCGACGAGCGACGCACTGCACGCGCTGCACAGGGTGTCCGCGGTGATGCCGCAGGCGATGCACTGAGGGCGAAAGATCCAGTCCAGCATGGCGAGCGTGTCGACCAAGCCGGCGGACGGTTGCGTCTCTCATGCGAGTTCGCAAAACGCTTCCCGGTTCCAGATTGGCCGCCAAGGCGCCAAATCGCCAAGGGTTAGACTTCCGCTCCCTCGTGCTACCGCCGCGAGCACGCTCACCTGAAAAAACCCTTGGCGTGCTCGGCGCCTTGGCGGCCAATCCTGGCGAGGGCGTGCGAGGTCGCAATGAGCGAGGCCGCTAAAGTGAGCGGCATTGATGCTAGGTTTTGCACGCGTGCGCGACCGCTGTTACGTCTACGAGCCCGGCTTCGTCGACGACGAGGCCCGCCCCGAGATCCTCCGCTGGCTGAAAACCCTGCGTCCGCTCTGGGAGATGCGGTACTCGACGCGCCGTCCGCCGCCGATTGGCAAGGAGCAGCGCAAGCTCCTGCGTCCGGTGTACTGGCTCGGCAACTGGCAGTTCGCGTGTCTCGGGTACTACGAGCCGCCCCGCCGCGCCCGCGACGTCGCCGTCACGGCCGAGCCGTTTCCGACGGTCCTCGCACGCTTGGTGGCGATCGTCGAGCGTCGCGTGCGCACCGAGTTCCCACCGGCGACGGTCCCGCGGCGCTGGCACCTGAACACGTGCCTCGTGAACTTCTACGGCGATCGCGTCGAGGGCGGTCGCGAGGTCGACGCCGCGCGGGTCGGCGAGCATCGCGACTTCGAGCCCGGACCGGTCGCGTCGATCTCGCTGGGCGAGCGCGCGCGCTTCCAGTTCGTGCGGCGGGGTGCCCGTGACGCCCCGCCGGTGCGCACGCAATGGCTGGAGGATCGCTCGCTGCAAGTGTTCGGCGGCCCGCTCTGGAAGGACGACCTGCTGCATCGCGTCCAGCGCGTCGATGACAAGCTCGGCCTTGATCTACCGCCGGCGATCGAGGGCTTCCGGACACGCCGCGTGAACTTCACGTTCCGCTACGTCCCCGACGAGCACGTCGTACCGTTCGCGAAGCTGCCGGTGGCCGCGCGTGATGACGTCCGTGACTACGTCGCGATGCTCGCGCAGCATTCGCGGTTCTTCGCGAGCGCGCTCGCTAACGAGGGCGCAGCCCGAACAGCGGGGCCTCGGTAGCCGCGGCAGGCGGCGGGACCCCGAGCAGCGCCGCGATCGTTGGCGCGACCTGGAGCAGCGAGCCCTTGCCGGTCTGCGGCGCGACGCCGGGAGCCATCACGAGGATCGGGACCTGGCGGTTGTCGTCGAACGGCGCGTCGTGGTGCGTGCCGGTCTTGTAATCGCTGATCAGCGATCCCGCGAGCGGCATGACGTAGAGCTCGCCCGATTCGCCATCGACGATCGACAGGCAGATCGCGCGCTCGAGGCCGTTCCGCACCGGGCAGCTGCCGGAGATCCCGTCGACGCGTCCCGCGGTCGCGATGCCGGGCACCTTCGCGAGCGCCGTGGCGGCGGCCGACAGCGCCGTGCGGCGGATGTCGATGGGCTGGTCGAGGAACGCGGGGGTCACGTACAGGTTGCTCGACAATAGCGCTGCTACCCACGGTCCCTTGCCTGCAAGTGATGCACCGAATGATGCCTCGATCGCGGACTCGGCGGCGCCCATGAGCTCGGCGGCGCGGATCCGGCGCGGCGCGGTGGACGTGCTGCGCTCGACGACATGGGTCGCGCCGTGATCGCTCGTCAGCACCGCCGACCAGCCGGTGCGGCCATAGCGGCGATCGAGCAGCTCGAAGAACCGGCCGAGCCGCTCGTCGAGGCGCAACGTCAGCTCGAGGGTCTCCCACGCATCGGGTCCCCACAGGTGACCGGCGTAGTCGCGCGCATTGAAGCTGAGCGCGAGCAGATCGGGCACCTCATCGCTGCCGAGCTGCATCGCGTCGAGCGCCGCCTCGGCCACGTCGAACACGAGCTCGTCCGCATACGGCGTGTGGAGGAACGCGCGGTACGGCGCTTCGGTCTTGCCGAGCGGGTGAGGAAACGTCGTGTCGAGCCCGTGCACGCTACCCTCGCCGGGAGCGTCGTCGGCGATCTCGGTCACGCGCGCGAGCAGCGCAGGATCTCGCGGCACCCACTCGACGTCGAAGAACCGCGTCGCGGGCTTCGTGCGCGCGAGCTCGACGAGCCATGGCGGCACCACGTCGGTGTACGCGCGGCTCGTCGTCATTCCGCCGGCGGCAGCCTCGTACCAGACGGCCAGATCGGGTCGCCGTCCGGCGATGAACGCCGCCGCACGCGGCTTGAGGCCGACCGCGATCGACTTGCCGCGCCCGCCGGTCGACGTCCGCAGCGCCTCGGCAAGACCATCGACACGGAGCGCCTTCGCCGATGCGCCATCATCCGCGGACAGCTCGCCGCCATGCGACGGCCCGACGACGAACAGCTTGGAATCGGGGTCGTGCTCCGCGGTCCGCTCCCGGCGCTCCGGGCGGCGATACCAGGTGTTTCCAACGATGCCATGCACGCTCGGCGCGGCCCCGGTGCCGATCGAAGCGTGGCCCACCGCAGTGAACGGGCTCGCATAGGGCAGCTCGGCACGCACGAGGCCACCCTCGTGGAGGAGCCGTGCGAGGCCGTGCCGGAACAGCGCCCGATCGCGATCGAAGGTCCACGTCGGGAACTGATCGATGACGAGCAGCACGACGATGCGGGGGAGGCGCGGCGGTGGCGGCGAAACGCGCTCGGTCCCTGGACACCCCGCGAGGGCGAGCGACAGCAACCCGAGAACGAGCCGGCCCAAGCGTGGGATCTTACACAAGACGGCGGTATGATCACCAAATGGCTCTTCCGGATCGCATCGTCCCGCTCTGTGATCTCTTAATGGGCGCAGCCTATGCAGACGCGCAGTTCAAGGACCGCGAGCGCGAGGAGGTCCGCGAGATGCTCGCAGATCTGTCGGGCGCCAAGCTGACCGCCGAGCTCGAGCAGCAGATCGAGAAGTTCGATCCGAAACAGTTCGATCTGTCCGTGTCCGCCGCCGAGTTCCAGAGCGATCCCGAGGACGATCGCCGCCGCGTGCTGTTCCTGGTCGCGGCGATCAATGACGCCGACGAAGAAGTCGACTTCGCGGAGGACGACTACCTGCGGGCGCTCGCCAAGGCGCTCGCGCTTCCGGACAGCGCGCTGCAGGGGCTCACGGTCGACGTCGAGGTCGAGGAGCTGCGCACCGACTTCGCGAAGGTCCGCAAGGGCCCGCCGCCGCCGCCGTCGCCGAAGAAGAATGCCTCGGTCGACGTCGATCTCGAGTAGTGCCACCGAGTGGAGTCGCACCACTTCGCCGGGCTTCGGAGACCCGGGTCGCATCTGCGCGCGGAGGCATGACGTGGAGCACTCGCCCGGAATTGCACCGGGGTGACGTGGGTTGCGACCACGGACCTGAACTACTCGGCCACGAGTGCGAAGCGCTCCCGACGAGAATCGAACTCGCCTGACACTGAGAGACAATCAGCGAACGTCACCAGACGTATCCGGAAGCAGTCGAAGGGGAGGATCGATTCCAACGAATCGTGGACCACACGGGGATTCGAACCCCGATCTCACGCGTTGCAAGCGCGGCGTCTTGCCGTTGGACGATGGGCCCTGAACACACACAGCGCCGAAGCGCGATGACGATGATGAAATGGTTAATTAATTAATCCAAACCCCATGAAGACGCGGCGGGCGTCGGGTTGCCGCCCGGACGCCGCCGCCGTCTTCACACCACGCCCGTCCCCTCGTCGCTGTCGATCTCGCCGGTCCAGTACACGTAGTCGCGCCACGCGTCGGGGACCGACTTCGTGCTCACGCGGATCTGGACCGCAGGAATCCAGGTCGGTCGCGCTGGCATCGTGAGCAGCTTCATGCCTGCCTCCGACGGCGTGCGGTTCGCCTTGTCAGCGTTGCACTCGTAGCAGCACGACACGATGTTCTCCCACGTCGTCCGCCCACCGCGCGAACGCGGGATGACGTGGTCGTACGTGAGCTCGTCGATCGAGCACTTCGCAGCGCAGTACTGGCAGCGGTGACCGTCGCGCGCGTAGATGTTGACGCGCGAGAACTTCACCGGCTTCGCGTGGCGGCGGAACGCCTTGCGGAGCCGCACGACGGCCGGCACGTTGATCACGAGCGACGTCGCCCGGATCTCGGTGTCGTACTGCTCGACGATCTCGACCTTGTCGAGCGTCAGGAGCGTGATCGCGCGCTGCCAGGAAATGATCTTGATCGGCTCGTAGCCCTGCGACAGCAGGAGCGTCCGCGTGGACTCGACATGCATCACGACACGCCTCCTTTCTCGACTCCGGGAGCCGTGTCGCGACGCGAACGCCGGATCGCGCGCGTTGCCTCGCCGCGCCCGACACCATGCCGGGCAACGTTCGTGCCGCCGGAAGGACTTGCACCTTCACTGAATGGTTTCTGAGACCACCGACTCTGCTGTTGGTCTACGGCGGCATGGTGGGAACGCTGGGACTTGCACCCAGTTGTCCTCGAGGGCCACTGCTTTACAGGCAGCGTCGGTCTGGCTGTACCGTCAACGTTCCCGTGGCCAGACGTCTATGGGGTGATCGATGGGACTCGCACCCACTTGCTCGAGGTTCACGGCCTCGCGCCTCGTCTGCTTCGGCTTCGACCACAGTCCGCCCGGGAGGAATCGCACCTCCGTCTCTCGGTTATCAGCCAAGTGCTCTGCTACTGAGCTAAGGGCGGGCAAGCGGAGCAGACGGCCGGATTCGAACCGGCGACCGTTCGAGTGGAATCGATAACCCTCGGTCACCGGCCCATCGCTGGACAAGAGATCGATCGAAGGCGAAACGCTCTACCGCTGAGCTACGTCTGCTTGCGTCTGGGTGACAGGAATTGCACCTGCGGCCTCATGGTCCCGAACCACGCGCTCTTCGTAGCTGAGCTACACCCAGAAAAAATGCCGCGCCGAAAGGCCGGATGTGATCCAGCGGCTGTCACACCGCACGGCGGCCCGGATCGCAAAGACCCGGACGATCAGCACGCCGCCAGCGAATCGAACGCTGCACGCTCGGATTTGGAGTCCAAGCTCGTCCCAGACGGCGGCGTAAAATGCGGACGAGTGGCTGACGCTGCGCGTTGTCCTGGGTATGGGTAACGCAATGTCTCCGGCCCGCGAGGTGCCACCGTGAGGACTCGAACCTCAACCAACGATCTTCGCAGAATCGTGTCCCGTCCGTGGAACGGTGGCGTCGTCTGGATGGCTGGGGTTGCACCAGCGACCGCGTGGCTGTCGCCCACGTGCTCTGCTGCTGAGCTACATCCAGTTGTCTTGCGTCTGGGCGACCGGGATTGCACCGGTGACCGCGTGGTTGTGGGCCACGTGCTCTCCTGCTGAGCTACACCCAGAAAGTCGAGGTTCGGGAATCGAACCCTCGTCGCAGTCGACGGAATCGAACCGTCCTATCGGCGGATATGAGCCGCGATCGTGCGCCTGCACCGACTGCGCCGGCATGGCATCGGTGACGGGAATCGAACCCGTGTTGCCCGTTCGAGAAACGGGGGTATTGCCGCTATACGACACCGACAAAGATCACGCGGGATCGGTTGGGCTCGAACCAACGTCCATCCGGTTAACAACCGGCCGCTCAACCAGCTGAGCTTCGATCCCAAATACCGGTGTGTTGCCACACCGGCAGCGGTCGCGGGGCCGCGCCTTCGCTCAGCTGTGTAGTGCACTACACGCGAGCAAAGTCGGCGATGACCGGCGGCGTCGACGTGTCAAAACCGACCACGTCGAGCATACCGGCGTCGTTGGGGTCAGCGATGCTGAACCCCGTCGACGTCATTCCGACCACGACCAGCTTGGCCGAACTTCCCCGTGCGTCTCGGTACGCCCGCAGAGCCTGGGCAGGGTGCACGCTACCTGCCCAGGTCTCGTTGTCGGTGTAGACACAGAACGTGTCGACATCGACGCGGTGCTTCTGCGCCCAGATCATCGGCAGGGCGCAGTCGGTACCACCCATCGGCAGCTTGCCGACGTCAGTCACCACATCGTCCAGCCGCTGGCGCGGCGAGATCGACAGGCTCGTGATGCCAGACTGGCCACCGCCCCACTGTCCGCCGTAACCACCCGGCGCCGATGTGAACGCGACGAACGCGTGATCGCGCTCGGTCGCGGCCGTCACGAGTGCCATCGCGGCACTCGCGATCCGCGGCGTCAGGTTCGGCACGCCGGCGACGGCGCCGGATGCCATCGAGCCCGAGACGTCGAGCGCGAGCAGCATGCGCTTGCCCGCCGGAACGATCGCCTTGAAGCTCGCGTAGAACGCGGCGTCGAGCGCATCGACGATCGATGCGACCGGCTCCCACGTTCCCGAACCACGGACGCCGCGGCCCGCCTGGTACGTCATCAGCGCCGCGAGCACACCGATCGGGTGGACTCGTGCCTTCGTCAGGCGCTCGCGATCCTGCAGCATCGCCGCGACGCGCTTCGTGCCCGCGCTGCCCGGTGCGAGCAGGCCGACTCGCGTCATCGTCGCGAGGTTCCGGATCAGCGCGGTCATCGGCATCGCGCCGAGCAGCGCATCCCAGATCTCGGCGTGCTGCAGCAGCTCGGTCGGCACGCACTCGCGCGGGACCTGCCGCTCGCGGATCAGCCGGGCTGCCAT
>JBKJUF010000060.1:0-2774 GCA_046590445.1 Kofleriaceae bacterium
CGGCGTCCACGACAGCTCGCCGCGCAAGGACGGGCCGTTCGTGGTGTTCGACTGTGGTGCGCCGAACAGATCGCTCTCGATGAGGCTCTCGGTCGACGCACCACAGTCGAACACCACGAACGGCCCGTCCTTGCGCGGCGAGCTGTCGTGGACGCCGCGCGCCATCAGCTCCTTGCCGGTGCCGCTCTCGCCAAGGAACAGGATCGGCGCCGCGGACTTGCTCGCGCGCTCGAGGATCGCGAAGACCTGCCGCATCGCGAGCGAGCCGCCGTAGAGCGTGCCGAAGTGATCGTTGGCGGACGGAGGGATGTCGACGACCTCGTCCGCCGGCATGCACTGCACGAGGGTCTTGCCGATCCGGATCGCGACGCCAGGTGGCGCGACGACCTTGCCGACGGCGACGCCATCGATCACGGTGCCATTCTTCGACCCGAGGTCGGTGATCGCGAAGCCCTGCGCGTGCGGCGCGATCGAGCAATGCCGCCGCGACACGAACGCGTCGGTCAGCACCACGTCGCACGTGCGCTCCGAGCCGATCACCACGCCGATCGGCGGCAGGTCGATCGCGGTGCCACGATCGGGTCCATCGACGACGCGAAGCTGAGCCGCGCCCACCGGCGCACGCGCCGCGATCGCGTTGGTGACGCGGGTGACGAGCATCGGTTAGCGCAGGATCCCGCGCAGCTGGAGCTGGCACAGATAGCGGAAGGCCTCGATGCGAGGCATGCCGCAGATATCGAGGATCTCGTCGATCGAGACCTGGCCGTCGATCCGCGAGAGCAAGAAGGCCGCGCGCGGGCTGATCGGCGCGGAGGCCAGCTCGTGCAGCGGGCGTGCAAGCTGCGGCTGGCGCTGCAGATCGCCGAGGAACGTCTGGAACACGGCCATGATGGTGTCGCGGTTGCGATGGATCAGCTTCTGCGCGAGCGTGCTGTTGGGATCCTCGGAGAGCGCGAGATCGACCGCGGTCACCGCGCGATCGCGCTCGCCAGCGGCATTCCAGGTCGCAGCCTTGTCGAACAGCGCGGTGATCCGCCGCCGCGTGCGCTCCTCGTGACCCTCGTCCGCGGGCGCCGCGTGGTCGATCTCGTCGAGGATCTGCGCACTGCGCTGGTCGATCGGATCGAAGGACATCCCCTGCGCGTTCGTCTTCTCCTCGACCTCGACTGCCGCCCGCGCGCGCTCCGGCTCCTCGCGGAGCCCGAAATCGCGCGTCGGGGCAGAGACCACGGGGTCGGTGCGGAACGCGGGCGCCCGCTCCATCGTCTGCTGATCGAAGTCCGTCGACGCGTCGCGGCTCGCTCGGATGTCCGCGGGTGCGCGGTTCTCGACCGGGAAGTCCTGCGTGGTCGTCAGGCTCTTGTGGTGCAGCTGGATCGGCGCTTGGGACGCCGTCCCTTCGTCCTCGAACATCGAGGCGCGCTGGGTCGTCGGCGCGTCGAGGTCGAGCTCGGGTCGCGTGCCGTTCGGGTCCGGCAGGCCCAGATCGAGCGCGGGCGGGCCACCCATCGGCGCGGGGGGCGCGACTGGCTCGGCAGGTGCCCGCTCGCTGGCGGCAGGCCGCACGAATCCGAGCTCGCGGCGGCGTAGCCGAGTCGCCGCGGATCCGAAGCCCGTCGGGGTCTGGAAGTCAATCGCGCGATCGAAGCCTGGCGTTACCTCGGGCTCGAACTCCGAGCTGGCCCCATCGCTACCGGGCAGCTCGGTGCTCGGCGCGGTCCCGTGCGGGATCGCCGGCGCCCTGCCCTTGCTGTCGTACTCACGGGTGGCATCGTCGAATGACATGCCCGCGTCCGCGAGCTCGGGCCGTGGTGGCTCGGCGATCAAGTCGTCCGCGGGGTCACCGGCCCCGGGCGGCTCGTCGGCCTCGAGCTCGAGGATCACCTCGCCGGTCGCGCGTCCCATCTCCTGATCGAGGGTGTACGCGCCGGACTCCTCGGTGACCGGTGGCGCGCCGCCGTACTGCTGCGTCTCGTCCTCGATGGACCAACCCTCATCGAGGGGATCCATGAACAGCGGCGCCCCGACCGTTGGCATGCTCGGCTTGAGCTCGCCGGGCTGGATCTCGATCAGATACTCGAACTCGTCCTCGGTGATCCCGAAGGGGACGTTCTCGCCGGTCGGTTCGCCGCCGCGGTCGCCTTGGACTTCCCGGGTCAGCAACTCGAAGTTCGAGCGGACGTACTCGACATAGCTGGTCGCCTGCGAGTTGTCTGGATCGATCGCGAGCGCCTTCTCCCAGACCTGCAGCGCTCCGTCGAGGTTGCCCTGACCGTATAGCGTCAGACCTTCCTCGATCAGGCGGTCGATCTCCGGAAGTTCCCGCGCCATTGTCATCCGCGCGTCTTCGACACCACGCCCCGGAACATGTTGAGAGTTCGGTTGAGCGCCTCGGTGGCCTCGGTCAGCGTCGTCAGGTCCTTCGCCACGATCGACGTACGCGTGCGCTCGACGACCGCGCGCGCCTTCTTCACGGCGTCCTGCCCGAAGTCCGAGCCCGCGATGATGTCGGTGACCTGCGGGAACAGCCCCTCGATCTCCTCGAGCGCCTTCTCGGCGGCGTGGCGTGCCTTGTCGAACTCCTGGCCGGAGCGAACCTCGACCATGTAGTCCTTGTTCGCGTCGACCATCTTCTTGATCTCGTCCTCGGTGAGGCCCGAGGTCGCGGTCACCGTGATCGACTGCTCGAGGCCGGTCTCGAGATCGCGCGCCTTCACGGACACGATGCCGTCGGCGCTGATGTGGAACATCACCTCGATCTCGACCTCGCCGCG
>JBKJUF010000131.1:0-6626 GCA_046590445.1 Kofleriaceae bacterium
GCCACCGCGAAGGTCGCCCGCGACATCCTCGATCTGATCGAGCGTGATCGCCCCGCCGCGGCCGCCGCCCTCGGCGTGCCGTTGCCGATCGGGCTCCGCCCGCCGAAGATCACGCAACCGGTCTCGGTGCAGCGCGCGGTCAACGAGGACTCCGGCAACTACATGCAGCCGAAGCAGGCCGGCGCGGCGGCCGGCACCCCCGATCTTCGCACCCCCGATCTTCGCACCCCCGATCTTCGACCCACCGATCTCGAGACACCGCCGGTCAACGCCAGTCGCATGTCGGCCGAGCGCAGCATCCCGACGGACCGCAACGAGGCGCTCGAGTGGGAAGGCAAGCGTTCGCGTAGCTGGATGTTCGTGCTCGTCGGCATGCTCGCGATCGCCGGCGTGGTGGTCGCGATCGTCGCCGGCCGCAAGACCGGCGAGTCCAAGGCGACCGCGACCGAGAACGGGCAGAAGGTCGCGATCGAGGCGACACCACGGGTGACCCCGCCGCAGGCGATCCCCGTCGAGCCCGCGACCCCGACCGAGGTCGGATCTGCCGCGCCCGTCGTCAACCCGGTCGCCGATCCCGTGGTTGCTCCGGTCGTTCCCACCGGCCAGAGCGACGCGGCAACACCGCCGGTTGCGACCAAGGCGAAGCGTCCCGATCGCATCCGCAAGTCCGATCGCGTCGCGACCGGCACGCCGGTGACCAGCCCCGATCGTACGGTCACCCCGCCTGCCGACGCGGTCGTCAAGCCCGTCGAGGTCACGAAGCCTGAAGATCCGGTCAAGCCTGCCGATCCGGTCGTCAAGCCGACGCAGCCTCCCGTCGTGAACGCGATCTTCGTGCGCTACCAGAGCGTCGGCCGCGAACTCAAGGCGCTCGGCGACAAGGCAACCGACCTCTGGCCGCGCTACCGGCTCATCAACATCAACCAGGTGATGATGGCGCCCGAGAAGCGTGGCGACGCGAACACGATCCTCAGCGAGCTCGAGAAGACGATCGCGAGCCGCAAGTGACCTCGTCGCGCCCCAGATGTTTGCGATGGAGCGAGCGAGCGGATGCTGGCGAGTGGGGCCGTCCTACGGAATGAACGCGACGTCGATACAGTTCTTCGCCTCGTCGCGCGCGAAGTTTCCGCCCGGGATGATCACGCAGATCTGGTTGAGCCCGATCATCAGCGTCGGCTGGAACATGAAGACCGCGCTCGTCAGCGTGATCTGCGACAGCGTCTGGTTACCGCCGCCGTCGGGGTAGAGCACGATGACGTCGACCTTGTCGCCGACCGTGCCGGTGATCGTCAGCTGCGGCCGCGTGATCTCGTAGATCGGGTTTGCGGGCCGCACGATCATCGGTCCGCGTCGTGGCGTCGGCGTGCTGGGCTCGGTACCGGCGGTCGTCGCAGCGTCGTAGCGTGCGCGACCGACCGAGCCGACGCCACCGACTCCGACACCGCTGCCGCCGGCGCCTCCCGAGATGTTGAACATCGTCGGGAACGTGAGCATGTTGCCCGCGCGCAGCACGACGATGCCACCGGCACCACCGCCACCACCACCACCGACGCCACCGTTTGCGCCGCTGGCACCCTTGGCTTCGATGGTGCGCACGTTGATGTTGCCGCCAGCCGTGAGCTCGATCGTGCCGCCGCCGCCGCCGCCGTGACCGCCGAGCCCGCCCCCACCGCCGCCCGCACTCTTGTTCTCGGCCGCGCCGGTCGCGACATACGACGAGAGCAATGGATCACCGGAGGGCGGACCGCCGGCACCCGCGGCACTCTCGCCCGCAACCGCAAAACCCGCGCCGCCGCCGCCGCCGGTCGCACCGGTCGATCCCTTGCCGCCACCGACACAAATACCGTCGCTGCCCGAGGCGCCGCCGGCACAGCCGCCAGCGCCGGGATCACGGTTGGCACCGACGTTGTCGGCGTTCGCCGTGACCCGCCCGGTGACATCGATGTCGGCGACCGCTTGCACGATCGCGCGATTCGCACCGCGGTTGAAGTCGACGTCGCCGGTGACGACCACGCGCGAATATCGCTTGTTCGCCGCCGGCACCGCCTGCGCACCGGTCATCGTCAACTGATCGAGCGGCTTCAGCACCCATGGTTGGGTCTGTGGCGTGGCGCCCGGCTGCGACACCGTCACGGTCAGCGGGATATCACCGGCTGCCTCGTTGACGTTCGCCATCACGCGCGCGGTCACGAGCACGGCGATCGAGTTGCCATCGTTCGCGATCGACTTGGTGCCGAGCTCGAGGTTGACCATCGCGTTGCCGGACGTGACCGCGATCGTCGCGTCCTTCGTGATGTTCATGCCGTAGACGACGAGGATCGCCGGCACGCTGCCGCCATCGCCCTGGCCCTCGAGGAGCGGCGGCGACTTCACGGAATCGATCATGAGGAGCGCGGGGTTGGCATCCGCGATCGGTGAGTCCGTCGGCGCATCGATCGGGCGTGCATCGGGACCTCCATCACCCGTCGGGTTCGGGAGGTTACTCGGGTTGTAGATCAACGAGCACCCACCGAGAGCCGTCGCGAGGACAAGACTTGCCGCGTGCTGCCGCATTGCCCGAGTATATGCTGCTCGCTGCCAAGGCTCACCTCCCACTCACGGACTGCTTTCACCGGTGCCTAACGTTTCCTCCGCTGTCGACGAGGACCGCCCCGACGATAATGAGCGAATGCGAACTGTCAGCCGGCTCGTCCCGCGTGTCCTGGCGAGCGTTGGGCTCGTCGCGTGCGTGTCGTCACGTCCGCATCCACCGCAACCACCGTCACAGATCACATTCTCCGAAACCTCATCCGCGGCAGCTGACACGAGGACACCTGCCGAACCAACGTATCGCGATCCGACGCTGTTCTCGCAGCAACCACAACCGCAACCGCAACCGTATCCGCCGCCGCCGCCGCAGCAACCGCAGCAACCACAGCCCAATCCGCAGCCGCAACCGCAACCGCAGCCACAACAGCAACCGTATCCGCCGCCGCAGCAACCACAGCCCTATCCGCAGCCGCAGCCCTATCCGCAGCCGCAGCCGCAACAACCCCAGCCCTATCCGCCGCCCGCGCCCTACCCCGCGCCGTATCCGCAGCAGTATCCGCCGCCGGCACCCTACGGGCCACCGCAGCCATACGCGCCTCCGCAGCCAGGTCAGACGAGCCGGCGGCTCCACGATGGTGAAGTGATCGCGGACTTCGCGGCGGTCGGCACGCTCGCGGCGATCGACATCCTGATCCGGCAAGACGTCGAGGACGGCTCCGCCGGCACGTTCATCTTGCTCGCGGGTCTGTTTGGCGGCGGTGGCGCCGGCTATCTGCTGACCCAGAAGTACGAGGTCGATGCCGGTGCCGCGCACGCGACGACGCTCGGCCTGATCGTCGGTGCGGCGAACGGTGCGTTGCTCGTCGAGCCGCTGCTCGCACCCGAGTACGACGCCGAGGATGTGATGACGCTGCTCTTCCTCGGTAGCGCGATCGGGACCGCCGGCGGCTTCGCCTACGGCCAGGCCGCGGACCTCACCGAGGGGCAGTCGACGTTTCTCGGCACCGCCGTGCTGCTCGGCAGCGCCACCGCGGCGCTCGGTGCGATCACCGGCAGCCGCGACGGCGAGTTCGGCACCTGGGAAAACGGCACGCTCGCCGTCGGCCTGGATGCGGGTCTGCTCGCCGGCGCGCTGATCGGCCCGAGCCTTGCCTGGTCGAAACGCCGCGCGCGGATCGTGCTCGCCGGCACCGTCGTCGGCGCCCTCGTCGGCGGGATGATCGCTGGGTTGACCACCAATAACAACGATGGCGACAGCGACGCCGAGCGCGAACGCAACGGCGAGCTCGTCGCGGGCGCCATGACCGCAGGCCTGTGGGCCGGCTTCGGGCTCGGGATCGTGATGACCCGGGACTACGCGCCCGATCCCAGGTTCGACAAATCGTCAAGCGCGCCGACCCCGCCTCCGACATCGTTCGGGGCCTCGACCAGCTTCGCGCCCCTCGTCGGGGAGCGTCAGATGGGGTTGATGGCGGCTGGCACCTGGTAGCCCCGGTCACTTGCGTAGATCCCTCTAACTGGGCGATCGTTATCGGGACATGGTGTCCTGTCTGCTCTGCTCCTCACCCCGGTCGATCGGCGTGTTGTGTACGTCTCACGGCGTCGCGATCGCCTCTCCCGGCATCACGAGCGAGCAGATCTTCTCGCGAGTTCAGCCTCCCATGGCGATCGCCACGCTCGTCGATGCGTGGGGCGTCGCTCACGCGCTCGGTGAAGCCACGAAGATCGGTCGCGATCCACGCGTCGATATCGCCGTGCTGCACGCCTCGGTCTCGAGCGAGCACGCGTCGGTCAAGCAGGACAGCGGCCGCTGGCGGATCGTCGATAACTCGAGCCGCAATGGCACCGAGGTCGAGGGCAATCGGGTCACCGATCACGACCTCGCGAGCGGCGCGACGATCCGGCTGGGCGATGTGAAGTTCTACTTCTGGCCGGAGTCGCTCCCGAAGATCGATCCGCCGCGTGGATCCGGACGCACCGCGCCGACACGCCGTGACGAGCTGGTCTTCAGCGCCAAGGTCACGACCCCGCGCGGGCACCTGCTCGACCTCCGGCAGCGCGTCGATGGCGGTGTGCTCCGGATCGGCGAGTCGTCGATCGAGCTCGCCGCGATGGAGTTCGGCCTCTTACAGCTGCTCGTCGAGCGCCGCCGCACCGTGACGGATCCCGAGCTCGCTTATGTCGCGTGGCACGAGATTGCCGACGCGCTGTCCTTCCGGTCGGTCCAGGCCGACAGCGAGAACGTTCGCGAGCTCGTGCACCGCGTCCGTCGCAAGCTTGCCAGCGTCCATGCCGACGATCTGATCGAGAGCAAGCGTGGCGTTGGGTACCGGCTTGCCGGTGAGCCCGGTTAGCGTTCGCCTCCGGTGGGCGACGGCAGTCCTGGCGCTCGCCAGCCTGCTCGGTTCGACGAGCTGCGCGACCCTGATGGCACCGGGTCCCGATCGCGTGCCCGTCAACACGAACCCGCCGGGCGCGTTCGTCTATCTCAACGGCGTCGTCGTCGGCCAGACCCCGACGATCGTCACGCTCGATCGCGATCGCCCGGCGCAGATCCAGATCTACCTGCCGGGCTTTCAGCCACTCGTGATGGAGCGCAGCAAGCGCTTCAACGGCTGGTTCGTCGGCAGCATCTTGCTGTTCTACGCAATCTTCCCGTTGATCATCGACTTCGCGACCGGCAACTACCAGCACTACGACGACGAGCCGATCGCGATCGGGTTGACGCCGATGGCCGGCCCGCCGCCGGCGTACTACCAGCAGCCGCCGCAGCCGTCCGCACCGCAGTAGGCGTTATCATCGGCGGCGATGGCCGCACCGGGTGACTCGAGTCCACGTGGGAATCCAACGGCGCGCCGGCGCCGCCAGGTGAGGTGGGCGAAGCGCCTGCGCCGGGTCGGGCTCGCGTGGCAGAACGCGCTCGAGATCGCACGCGCCGGCCGGCTGTCGGCACCGTACGGCGCGTCATTCGAGATCGTGCACCAGGATCGCGTGTACCGGCTGCGGCGCTACGAGAAGACGCCGGATGCCGGAGTGCAGCCAGTGCGCGCGCCGCTGCTGCTCGTACCGCCGCTGATGATCGCGTCGGAGGTCTACGACATCTCGCCCGACGTCAGCGCGGTCGCGTATCTGCAGCGCGCCGGCGTCGATGTCTGGCTCGTCGATTTCGGGGCACCCGAGCACGAGGAAGGCGGCATGAGCCGCACGCTCGACGATCACGTGCGCGCCGTCGCCGAGGCGGTTGCCCGTGTTCACACCGCGACCGGTCACGACGTCCACCTCGCCGGCTACTCGCAGGGCGGCATGTTCTGCTACCAGGCCGCGGCGTTCGCGCGCTCGGCGCACCTCGCGTCGGTCATCACGATGGGCAGCCCGGTCGATCTGCACCGCACCGTGAAGCTCGGCGAGGACGCGACCGAGCGGCTGCTCTCCGGCCTGCGGGCGGCGCTCGCCTGGCCGCTCGCGCGGATCGAGGGCCTGCCCGGCATGTTCACGTCGACGGGCTTCAAGCTGCTGTCGGCGCGCAAGGAGGTGCTGCAGCTCGTCGACTTCGTCAAGAACCTGCACGATCGCGGCGCGCTCGAGAAGCGCGAGGCGAAGCGGTTGTTCCTTGGCGGCGATGGCTTCGTCGCGTGGCCGGGGCCGGCGTTTCGAAAGTTCGTCGACGACGTGATCGTCGGCAACCGCATGCAGTCGGGCGGCTTCGTGATCGACAACCAGACGGTCACGCTCGCCGACATCACCTGTCCGATCCTCTACTTCGTCGGCTCGCGCGACGAGATGGGCCGCCCCGCCGCCGTCCGCGGAATTCGCCGGGCCGCGCCGAAGGTCGACGTGATGTACGAGGTGCCGCTCAAGGCCGGTCACTTCGGGCTCGTCGTCGGCTCGACCGCGCTCGCGGTGACGTGGCCGTCGATCGTCGAGTGGATGCGATGGCGCGAAGGCGATGGCGTCGCGCCGTCGGAAGGGCCCGGTCACGCGATCGATGTCCGCGCCGCGAATGCTCCGGATCCGTTCGCACGCACGCCGCGCCCGGCGCCCGGGATGCGAACCGACGCACCTGGCCACGACGACGACGACGACGACGACGACGACGG
>JBKJUF010000203.1:0-17655 GCA_046590445.1 Kofleriaceae bacterium
GCAGGCACTGGTAAGTTCGGAGAACAAATACCGGACCCTGGTAGAGCAAAGCCATGTTGGCGTGTTCATCATGGACGAATTCAAACTGGTATACGTCAATCGCGCGCTGGCCGGGATGCTCGGCGTCACTGACGGCGACCTAGTCGGAAAATCGTACCGCGAACTGCTGGCGCCAGAAGCGGTGGACGACACGGCGTCCTTGCGCCAAACCTTCCACAACTCCGGCGATTTCACCCAGGATTTCGAAAGCTGCATGCTCCATCGAAACGGCCAGCGCGTCTATGCCCGGGTCAGTGTCTGGCCGGTGGAGGTCGAAGGACAGCGGCACATGACCGGCACCGTCATCGACATCACCCGGCAACGCGAGGCCGAGTCGCGACTGCGCTTCCATGCCAATCACGACCCGCTAACCGGTTTGCCCAACCGCGCGCTGTTCAACCGCATGCTCGGTGAACGTTTGACGCCCGGGGAGCGACGCGGAAAATTTTCCTATGCGGTCCTGTTCCTGGATCTCGACGGATTCAAGTGGGTGAACGACATCCACGTTGCATGGAGCACGACCTTGGACTTCACCCAAACGGGCTCGAACGACCGCTCGTGCTCGATCTTTTCCTCGACTGTCGCCGCGCCGCGCACCGAGACCCTGCTGTTCTCGACCACCGCGTTCTCGTGCTTCGATCTCGCCCTCGATGGCGACCACGTGTACTTCACGATGGTCGAGCACGTCGATGCCGAGATCGATGACCTGGTTCGCAACATCGGCATCGGTCGCGTCCAGATCTCGACGAAGCAGGTCGAAACCATCGCGCTCGGGATTCACGGTCCGCAGGCCGCGGCGCGCCAGCTGTTCGTCGACGGTGACGGCATCATCGTCGTGGCGCCGTTCGTGATCGCGCGGATCGCCAAGGCCGAGCTCGACGGCAAGCGAGACATCGTCCCATGACGAGTGCGCGCGCGATGTCCTGGCGGGTGGCTCGCAGTGACCGAGCGGACTGCCGTCGAGCTGATCGGCGATGCGTTCCGCGCCGGCCGGGAGCGCGGCCGCCGTGCGTCGCTCGACCAGACGGTGGCGCTCGCGCGCGACGTCGTGTGATAGCGGCCCTTACACAGGCCTGACAGCCACGGCACCCGCGAAGGACGATGCTGCGGCGATGAGTCTCGCCGACATCGCACCGCTCCGCACGATCCCTCTCGCCGCCGCGACCACCATCGTACTCGGCATCGCGATCGCGTGTGCACCACGCGCGGCCGCGCCGCCGCCGCGCATCTCCACCCCGAGCGCCGCGCCGGTCACGACCGCAGCGACCACAGCGACCACCTGCCTGCCACGCCCGGGCGACCCGGTGGCTCTGCCGATCAGCGACGGCCGCGATGGCTATTACGTCGCTGCGGAGGTGACGTCCGTGATCCACGAGCCCGTGGCAGGAAACGTCACTCACGTCGACCTGTGCGTCGTCGACGGCGAGCGCCTCGCCGTCACGACGGTCTCGATGATGGAGCTCGAGCCGTACGGCTGGCGGGTCGGTGATCGCGTGCTCGTCCACGTCATTCCCGGCCGCATGGGGACGTGCCGGGTACCTCGCGGGACCTCGCTGCTCTACGTCGAGTGCAGCCCCATGTAGGCGCGGACGCGTCGGCGCGCGGCTCCTCGAACCATCCGAGGCATGCCGTCCGCGACCACACGGTGGCCTCACGGGGCTCGCGGCGCTACGGCGGAAACATGTCCGCCTGCACGTGCACGGCGCGGAGCACGAGGTGCGGCTTCTTGGGGTCAGCGGTCTGCTCGAGCTCCGGCGTGTCGATCACGAACCACAGGCGCTTGCCGGCGTCGGCGAGACTGGCGCCGGGCGTGCCGGGAGGGACGTCGATCGACCACGTGCCCATGTCGAGCCGCGTGCCGTCGACGGCTTCGACCTTCGCGTGGACGAGGTAGCGGCGGTTGGCGGGGAGGGTGAACTTGCCGTCGCCGCCGTCGCGCAGCAGCGTGATCCAGTCGATGTGGAGCGGAGCGTGCTTCGCGATCGCGGCGAGCTTGGGTGGTGCGGAGATCGGCAGCACCGAGGTCATCAGGTGGAGCGGGCCCTTCCACGCGGGCGGCAACTCGTAGAGCTCGCTCGGCTCGCGCAGCGGATCCTCGCAGAACACGACGAGCTGACCGACCGGGACGTCGAGGGTGCCGATCGTGGTGTCGTGGCTTCCGCCGTTAAAGCGGTAGGTGCCGCGCGCGCCGCGTACCTCGTAGAGCATCATTCGCTGCTCGCGATCGAGGTGCATCGCCATCACGACCTCGCGTCGCGTGATCCCGCCCCAGTCGAGGACGGCGCGGCCGAGCGCGGGATCCGGGTTCTTGGGATCGATCGGCAGCTTGCACCAGCTCAGCGATGCCTCGGCGCGGGCGCGACTCAACGGCGTGCCGCGGAAGCTCTGCACGGGCGCGCCCGGCGTGACCGGCTGATTGACCTGCGCGGAGCCGGCCGCGGGCGGTGGCGCGAAGCCCGACCCGGCGGTGCGCGCGACGGTCTTCTTCGCGGCGGTGGGCGGCGCGAGGCCGGGTCGCATGGCGCTGCCATCACGCAGGTGGTCCGCGATCTCGACGGTGTCGGTCGGGACGCTCGGCGACATCACCGGGACCGCTGGCGGCGCGCCGCGGGTCTCGGAGATCCGGATCGTCGTCGGTGGCTCGCTCGGCTGGGCCGGCTGGGCCTCGGCGATCGGCGCGACCGGTGCGACGGCGGGCGCGGGCTCGCGATCGCGCAGCAGGTTCCAGCCGAGCAGCGTGCCGGCGACGGCGAGCGCTGCCGAAGCGCCGACGATCAGCGGGAGCCGCGCGCTGCTGGGCTTCGCGGGGCGGACGCGGATCGCCTCGATCAACTCGCGCATCGACGGGAACCGATCGCGGGGCGCCAGGGCGAGCGCGCGCGCGAGGGCGGTCGCGATCGGCCGCGGCATGCTCGCGGGCAGCGTGAGGCCAGCGCGGATCGCGTCGAGCCGCACCGCTGCGATGATCGGGAACGGGCGCACGCCGGTGAGCAGCTCCCATGCCATCGTCGCCCACGCGAACTGATCGACGCGCGCGTCGAGGGTGTCGCCGGTGAGCTGCTCGGGCGCGAGGTAGGCCGGCGTGCCGGCGATCGCACCGGTCGCGGTGAGCTGGGGATCCGCGGAGCCGGAGACCGTCGAGCCGACCGGATCGACCGGGAGATCGACGCGTGCGAGGCCGAAGTCAGTGACGACCGGACGCCCACTCCGGGTGACGAGGACGTTCTCGGGCTTGATGTCGCGATGGATGAGGCCAGATGCGTGTGCGGCGGCGATGCCCTCGGCGGCGCCGAGCAGGTTGTCGAGGAGCTCGTGCTGGGCGGGGTGTGCGGCGGCCCAGGCTCGGAGCGTGGTGCCATCGATCAGCTCCATCGCGACCCAGACTTCGTCGCCGTCGGTGCCGACGTCGTAGACGTGGCAGACGTTCGGATGCGAGAGCCGCGCGAGGCTCTGGGCTTCGCGAACGAGCCGGGCGCGGAGCGCGGCGTCATTGCCGGCCTGGCGCACGACCTTGATCGCGACCGGGCGCGCGAGCTGCGGATCCCACGCGCGATAGACGATGCCCATGCCGCCGGAGCCAAGGACGGTCTCGAGCTTGTAGCGGCCGAAGCTGCCGGCGGGTACGCCGCCCTTCGCGAGCGACGACAGCGTCGCGCGGCAGCTCGCGCACGTGTCGATGTGACGCTCGACCGATGCGTTCGCGTCGTCGGAGAGGTTGCCGGCGGCGAAGCTCAGCAGGGTCTCGGCGGGCGGACAGGGCGTCACGTGCTCGGTCCCGGCTTCGTGCCGGCCTTCAATCCGCGCGAGCCCGGATCGGCGAAGATCCGCGAGATCGAGAGCTCGATGTCGCTGTCGAGGAAGCGCAGCAGGCTGTCGACCTCGTCGTGGTCGAGGCCAAGCGATGCGATCAGCCGCTTGCGTGTGTTCTTGCCGAGCTCGGCCCGAGCGTCGGCGAGCCAGCGCGCGCAGGTCGCGCGATGCGCCCGGTAGAGATGGGCGAGCTCGTCGATGGTCAGCTCGTCGAGGATGTGCTGGCGAAGCAGGTTGCGCTGGCGGACCTCGAGCGCGGCGAACGCGTCGTGGATCGCCTGCTTGAGCTCCGCGGTGTACTTCGCGCGCAGGTGCTGCTTCGCCGGATCGGGGTTCGCGTCCGGCCCGTGATCGAGTAGCAGGTCGTCGAGCGATTCCTCCTGCAGCCGGTTCGTGCGGCGCAGCAGCGTCAGCGCCTTGCGCGTCGCGGTCACGCGCAGCCACGCGGCGAGCTCGCCGCGGCCCGCGTAATCGGCGATCTTCGGGCCGGCCTCGCCGACGAGCAGGTCGAAGCGCACGGTCTGCTTGACCTCGTCGATCGTCGCGGGCGGTAGCCGGAGCCGGCGCAGCGCGAGCTGGATCTGCGGCACCAGCTCGTCCTCGAAGATCCGCAGCGCGCCGGGCACGCCGTTGGCGAGCGCGATCGCGAGGAACACATCGGCGTCGTGCTGCGGCATACCCACGAGCTCGGCGTCACCGCGATGCTCGGCGTCATCGCGCAGACGCGCCGCGATCCGCTCCGCGATCACGTGATCGGCGAGCACGATCGTGGGCCACGCTGCTTGGCCCGCCGCGGCGATCCGCGTGACTACCTCGGCGATGCGATCGATCGAGACCCCGGTGGGGAGTCCCTGCTCGAGCACCTCGCGAACCTCCGGCACGCGCCCATCGTAGTAGACGGTCCGAGGAGCCGCCACGGCGTTTTGCGGCTCAGGCCACGGTGATGCCAGCCTGCTTCAGGCTGTGCACGATCATCTTGCGAAGCTCGACGAGGGCGCGGTCGGCACCCTGCGTGGTGTCGATCGGCT
Organism: Kofleriaceae bacterium; assembly: GCA_046590445.1. Taxonomy (GTDB): domain Bacteria; phylum Myxococcota_A; class Polyangia; order Haliangiales; family Haliangiaceae; genus JABFXX01. The sequence continues at coordinate 4,878 of JBKJUF010000203.1, forward strand.
CGGGCTGGTGCCGCTTCGCCTCGCGGCCGACATCGGCCTCGAACATGATCCGGGTGTCCTTGTGCGCGAGGATCTTGTCGCTCGTGCGGCCGCGGACCTCGCGCTCGGGGTACTTCGCGACCAGCGTCGCGAGCGGCCCGGCGAGATCCTCGAACACGGTAGCGACCTCGGTGGCCTCGCCGGCGAGCGCGACGAGCGTGGCATGGGTCGCGCCTGCATCCACCGCGAGCTTCGCGGCGAGCCGCAGCACGATCGCGTCGTCGGCGATACCGAGCCCCTTGTGGTGGTCGGGGAAGATGTCGAGGACGTCGAGCGCGTAGTTGAGCGCGCCGATGATGAAGCGCTGCGCCGCCGGCGTCGTCGCCGGATCGGCGAGCACGCCGCGCGCCGCGATCAGGTCCTCCGGGTAGCGGTTCACGAAGCGCTGCAGGATCGCGATCTTGTCAGTTGCCGTCACACCCATCGTGGCCTCCCCTCGAGGAGGCAGCACGGTAGCACGCCGGCTTCACCGCACGGCGGATGCTACAGTGCCGGCTCCGATGAGCTATCGCCTCCTCGCGCTCGACCTGGACGGCACGCTCCTCCGCAACGACCACAGCGTCGATCCGCGCGACATCGCCGCGATCGCCGAGCTCCAGGCCGCGGGTGTGACGGTGACGATCGTGACCGGCCGGCTGCACTCGGGCGCGACCGGCGCGGCGCGTGCGTGCTCGATCGAGGGCACGATCGCCTGCGTCGAGGGCAGCCACCTCGTCGAGCTCGCGACCGGGACGTCGCTCGCGCATCACGGGATCAGCGACGACCTCAGCGCGATCCTGCGCGGCACCGTCGGGACGCACGGCCTCGCGGGCTTCGTGCTGGACGCCGCCGGCATCCACCACGATCACTCGGGCGCGCCGTATGCCGGCTACGTCAGCACGTGGTCGCCGAACCTGCGCATCGTCGAGGAGGAGGTCGCGTGGCAGACGTCGGCGCTCGCGGCGGTGGCGATCGGCGAGCCCGATGCGGTCGCGGCGGCGCACGCGGCGATCCGCGGCCACGCCGAGCACCTGTTCTCGGTCAGCTTCCCGGTCAGCGCATGTCCTGGCAAGCACGCGGTGCTCGTGCGCGCGGCCGGGCCATCGAAGGGCACCGCGCTCGCCGAGCTCTGCCGGGTCGCGGGCTGCACGCTCGCTGACGCGGTCGCGATCGGTGACTGGGTCAATGACATCCCGATGTTCGAGGTCGCGGGTCGCTCGTTCGCGATGGGCAGCTCGCCCGATCACGTGCGCGACAAGGCGACCGACGTGCTCGCGACCACGGCCGGTGCCGGCGGCGGCATCGCCGAGGCGATCAAGCGCGCGTGGGGCTGAGCTATCCTGAACGCTCGTGGCCGGCCGCAAGAAGCGTCGTGAGGGCGGAGTATCCGACGGTGTGTTCGCGCTGAGCCGACAGTTCTTGCTGTCGCCGATCACGTGCCACGAGGTCGCGGCCGCCGCGGGTGGGCGTCTGCTGATCGAGCCGGCGTGGGACGGCCATCGCGTGCTCGCGACGCGGTTGCGCGACGAGGTCCGGATCGCGGCGCTCGACTTTCGCGACTGGACCGCGACGTTTCCGGGTGTGTCGCGCGCGCTGGCGCGGCTGCCAGTCGAGCGGGTCGCGCTCGATGGCGTGATCGTGCTGCTCGACGATCAGGGTGCGCCGTCGTTCGAGGCGTTGCGGACGCGGGTCGCGACGGGGCGGGCGGTCGCGAGCGCGGTGCTGATCTGCTGGGACCTGCTCGCGATCGGCGACGAGGATCTGCGCGCCCGGCCACTCGCCGAGCGGCGTGCCCGGCTCGCGGCGCTGCTCGCGGGTGCGCCGGCCGCGATCGTGGCGTCGCAGGCACTCGATGGCGACCTGACGCGAGTGCTCGCGGCAGCGGGCAAGCTCGGGCTGCGCGGCGTGGTGGCGCGCTGTCTCGATCATCCATACGCCGGCGCGTGGCAGGCATTCTCGACGACGGCGACGCCGATCGACTGGCGGCGCAGCATGTCACCGCCGCCGCCGCTATCGAACGCGGACAAGGTGCTGTATCCGCGTGACGGTATCGCGAAGCACGCGATCGTCGCGTACTACCGCGACATCGCGCCGGTGATGCTGCGCTACCTCGCGGATCGCCCGGTCGTGATCCAGCGGTGGCCCGACGGCATCGATGACTTCGACTGGTACCAGCACCGGATGCCGCCGAAGGCGCCGGATTACCTGCGCGCGCAGTACGTCGACGGCGTGCGGCGCATCGTGATCGAGAACGGTGACGCGCTGGCGTGGATGGCGAACCAGGCGGGGCTCACCTACCACGGGTTCGGCAGCCGGCTCGCGTCGCTGGCCGAGCCCGACTGGGCGATGATCGATCTCGATCCCGGCGACGCGCCGACCTGGTGGGCCGACACGATCGAGATCGCGCTCGCGGTCCGCAGCATGCTCGAGCTGCTCGAGCTGCCGAGCGTGGTGAAGACGAGCGGACAGCGCGGGCTCCACATCCTGGTGCCGCTCGCGCCCGGACACACGTTCGCGCAGGCCGAGGAGCTCGGCCGCGGCATCGCCGACCTCCTGCTGCGGCTGATGCCCCACAAGGTCACGATCGAGAACGACAAGCAGAAGCGGCGGGGTCGGCTGCTCGTCGATCACAAGCAGTTCGTGGCGAAGACCCTGGTCGCGCCGTACTCGCTGCGTGCCGCCGATGGGGCGCCGGTCTCGACGCCGATCGCATGGTCGGAGGTCACGCCTGCGCTCGTGCCGCGCACGTTCAACCTGCGCTCGCTGCGCGCCCGGCTCGACGCCCACGGTGACCTCGCGGCGCCGCTCCTCACCGGGACGGCCCAGCTCGCGTCCGCGCTCGCGAAGCTGCGCGGCCATTCGTCGCGGCCCTGATCGCGGGCGCGTAGTCGCGCGCGCGGGCGTGACCTGCTTATACTGCTCGCGCCGTGCGGCTCAACGAGGTGCTCGACGTCATCTTCCGGTGGGCGCACCTGGTTGCCGGGATCATGTGGATCGGCAACTCGATGCTGTGGAACTGGATGGACCGCAACCTCGAGGAGGCCGCCGAGCGCGGTCGGCTCTCGCAGGGCAAGATCTTCATGGTCCACTCCGGCGCGTTCTACGACGTCGAGAAGAAGCTGCTCGAGCCCGGCGAGCTGCCGCCGATGGTCCACTGGTTCAAGTGGCAGAACGGCTTCACGTGGATGACGGGCATCGCGCTGCTCGTCATCGTGTACTTCATGAACGGCGCCGCGTTTCTGATCGATCCGAGCGTCGCCGAGATCGATCCCGCGGTCGCCATCTCGCTCTCGCTCGGCTCGCTGTTCGTCGGCTGGATCATCTACGACGGGCTGTGGAGCTCGTACGGCGAGCAGCATCCACGGGTCGCGACGGTGCTGTCGATCGCGATGCTGTTCGGATCGGTCTTCGCGTTCTCGCAGGTGTTCAGCGGGCGTGCCGCGTACATCCAGACCGGCGTGCTGATCGGCACGCTGATGACCGGCAACGTGTGGATGTGCATCGTGCCGTCACAGCGCTCGCTGATCGCGGCGACGAAGTCGGGCAAGGAGCAGGACGAGACGCTGTCGATCCGCGCGAAGCAGCGCAGCATCCACAACAACTACTTCACGTTTCCGCTGCTGTTCATCATGATGTCGAACCACTTCCCGGGTGCGTACAGCCATCACCTGAACTGGCTCGTGCTGATCGCGGTGATGATCGGCGGCGCCGGCGTCCGTCACTTCATGAACACGCGCTACCTCGGTGAGGGCCGCCAGCGCCCGGTCGCGGTCTGGCTCGCGCCGGCGTTCGGCATGGGCGGCATCGCGCTCGCCGGGCTCCTCGTGATCACGCGCCTCGGCGAGACGCCCATCCGCAAGCTCGATACGCCGGTGCCGTTCGCGCGCGCGCAGGAGATCATCACGAAGCGCTGCCTGCCGTGCCACAGCGTGACGCCGCGCGATCCGACGTGGCCCGTGGCACCCAACAACGTCGTCTTCGATCTGCCGCTGCAGATCGAGATCATGGCGCCACGGATCTACGAGCGCTCGGTCAAGACCAGGTCGATGCCGCTCAATAACAAGACGCTGATGTCGCTCGACGAGCGCGCCGAGCTCGGTAACTGGATCGAGAACGGCGCGCGCCTGAAGTAGCGCGGACGCGCGGTCCGGTCCGCGGTATGCTCGGTGACCCGTGCGTGACCTACGAATGAGATGGGTGGTCGCGAGCGTCTTGCTCGCGGGCTGTACCCAGGTATTCGGGCTCGCGCCGACCGAGCAGCAACCGGTCACCGATGCCGCGTTCTTCGATGCGCCGGCCGATGCCCCGTTCGCGTGCCCGCCGATCGGCGAGACGCCGCAGTTCTCGCGCGTGCTGAACCAGACCGTGCAGAGCTGCAGCGAGTACTCGACGACCACCAACGGTCGCGGGGCCGCCGTGTGCACCGAACCGGTGAATCAGATCGCCGAAGGCCCGTTCGACGGGCTGTTGACCCCGGTCGCGGGGCTCGAACAGACCGCCGAGCTGCACCTCGACTTCGTTCGCTACGCACCCGAAGGCGACGAGCTGTTCGTCCGCAGCTGGAATCAATCGACGGTGATCGGCCGCATCCGCGCGTTTCGCCGGGTCGACGACAGCTTTGTCGCTGCCTACGACGTGGTGCTTCCCGGGCAGACCACGGATTCGTTCGTCCGGTTCGGCACGCCGTCGCGCGGGCCGCGGCGCAGGATGATGGTGCGAAACCGGACCGACGTCTACCAGGAGATCGAGCTCGATGCGACAGGCGCGTCGGAGCTGATCGGCAACTACGTCGCCGCGGATCTCGGACTCACTTCGATCACGCCGAGCCCGCCGAACCTGACCCCCGATGGGCTGCGGATGGTGTTCAGCGGTGGTGTGTCGAAGGCGCAGGGCGTCCAGTACTCCGATCGGGCGAGCCTCGCCGATCGATTTCGCCCGGTGACCGGGCTCGACATTCCGACAAGTCCGACGCCATTTCTCACCGCGGATTGCGCCCGGGTCTACTTCTCGCAGATCGGCTACGTGTTCTGGGTGCAGCGCCTCTGATCGACGAGGCCTCGGGGGCCGTGCAGCCGACGGCGATGACTTCACACGTGTTACGGTCCGCGGCGATGCACGAACGTCATCTGGTCGTTCGATCGCGCCGCGTGGTGACGCCCGCGGGGGTCGGCCCGAACACGGTCCACATCCGCGGCACCACGATCGAGCGCGTAGGCGAATGGGGCGAGGTCCCGGCCGGCGCCGAGCTCGTCGATGTCGGTGACCACCTCGTGATGCCGGGGATCGTCGACACCCACGTCCACCTCAACGAGCCGGGGCGTACCGAGTGGGAGGGCTTCGCGACCGCGACCGCGGCCGCCGCGATCGGTGGTGTCACCACGCTCGTCGACATGCCGCTGAACTCGATCCCTCCGACCACGACGCGCGAGGGGTTCGCGGCGAAGCGCGCGGCGGCGCGTGGCCAGTGCGCGGTCGACGTCGGGTTCTGGGGCGGCGTCGTGCCGGGCAACGCGGGCGAGCTCGCGGGGATGACCGAGGATGGCGTGCGTGGCTTCAAGTGCTTCCTCGTCGACTCCGGCGTCGAGGAGTTCGGGTGGGTCGGCGAGCGCGAGCTCGCACCGGCGATGGCGATCCTCGCGGGTCTCGGCGTGCCGCTGCTCGTGCATGCCGAGGTCGCCGGTCCGATCGATGCCGCGACCGCACGGCTCGCCGGGGCCGACCCGCGACGCTACGCGACGTATCTCGCGTCGCGGCCACCCGAGGCCGAGGCCGAGGCGATCCGCCTGGTCACCGGGCTGTGCCGGACGACGCGCGCGCGCACGCACATCGTCCATCACTCCGCGGCGAGCGCGTTGCCGCTGCTCCGCGACGCCCGCGCCGAGGGGCTGCCGCTGACCGCCGAGACGTGCCCGCACTACCTGCACTTCACCGCCGAGCAGATCCCCGACGGTGCGACGCCGTTCAAGTGCGCGCCGCCGATCCGCGAGGCCGCGAACCGCGAGCTGCTGTGGCAGGCGCTCGCCGAGGGCGTGCTCGACATGGTCGCGTCGGATCACTCGCCGTGCTCGCCGGCACTCAAGGCGATCGAGGTCGGCGACTTCGTGTCCGCGTGGGGCGGCGTGTCGGGCTTGCAGCTCGCGCTGCCGGTCGTCTGGACCGAAGCCTCGGCGCGAGGCCACGCGATCACCGACATCGTGCGCTGGATGTGCGTGGCGCCGGCGCGGCTCGCCGGGCTGACCGGCACGAAGGGCGCGATCGCGGCCGGCCACGACGCCGACCTGATCGTGTTCGACGACACCGCCGAGACCACGGTCGCGCCGGAGTCGATCCGCCACCGTCACAAGGTCACGCCGTATGCCGGTGAGGCACTGCGCGGAGCCGTGCTCGCGACGTATCTTCGCGGCACCTGCGTGGCGGAAGCCGGCCGCACCGTCGCGAGCGATCTGGGAGTCTTGCTATGACCGAACAGCCCGCGTTTCTCGATCTGCCCGACCTCGCGAGCGACACCGTCGGTGGTGCCGCGATCGCCTGCAACGACGAGTTCTTCGCCGAGAAAGAGAACCTCCTCCGCGCGCACCCCGCCGTGTGGAAGGAGCACGAGTACACCGACCGCGGCAAGTGGATGGACGGCTGGGAGACCCGCCGTCGCCGCGACGGCGGCACCCACGACTGGTGCGTCGTCCGCCTCGGCTTGCCGGGCGTGATCCGGGGCGTCGTCGTCGACACCGCGTTCTTCCGCGGCAACTTCCCCGAGGCCTGCGCGATCTACGCGACGACGATCGAAGATCCGCTCGATCTCGCAGCGCTGCAGCGTGCGACGTGGAGCGAGATCCTGCCGCGCTCGGCGCTGCGCGGTGACAGCGAGAACGTGTTCGCGATCGGCGATGGCCATCGCTACACGCACGTCCGCCTCGACATCTATCCCGATGGTGGCGTCGCCCGCCTGCGCATCCACGGCGACGTCGTGCCGAGCTGGCCGCGGCTGCGCGCGCTCGGTGGCCCGATCGATCTCGCCGCGCTCGAGCACGGCGCGGTCGTCGAGACCTGCAGTGATATGTTCTTCGGCTCGCGGAACAATCTCATCAAGCCGGGCCCGTCACGGTCGATGGCAGATGGCTGGGAGACCAGGCGCCGGCGCGGCCCGGGCAACGACTGGGCGATCATCCGGCTCGCGGCGGCCGGCACGGTCGAGAGCATCGAGATCGATACCAGCCACTTCAAGGGCAACGCGCCCGGGCGGATCGCGCTCGAGGGTACGTTTGATCCCGGCGGCCGGAATGAATCCGGCCGCCTCCATCTCGGGCCCGGCACGAGCGTCGACGAGCTGTCCGGATGGCGGACGCTCCTCGCGACGCCCGTCGAGCCGCATCGCCGGCACGTGTTCGATCACCAGCTCCGGCGCACCGGCCCGGTCACCCACCTCCGGATCTCGGTGTTCCCGTGCGGCGGCATCGCCCGGCTTCGCGCGTGGGGGACGCTCGTCCCCGTGGCCGCACCGGGCCTCGCGGCGCTCGACGCGATGACCGCCGACGAAGCTCGCGCCGCACTCCGCAAGTGCTGTGGCTCGTCGCGGTGGGCCGAGCAGGTCGCCGCGGCGCGGCCGTTCGAGGACGTGCCGGCGCTGCTGCGGACCGCGGAGCGTGTGTGGTGGTCGCTCGGCGAGGCGGATCACCGCGAGGCGTTCAGCGCGCATCCCAAGATCGGCTCGCAGAGCCCACCGGCAGCACCAGCGGGCGATCCCGAGACGACCGGGCGGTGGGCGCGCGACGAGCAGCAGACGACCGCGAGCGCGGCGGCCGCGACGCTGGCCGAGCTCGCCGACGCGAACCGAGCGTACGAGGCCAAGCACGGCTTCATCTACATCGTGTGCGCGACCGGCCGCAGCGCGGACGACATGCTCGGCGATCTGCGTGCACGGCTCGCGGGCTCTGCGGCCGACGAGCTGCGCACCGCCGCCGAGGAACAGGCGAAGATCACCCGGCTGCGGCTCGCCAAGCTGCTCGCCGAACACGGAGGTCACGCATGATCACGACGCACGTCCTCGACACCGCCGCTGGGCGCCCCGGCAAGCAGATCGCGATCGAGCTCGAGCGCGATGTCGGCGGCAGCTGGCACCCGGTCGGCCGCGGCACGACCGACGACGATGGCCGGCTCCGAACACTGACGCCCGCGGGTCCCGTCGAGCCCGGGACCTATCGCATCCGGTTTGCCACCGGCGCGTACCTCGCGGCGCTCGGCCAGACCGGGTTCTTCCCGGTCGTCGAGATCCAGTTCACCGTCGACGACGGCGCGCAGCACTATCACGTGCCGCTGTTGCTCTCGCCGTACGGCTACTCGACGTACCGCGGCAGCTGACGAGCCGTGATCAGCGGGAGATCTCGGAGACCCGAGGCACCTGGTTGAGGTGCACCGCGCGCGCCTTGCGGGTCGTCCGGATGTTGACCATCTCGACGAACACGCTGAACCCCATCGCACCGTAGATGTAGCCCTTCGGCACGTGGACGCCGAAGGCTTCCGACACCAGCACGAGGCCGATCATCAACAGGAAGGCCAGCGCGAGCACCTTCACCGACGGATGGCGCTCCACGAACTCGCTGATCTGGCGGCCAACGAGCAGCATCACGACGAGGGCGACGACGTTGGCCGCGACCATGATCGGGACGTGCGGCGTCATGCCGACGGCGGTGATCACCGAATCGATCGAGAACACCATGTCGAGCAGCACGATCTGGAAGAGCACGCTGCCAAGCGTCACCGCGGTGCGGCGGGTCGAGCCATCGAGCTCCTCGCCCTCGAGCTTGTGGTGGATCTCCTTGGTTGCCTTGTAGAGCAGGAACAGGCCGCCGAGGAGGAGGATCAACGCCTTGCCCGAGAACCCCTTGCCGGCGACGTGAAACAGCGACTGATCGAGCCGGACGATCCACGACAGCATCGCGAGCAGTGCGAGCCGCGACACGAACGCGCCCGCGAGCCCGAGCTTGCGCGCCTTCTCGCGCTGCTCGACGGGCAACTTGCCGGCGAGGATCGCGATGAAGATGATGTTGTCGACGCCGAGCACCACCTCGAGCGCCGCAAGGGTCGCGAACGACAACCACGCCTCCGGTGATGACAACAGTTCGAACATCGGAGCGAATATGACGTGATCTCGACCGCTTGCAACCATCCTTCCTCACGGACTGCTCTCGATCGATCGGTGGCGGGCCCCGATGCGCCTTCAGTGACCTCGCGTTACAACGCCCCGATGACGGTTCGTACGACCCTGCCCCCGAAGAAGCTCCAGAAGGCCCTCGATCGCGTCAACAAGGCGCAGGCACGTGTGCTCGAGCGCTACCCCGGGGACTCGGGAGCTCGCCAGCCGGTGCACACCGTCTACGGTGGGGCACACCTGTTCTCGGCGGACACCGCGCGCAAGCTCGGCGAGCTCGCGCTGCGATCGCTCGAGACGTACGCACCGGACCCGGCGACGTTCGCCGACGCGATCGGCGTGCCCGGCGAGCTCGCGCCGAAGGTCTACGAGCGGGTGCGCGAGAAGCTCGGCCGCGAGCCCGTCGAGGACTTCCGGATCGACTTCGAGGACGGCTACGGTAACCGCCCCGACGCCGAGGAGGACGGCCACGCCGCCGCCGCCGCATCCGAGGTCGCCGCGGGCCTCGCGGCCGGCACGCTGCCGCCGTTCATCGGCATCCGGATCAAGCCGCTGACTCGCGATCTCGCGGCGCGCTCGCTGCGTACGCTCGACATCTTCCTCAGCGAGCTCCTCGACAAGACGAGCGGCAACCTGCCGCCGAACTTCGTCACCACGCTACCGAAGATCCAGCACCACGCCGACGTCGAGGTGCTCGTCGCCGTGTTCGAGATGCTCGAGGATCGCCTCGGCCTCGAACCCGGCACACTCAAGGTCGAGTTCATGGTCGAGACCACGCAGAGCATCTTCGACCCCGCCGGTCGGTCGATCCTGCCGCGCCTCCACCGCCTCGCGAACGGCCGGCTGACCGGCGCGCATTTCGGAACCTACGACTACACCGCGAACTGCGACATCACCGCTGCGCACCAGCGGATGCGCCACCCGGCATGCGATTTCGCGAAGCACATGATGAAGGTCGCGTTCGCTGGCACCGGCGTGATGCTGTCCGACGGCGCTACGAACATCATGCCGGTCGCGCCGCATCGCGGAAACGAGCTGACCGACGAGCAGAAGCGCGCGAACAAGGCCGCGGTGTTCTCGGCCTGGCGCCTCCACGCCGACGACGTTCGCCACTCGCTCGTGCACGGTTTCTACCAGGGCTGGGATCTCCACCCCGGTCAGCTGCCGACCCGCTACGGCGCGGTCTACGGGTTCTTCCTCGATGGCTTCACCGCCGCGTCGGAGCGGCTCTCGAACTTCGTCAACAAGGCCGCGCAGGCGACGCTCGTCGGTGACGTGTTCGACGACGCGGCCACCGGGCAGGGGCTGCTCAACTACTTCCTGCGCGGCATCGCGTGCGGCGCGGTCACCGAGGACGAGGCGATCGCGACCGGGCTGACGCTCGACGAGATCCGCGGCAAGTCGTTCGTCAAGATCATGAACGCGCGCCGCGCCAAGGCCGCGACATAGCGTTCGCGTCGCCTGCCGGCAAGATCACGGCATCGCGCCACAGCTCGACGCGATCTCACCGAGCATCTGATCGATATTTTACTCATGGCCTGAGTACAAGACGCTCATGTAGCTCCTTCTCGGCTGAGCACGCTATGCAGCCGGCTTGGCGGCCGGGCGACGAACGCGGCGGACCAATGCCGCGACCAGCGGAGTCAGGCCGATGGTCGCCAGGATCCGCACCGGCATCGTAGCCTTCGCCGCGACCCAGCCCGCGCCGATCACCCCGAGGACGCCGGTCGCCGACGTTGGCGACGCCCCGATGCCGCACGCCACCGAGAACGCCGCGATCGTCAGGAGCGAGAGTACGAGATACGTGTAGATCGCGATCTTGCCGTACTCCGCAGTGTGCGCCGCGAGGCGCTCCTTGAGCGTGCGCTGCTTGCCAGTCGGCGGGGGCGCGGCCTCGGGAGCATCACTCATCGCTCCGGTCTACCACCCGCGGCGCCAAGGCCGCGACCTAACTTCGGCCTGCTTCGGGCCACTGGTTCGAGAAGTTCGCCGTCGTCACGAGCTTGTCGCCGTCGCTGACCTCGACGCGCTCCTTCTCCCGACGGTTTCGCGCGGTTCGCATGGGCGATCATCAGCGCGTGACGCCTTGGACGTCCTGCGCGGACGGGTGATCGAGGCATCGACCTCGGCGAGTTCGCTGTCGAAGACGGAATGCGTCGCGAGAGGGGATGCGGTGGCAGGGCGCGAGTGTAGGGGCCTGGCCCATGGCCTGGCCCCTACACAGTTGCGGTCGCGCGCGGTCTCATGTAGACAGTGCTTCCACGGCGGACGTAGCTCAGTCGGTAGAGCGCCAGGTTGTGGTCCTGGATGTCGCGGGTTCGATCCCCGTCGTTCGCCCCAGTTTTCACGGTTTGCCCTTTCTGCGCGCGGTCGACGCGTTACAACCGGCTCCATGGCGAAGTCGGTGCACACGCCCGCGAGGAAACCGTCCGCGGCGAAGAAGCAATCCACGAAGCCGGCGACGCAGCTCCCGCCGCCGGCCGTGCTCGAGCGGATCTGCAAGGGCATCGCCGCGCTCGACGCGATGTTGTCCGAGGACTGGGAGTCCCGATACTACTCGTTCAACGCGGCGTGGAATCCCGAGGGCCAGGAGCGCATGGCCTCGATGCGGAACGGCTCGGGCGACGACTGGTTCATCGTGTTCGGCAAGGCCGGCGCGTTCGTGAAGAGCTTCTGGCACGAGTACAAGCACGAGGACGTCGCGGCGATCTACGCCGGAGTGCCCGTGGCCCTCGCACCTCACGTGAACGAGCCGTCGTTTCTCATGGAGGACGTCACGTTCGGCGGCTTTCACGACGGCACGGCGTGGACGTTGCGCGGCAACGCCAAGCCAATGGTCGACGACTTCGCGATCCTGAGTGGCGAGCCCGCTGCATACCGCGCCTACGTCGCCGACTACTTCGAGGCGAAGGTCGCGGTGGACGCGATCGCGCACGTCCTCGCCGGCAAGCCTCTCGATGCGAAGCTCGTCGCTCGAATCACGAAGGAGCGCACGCTCGCCGACCTGACCTCCGACCTCGCCGAGATCGGCTACGGGACGTAGTGGCGACGATCACCGACAGCGTGGAACTGCTCTCGGCGCGAGGCGCGCCGCACGGGGTCGGTCACCAAAAAATCGGGCGTGCCGGCCATCCATCGTCACGATCACCCATGCCGTCGATTTCGACTGAGCATCCACTTCGGCTCGGCTCGGCTCGACGCGTTGAACTCTGCGTAGTAGTCGAGCGACTGCGAGGAAGCGCTCGATGGTGGAGACGCGCACCGAGACGATGTTGCGGGAAGGGACGTCGACCGAGCTCGAGCAGTAACACGGGCCGAAAACACCAAGCCCCCTGGGCCACGGTCTCGTGGCAGGGGGCTCGGCTAATTGTTGGTCGAGAGACGTGCCGGGTAGGCGTTCATCTGCGACTCGTGGTGACGGCAGCCTGCTAGTCCGGCACGTATGCCGGGGCGAAGCTCGCTGTCTCGTCACTCGTCGCCGACGATGCGGCGTCTCACAGTTACGGATCGTCTCGTGCGTGCAACGCAACCTCCGTCGGTAGCCCGGCTGACTCGAAGAGTCCCGTGGCTTTGCGTGTCCCCGCTCGCGCGAGGATTGCCGTTTCGTGGTGCGGG
>JBKJUF010000555.1:0-2597 GCA_046590445.1 Kofleriaceae bacterium
GCTCGAGGTGGATGCGTCGGAGCTTGTCCTGGAGTCCCACGCGGGTGATCGGATCGAGCGCACCGAACGGCTCGTCGAGGAGCAGCACCCGCGGTCGGGCGGCGAGTGCACGCGCGACGCCGACGCGCTGGCGCTGGCCGCCCGAGAGCTGATCCGGGTAGCGATCGCGGTACGTGGCCGCCGGGAGCTCGACCAGCTCGAGCAGCTCGTCGACGCGGGCCCCGATGTCGGCCGCGGACCATCCGAGCAGGCGGGGCACCATCGCGACGTTGTCGCCAACGGTGAGGTGCGGCAGCAGGCCGACCTGCTGGATCACATAGCCGATCGTCCGGCGCAGGGCGACCGGATCGGCGTCGCGCACGTCGTGACCGTCGATCTTGATGGTGCCCTCGTCGGGATCGATCAGACGATTGATCATCCTGACGAGCGTGGTCTTGCCGCTGCCCGATTCACCGAGCACGGCGACGAGCTCACCCCGCGCGATCCGCATCGTCACGTGACGCACGACCCAGGTCGCGCCGTAACGCTTGCCCACGTCCTGCAGCTCGATCACACACGCAGCATCAGCCAGATCAGGTGCGAGCGCGAGCGCCCGGACATCGTCGTCGGGCACGCGCGCTGCAATCTCGCACTCCGGGCGGAAGGAGGCCGAGATGACACGGATTCACTCACCAGCCATCGCAGCGGAGTGCACGACGGCCACGAGGCGCTTTAGCTCACGTGGTCGAGACAGTCACTCTTGACACAGGTGGGCTCGCGATGGAGCCATGCCGTTCCCAATGATCAGAGCGGCCACGTTCCTATCGATCCTCGTGACGCTGTTCGCAGCAGCAGCCATGGTGGGCTGCTCGGCAAGCACTCGATCGGTGTTTCGCCCTACGGACCCGACGTTCACGCCGCGACCGGGGCCAACGCCGCCAGTCTACCTCCAGCAGAACATCGGGGATGTACCCAAGGAGCCGATGCGATCCGTGGGGCTCATCGAAGTCACCGTGCCCGGGAGTAGCGGCATCAAGCGGGCGATCGAGGTCGCGACGGCGAAGGGCCGCGAGCTCGGATGCTGGATCCTGATCGAGCACTCGGCCTTCGCGACGGTGCAATCGAGCGCCTCGCTTGATCACGGAGCGACAATCGTCCTTGCTCACGGTTCCGGTCCGCACATCGGAGGCCCCGTGGCGCCTGAGGGCAAGGTGACCGCCAGGTTCGACTGCGTAGTGGCGGCGCGAGAAGCACGAGCCCGAACGCGCCCGCGATCTGGTAGCGGTCGTGCGCGGCCGTTCGTCGTCGCCACTCCCGGCTCGAACACAGGCGCGCCTTAGAACTTGTAGGCAGCTTTCAGCGTCGCCGTCAGCGGCATGCCCGGCGTGTAGTGCATCTGCTCGAGCGGCTCGGGCTTCGTCTTGTCGAGCTGGACCGACGACGCCGACTCCGAGGGTGCGTCGCTCGTTACCTCGATCGTCTCGTCCGTCGCTTCGCCGAGCCTTCCGAGCTCTTCGTCGGCCAGGCCGGGCGCGCTCGGCTCGGGCCCGGGTAGCGGATCGACAACCGGCACCGGCGGGTGCATCGCGATGATCGTCCCCAGCAAGCTGTTCAGAACATCGAAGGCGAACATGACAGTTCCTCGTGACAGGCCGGCCGCGCACGGACGCGCAGCTGCACCGCCATCGCGCGAGCGCGACGCCGGAGCCAGGATGCGATCGAATATGCGGTGTACTAGATCGCTGCTGGCGGGCCGCGGGCGGTCGCGCGTGCGAGCTGCGCCGAGCACAGCGGTTCGCATGCAGCGACGAGCTTCCAGTCATACCGAGGAACGAGTCGGGCTTCATGCGCGGGTGGAGCAGGTGCGTGGAGCGCCACAGCGTGGTGCGCCGCGCCCGTCGCAGCATGTGCGAACGGTGCCACGTCGAATGTGAGGACCGGCGCCGTGCTCCGGCGTTTCGCTGCGGGCGGCGCCGCATCCACGTGATCATCGTGAACGTGCTCGTGGGCGCTCGCGTCGTGGCCGTGCTCGTGAACGTGAACGTCGTCGTGGTCGTGATGATCGACATCGAATCGGACCGTGACGATCGTGCCATCCGCTCGATGCGTGTGATCGTCGTCGTGCGCGGCGAGATGGAGGCCGGGCAGCACCTCGACGGCGAGGAGCCAGAGGAACATCGTCAGCAGCGCGACAGCGCGGCGATGGCGACGTGAGGCCCTCATGACAGCCATACTACGACCCTGATCGCGTCGCGGATCGAGTCTGTCCCGGTCCGATCGCGCCACGCAGCCGGAATCCTCCATCACTGGTTCGCATACGGAACGCTCGCGGCAGCGTCGGCGAGCGTGATCGCTCGGCTGCTGCAGCAGCGAGCTCCGGCGTTCGCTGCGATCAAGACGGCGACGCTCGTACTCTCCGCGTTGCTTGTCTCGGGTGCCGGGTTCTACGGCGGCAAGATGGCGCACCCGGCGGGCGAAGTCGCGAATCACGGCGAGATGCCTCATGTCGACTCGGTGCCGCACGGCAATGCGGCGCCGCATGAAGGCATGACACCCATGCAGCACGGGGCGATGCCTCCCCCGGATGCCGCGGCGACCGGCCCCTCGGTGGGGACGAC
>JBKJUF010000691.1:0-6313 GCA_046590445.1 Kofleriaceae bacterium
CGTCAAGGGAATCGTCGACGCGCATGGCGGCTCGATCGAGGTCGAGAGTCCACCGGGGGCCGGCACGACGTTCCGGATCGTCTTGCCGATGAGCCCCGCTCTGACGACCGCACTGGCGTAGTCGCCGTCACCAGCCCCACATCGCGAACGCGCCGACGGTGACCCGATCGGGATGCAAGTAAGCCACCGGATCGGTTGCGCTTTCCGTGCCTTGACCCGTCTGTGAGCGCAGGGTATTGCACCCCCATGCGTGACGTCGTGATCGTCGGTGCCGCGCGCACCGCAATTGGCAGCTTCCTCGGATCTCTCGCCTCGGTGCCCGCGCCCAAGCTCGGCGCGACCGCGATCAAGGCCGCGCTCGAGCGCGCCGGCGTCGCCCCGGCAGACGTCGGCCTGGTCCAGATGGGCAACGTGCTGCAAGCCGCCGTGGGGCAGGCGCCCGCGCGACAGGCGCTGCGCTACGCCGGACTGCCCGACTCGGTGCCGGCCGTCACGGTCAACAAGGTCTGCGGGTCGGGTCTCGAGGCGGTGATCGCCGCGGCCCGCGCGATCGCGCTCGGCGAGGTCGAGATCGCGGTTGCCGGCGGTATGGAGTCGATGTCGAACGCGCCCCACGCGATGCGCGGCGTGCGCAACGGCGTGAAGATGGGCGGCCTCGACACCGTCGACACGATGGTCCACGACGGCCTCTGGGATCCGTACTCGAACCAGCACATGGGCAACTGCGCCGAGGTATGTGCCAAGGAGAAGAACATCCCGCGCAGCGCGCAGGACGAGTTCGCCGCCGAGAGCTATCGCCGCGCGCTCGAGGCCCAGAAGACCGGGCTCTTCAAGGCCGAGATCGTCGCGGTCAAGATCGCGGACCCGAAGAAGAAAGACGGTGAGATCAGCGTCGAGACCGACGAGGAGCCCGGCAAGGGCAACATCGAGAAGCTCGCCGGGCTGCGCGCCGCATTCCAGAAGGACGGCACGATCACCGCGGGCAACGCGTCGTCGCTGAACGATGGCGCCGCCGCGGTCGTGCTGATGTCCGCCGACGAGGCGAAGCGGCGCGGCTCGAAGATCCTCGCGCGGCTCGTCGCGTGGGGTTATCACGCGCAGGCGCCGGAGTGGTTCACCACCGCACCGGCCGGCGCGATCACGAACGCGCTGAAGAAGGCGGGCTGGGACGCCAAGCAGGTCGATCTCTGGGAGATCAACGAGGCGTTCAGCGTCGTCTCGATCGCGAACAACCAGATGCTCGGCCTCGATCCCGCGAAGGTGAACATCTCGGGCGGCGCCGTCGCGCTCGGGCACCCGATCGGCGCGTCCGGTTGCCGCGTGCTCGTCACGCTGGTCCACGCGATGATCGCGAAGGGTGCGAAGACCGGCGGTGCGTCGCTGTGCATCGGCGGCGGCGAAGGCATCGCGCTCCTCGTGGAGCGTCCGTGACAGCGGACGCGGCGGGCGATCGAGCGTCCGTGACAGCGGACGCGGCGGGCGATCGCATCGTCAGCAAGATCGGCGTCGTCGGCGCAGGCCAGATGGGGCAGGGCATCGCGCAGGTCGCGGCCCAGGCGGGGCTCGACGTCGTGATGGTCGATGCCGCGCTCGACTTCGCGCAGGCTGGTGTCGGCAAGCTCAAGAAGACGCTCGACCGGCTCGTCGAGAAGGGCAAGCTCGACGGCGTCGCGCGCGATCAGACGATCGCCCGGCTGCGCCCGGGTGGCCGCCACCAGGACCTCGCGGACTGTGACGTCGTCATCGAGGCGGCGCCCGAGAAGGAGGAGCTCAAGCTCTCGATCTTCAAGAGCCTCGGCGAGGTCTGCAAGGACGAGGCGATCCTCGCGTCGAACACGTCGTCGATCTCGATCACCAAGATCGCCGCGGCGTCGGGGCGTCCCGATCGCGTGATCGGCATGCACTTCATGAACCCGGTCCCGCTGATGAAGCTCGTCGAGATCGTGCGCGGCCTGCCGACCAGCGACGCCACGTACCAGACGACAGTCGCGCTCGCGAAGCGGTTCGGCAAGACGACGATCGGTGCCCGTGACATCCCCGGGTTCATCGTCAACCGGATGCTGATCCCGCTGCTCAACGAGGCCTGCTACGGCCTCTACGAGGGGCTCGGCACCGCGGCCGACATCGACACCGGCGTCCGCCTCGGCCTCAACCATCCGATGGGACCGCTCGAGCTCGCCGATCTGATCGGCCTCGACACCTGCCTCGCGATCGCCGAGGTCCTCCATCGCGAGCTCGGCGACGACAAGTACCGGCCGTGCCCGCTGCTCCGCCAGTACGTCGCGGCTGGCTGGCTCGGCAAGAAGGTCGGACGCGGCTTCTACGAGTACGACCCGCAGGGCCTGAAGAAGACGGCGAAGGTGACGGCATGAGCTACAACGGCTTCGAGACGCTGAAGGTCGACGTCGATGGGCCGATCGCGACGGTCACGATCCGTCGCGAGCAGCAGCTCAACGCGCTGTCGAGCGTGGTGATCGCCGAGCTCACGCAGATCGTCGGCGAGCTCGAGGTGTCGACCGACGTCCGCGTCGTCATCGTGACGGGCGCGGGCGAGAAGGCGTTCGTGGCGGGCGCCGACATCTCCGAGATGGTCGAGATGACCCCGATCCAGGCGACCGCGTTCGCCCAGATGGGCGGCTCGCTCGGGAACGCGATCGAGACGTCGGAGAAGCCGTGGATCGCCGCGGTGAACGGCTTCGCGCTCGGCGGCGGCTGCGAGCTCGCGCTCGCGTGCGACTTCATCCATGCCAGCGACAAGGCGACGTTCGGCCAGCCCGAGGTCAAGCTCGGCGTGATCCCCGGCTTCGGCGGCACGCAGCGGCTGTCCCGGCGGGTCGGCGTCGCGAAGGCGAAGGAGCTCTGCATGACCGGCGACACGGTCAAGGCGCCCGAGGCGCTGCGGATCGGACTCGTCGACGCGGTGTGGCCGGACGCCGAGCTGCTGCCGAAGGTCCGCGATCTGGCGCTGCGGATCGCGGCGAACGGTCCGCTCGCCGTCGCCGAGGTCAAGCGGTTGATCCACCAGGGCCAGTCGACGTCGCTCGAGCACGCGCTCGCGCTCGAGCAGCGCAGCTTTGGCCTGTTGTTCGCGACCACCGATCAGCGCGAGGGGATGTCCGCGTTCCTCGCGAAGCCCAAGCGCGCAGCCCAGTTCAAGGGCCAGTAGTCATGGACTTCACACCGACCGAAGAACAGCTCGCGGTCCAGCAGACGGCGCGGGACTTCGCGCAGGGCGAGGTGTTGCCGAAGGCCGCCGAGATCGATCGCGAGCATCGCCACCCGGCCGAGCTCGTGAAGCGGATGGGCGAGCTCGGCTTCCTCGGGATCGCGGTGCCCGAGCAGTACGGCGGCTCCGGCTTCGATCACGTCAGCTACGTGCTCGCGATGGAGGAGATCAGCCGCGCCTGTGCGTCGACGGGCGTGATCATGAGCGTCAACAATTCGCTCGTCTGCGATCCGATCTACCGGTTCGGCACCGACGCCCAGAAGCAGGAGTGGCTGACGCCGCTCGCGAGTGGGCGGCTGCTCGGCTGCTTCGCGCTCTCCGAGCCCGAGGCCGGTTCCGATGCCGCCGCGCAGAAGACGACCGCCGTCAAGGATGGCGACGGCTGGGTGATCCAGGGCACCAAGAACTGGATCACGAACGGCCCCGTCGCCGATGTCTGCGTGCTGTTCACGATGAACGAGCCGGCCGCCGGTCACAAAGGCATCACGGCGTTCATCCTGCCGATGAAGACCACGGGCGTCCGCGTCGGCACGCCGGATGACAAGCTCGGTATCCGCGGCAGCAAGTCGTCGCAGATCTTCCTCGACGATGTCCGCCTCGGCAACGACCTTCTCCTTGGCGAGGTCGGCGGCGGCTTCAAGATCGCGATGTCGACGCTCGACGGCGGCCGGATCGGGATCGCGGCGCAGGCTCTGGGCATCGCGCGCGCAGCCCTCGACGACTCGCTCGCGTACGCGCAGCAGCGGCGCACGTTCGGCAAGCCGATCGCGCAGCACCAGGCGATCGCGTTCAAGCTCGCAGACATGGCGACCGAGATCGATGCCGCGCGGCTGCTGACCCTGCGCGCAGCGTGGCTCAAGGACGGAAAGCTCCCGTACGGCAAGGAAGCCGCGATGGCGAAGCTGTACGCGTCGGATGTCGCGAACAAGGCGGCTCGCGAGGCGATCCAGATCTTCGGCGGCAACGGTTACGTCACCGAGTACCCGGTCGAGCGTCACTTCCGCGACGCCAAGATCACCGAGATCTACGAGGGCACCAGCGAGATCCAGCGGCTCGTGATCAGTAGTTATTTGGCGAAGGGCCAGTGAGAGGGAACACCATGACCAAGACCACGCTGCTCACAATCTCGATCGTCGCCACGCTCGCCGCCTGTGGCGGCAAGAAGAAGTCGGAAGACACCACGCCCGAGGGGCCGACGATCAGCAACCGCCCAGGTGACACCACCGATCGGAGCGGCAGCATGTTCCCGCCCGAGAAGATGGACGAGATCAACCGCATGCTCGAGCGCAAGCGGCCTGCGGTGTCGCGCTGCCTGACGATGGCCGTCGACAACCAGGAGCTGCCAAAGAACTCGCGCGGCAAGGTCACGCTGGCGATGACGATCTCGCCGGCCGGCAAGGCCGGCAGCATCAAGGTCGTCAAGGCGACGCTCGAGTCGAAGTCGCTGAACGATTGCGTGATCGGTAAGGTGCAGGAGA
Organism: Kofleriaceae bacterium; assembly: GCA_046590445.1. Taxonomy (GTDB): domain Bacteria; phylum Myxococcota_A; class Polyangia; order Haliangiales; family Haliangiaceae; genus JABFXX01. The sequence goes on from JBKJUF010000691.1 coordinate 4,705, forward strand.
TCCAGTTCCCCGACCTACCGAAGCCGTACGAGACCTCGTACACGTATGCCTTCGAGGCCATCCAGTGAACCAGGGCGCTGCGATCACGGCGTTCGTGCTGGGCATGGCGGCCGGGTGCGGCGGCGGATCGGCGCCGAAGCAGGTCGAGCCCGTCAAGGACCCGGCGCGGCTGACCCGCGTGCCAGTCGAGGATGACGAGCCGCAGGACGGCGTCGAGATCCAGTCGACGCGCGGTCGCATGGACCCGAAGGTGATCGAGGCAGGGCTCGCGCCGCACGCCGAGAGCTTCTCCGACTGCTACACGAGCCGGGTCGGCCGCCGGCGCTGGCTGGGCGGTCACGTCTCGCTGCACTGGGAGATCAAGCAGACCGGGGAGATCAGCGCCGTCAAGCTCGCGGAGAGCGACCTCGGTGCCTGGCCCGTCGAGAAGTGTCTGCTCGAGGTCGCGCGTGCCGCGACGTTCGGCAAGCCGATCGGTGGCGACGCCGACTTCTCGATCCCGCTCGATTTCTCGGCGAAGGGTCGCTCGCTGAACTGGGAAGAGGACATGGCGATCCGCGCCGTCGGTGGACAGCTCGCCGCGCTCGACGAGTGCGGCGATGGCGAGCCGGGTGCGAAGCCCAGCAAGGGCAAGCGCGGCAACGGTCCGAAGCCGATCAGGGTCGTCGTGCCCGACGACGTCACCATCACGATCTACGTCGGGCCGCAGGGCAAGGCGCAGTCGGTCGGATTCGCATCGGCGACCTCGGTCCTCGACGACGCGTGGGCGGACTGCGCGGAGCAGACCGCGCTCGCGTGGCGGCTTCCGGATCCACGCGGCACGGTGGCGAAGCTCGCGGTCAAGTACCGCGCCAACTAGCGAACGCCATGGACTTCCAGCCCACCGAAGAGCAGCTCGCGGTTCGCGACACCGCGCGCGAGATCGCCGAGCGGCTGCTGCTCCCGCGGGCCGCGGCGCGTGACATCTCCGGTGAATTTCCGCTCGCCGAGATGCAGGAGCTCGCGAAGCTCGGGCTCCTCGGGATCTCGGTGCCGGAGGCGCTCGGAGGCGCTGACGCTGGCCCCGTCGCGTACTCGCTCGCCCTCCAGGAGCTCGGGCGTGGCGACGCGTCGGTCGCGGTGACGGTCTCGGTGACGAACATGGTCGCCGAGCTGATCGCGAAGTACGGCACCCCGCCGCTCGCCCAGCAATGGGTGCCGCGGCTCGTCAGCGGTGAGCTCGTCGCTGGCGCGTTCGGGTTGTCCGAGCCGCAGGCTGGCTCCGACGTCGCGGGGCTGCGCACGATGGCGACCCGCACGGCCACCGGCTGGCGGCTCGATGGCAGCAAGCAGTGGATCACGAGCGGCGATCACGCCGGCGTGCTCGTCGTGTGGGCGCTGACCGAGCCCGCGCTCGGCCACAAGGGCGTCACCGCGTTCGTCGTGCCGGGCGGCTCGCCCGGCCTCACCGTCGCGCGCCTCGAGGAGAAGCTCGGGCTGCACGGCTCTTCGACCGCGCAGCTCGTGCTCGACGGCGTCGAGATCGGCGCGGATCAGATCCTCGGCTCGGTTGGTGGCGGCTTCGCGCTCGCGATGATCGCGCTCGACGGCGGCCGGATCGGCATCGCCT
>JBKJUF010000540.1:0-7663 GCA_046590445.1 Kofleriaceae bacterium
TGCCCGCGTTGCCGGCGCCACGCGCGGCCTGGTAGAGGCCGGCCTTCGCGATCATCTGGCCGAGCGCGACGAGCGCGCCGAGCACGATCGCCCCGGCGACGCTGTTGCCGAGCAGCACCACGCCGATCAGGTAGAGCTCGGCGTTGACCACCGGGATGACTCCCGACACGACGCCGATCACGAGCGAGGCCAGGTAGATACCGACGGCAGCCTCGATACTGTCGAACATGCGCGCGGCGCACCCTAGACGCCCAGGACCGCGCTCGTCAACAACCGGTCCGCAAGGCAGGCCGCGGCGACGCTGCGGCTTCCGGCTATGATGGGGACGTGAACCACACGGTGTTCGGGGATCTCCGGCAGCGCGCCACCGCCGTGTACCGCGTGCACACGCTGTCGAGCGTGTACCTCCTGGGCTTTCACGAGATGCGCGGCCGCAGGTACGTCATCGTCCGCGGCGCGCCGGGCACCGATCGGGAGCACGTGGTCGTCCGCGACAGCGATCCGCGGGTCGGCGAGCACTCGATGTTCGAGCTGCCGGTGGCGCAATGGATCGGGCAGACGTTCGAGGTCGCGACGATGGTGTCGAGCCCGATCACCCGGGTCGAGCCCGAGCACGACCCCTCCGCGATCGCCGCGGTCGGTGTCGACGGCAAGCTCGACAAGGGACCGTGGGCACGCCCGGAGCCGCTCGCAGATGCGGCGGGGAGCATGCCGTTCAAGTCACCGCGGCCGCCGGGGCTCTCCGACTCGCCGGCGATCGTGCCCGGCCGCGCGCGCGGCACGAACCCCGCGGCCGAGGCGGTCGTGCCGTCGTCGAGCATCGCCCGCCAGGTCGTGGTCGGGGCTGCGCCGAAGGCGATCGTGGCCGCCGCCGAGCCCGAGCTGCCGTACCCGCAGCGTCACGTCAAGTACGCCGAGAGCTGCGCCGCATTGCTGCGCTCGCTGTCGCGCCGCGACCGGATCTTCGAGGACATCGCACACGACAAGGCGCTGCGCGACACCCTGCGGCGCTCGCTCGACGATTGCGTCGATCTGCTCGAGCAGATCCGCCGCCGCGACCGCCGGTGATGGCGCGCTACATCCAGTCGGGCGCGCCGATGCCGATCAACCGCAGGCCGGTCGCCATCGCGGCACGGACGCCGGCGGTGAGCGCAAGCCGCGCGCGCGACAGCGCCGGATCGTCGACGAGCGACCGCAGCGCGGGGTCGTCGTTGCCGAGCGTGTACCAGCGCGAGTAGTCGCCTGCGAGCTGCAGCAGGTAGTGGCAGACCGCGTGGGGCTCGGCCTTGTCGCCGGCGCGCACCACGACCTCGGGCATCTCGAGCAGCCGCCGCGCGACCGCCCACTCGGCCTCGTGGGTGAGCAGCGTGAAGTCGACGCCGCCGAGCGCCTCGGCGCCTTCGATCTTGTGCGGTGCCTTGCGCAGGATCGACGAGCAGCGCGCGTGGACGTACTGTAGATAGGGCCCGGAGTCGCCCTGCGTCGAGGTCACCTTCTCGAGATCGAAGTCGACGTCCTTCTCGCGCTGCGACGCGAGGTTGCCGAACACGACCGCGCCGATGCCGACCTGGCGCGCGACCTCGTCGACCTCGGCAGCCGACCGCTCGGGGTTCTTCTCGACAATTCGCGGGCGCACCTCATCCTGCGCGATCTCGAAGACCTGCTTCATCAGCACGACATTGCCGAGCCGGGTCGCGGTCTTCTTGCCGCCGATCCGGACGTGGCCATACGGGATGTGCTGGCAGCGCGCGGCCCACTCGTGGCCCATCTTCGCGAGCAGCTTGAAGAGCTGCCGGAAGTGCAGCGCCTGCTCGCGGCCGACGACGTAGAGCGACCGCGTGAAGTGGAACGTGCTCCAGCGATACTCGGCGGCGGCGATGTCGCGCGTCGCGTAGAGCGTCGAGCCGTCTTGCTTGACGATCAGGATCGGCGTCTTCTCGCCGTCGAGCACGACGACGCGGGCGCCTTCGCTCTCGACGAGCAGGCCCTTGTCCTCGAGCTGCTTGACGACACCGGGTAGGGCGGGTTCGTAGGCGCTCTCGCCGCGAACCTCCTCGAACTTGATGCCGAGGATGTCGTAGACCGTCGCAAACTCGGCCCACGAGATGTCGCGAAACCGCTGCCACAGCGCGCGCGCCTCGGGATCGCCGTCCTCGAGGCGCTTGAACCAGGCGCGGCCCTCGGCCTCGAGCGTCGGTTCCTCGGCCATCGCGGCGCGGAACCGGACGTAGAGCCCGTTGAGGCCGGCGACGTCGAGCGGCTCGATCGGCCCCCACTTCTTCCACGCGGCGATCAACATGCCGTGGGTCGTGCCCCAGTCGCCGAGGAAGTTGATCCCGACCACGCGGTAGCCGAGTGCGCGATAGATCTGCGCGAGCGCGTAGCCGAGCGTCGTGCCGCGGAGGTGGTGGTAGGCGAGGTGCTTGGAGATGTTCGGCGACGAGTAGTCGATGCAGATCGTCTCGTTCGCGCCGTAGTCAGGCGGCACGAGGCGATCGCGGAGCGCGGCGTCGACGATCCACGCGAACGCGCGCGCGCGGTCGACCTTGAAGTTGATGAACGGACCGGCGGCGGTCGCGCTCGCGAGCAGGCCGCCCGGCGAGATCTTGCCGGCGAGCTCCTGGGCGACCTGCGCGGGGGGCTTGCCCGCCGCCTTGGCGATCGCGAAGCAGCCGACCGCGAGATCACCGAGCTCGGGCTTCGGCGGCGCCTCGACCTTGAGATCGGTCGCGGCCACCCCGGCGCTCGCTGCGACCGCTTCGGCAGCCGCCAGGTGAAGTGGCGTGTGGTGCGTCGGCATCGGCGGCAAAACCTAGCACCGATCACCACGTGCCCAAAAGGCCTCCAATTCTCGGCAGTTGGTTTGACCCTCCGTCGAAGACCGTGTTACCAAGGTGGTGCGTCGAGCTTGCGATTCGGGAGGACCCAAGTGAGCAAGATTGTTTTGTGCGTGGACGACAGCGCCACGATGCAGCAGGTCGCGGATATCACCTTCCGCGGCACCGAGTTCACGTATGTGGGCGCCCGCAACTTCGACGAAGGTCTATCGAAGGCCAAGAGTCAGAAGCCAGCGGTCATCCTCGTGGACTCGCAGATGCCCGGCAAATCTGGTTACGACCTCTGCCTCGCGGTGAAGTCCGAGGCTGCCCTCGCGGGTGTCCCGGTCGTGATCCTCGTCGGTAACGGCGCACCCTACGATGCCGCCAAAGGCACCCAGGTCGGTGCCGACACGAACCTCCCGAAGCCGTGGGACACCACGACGATGCTCGAGAAGGTCCTCGAGGTCGTCGCGAACGCTGCAAGCGGCGTCGCGAAGCCAGGCGGGGCAGGAGCCGCCGCCGCCGCCCCGCGGGCCGCCGCCGCCCCGCCGGCCGCCGCCGCTCCACCGGCTGCCGCCGCCAAGAGCCCGGCCGCCATCGCAGCCGCCGCGGCCGCCGCATCACAGCCGCCGCGCTCGGCGACGATCATGGGCATGCCGACGGTCAAGATGCCCGGTGGCGTCGCGCCATCGGCGTCTGCCGGTCCGGCCGTCGCGAAGCCCGCGGTCATTGCGACTGCCGGACCTGCCGCGCGCGCGCCTGCTCCGCCGGCCCCGGCCTCCTCGTCCTCCTCTGGAGGCGCGGCATCTGCTTCCTCGACTTCCTCGGCGGCCTCCGCCGCGCCTGCCCTCGCGGTGAGTGGCACGAATCGAGCCCCGATGATTAGTGGTACTCCGACGAAGCGGTCTGTTCTCGTGGAGCGCACGCTGGCGAAGATGGCGGCCCGACTGGCCGAGGCTGCAGGCATCGAGCCCGGTAGCCCCGAGCTCCTCGCGCTGCTCAAGCTCTCGACCGAGGTGGTCGAGCGCATCGTCTGGGAGGTCGTTCCCGAGCTCGCCGAGCAGATCATCCGCGAGAACCTGCAAGAGCTGACGTCGCGCCGCGGCGCCTCGTAGCGTCGAAGCGCGCGCGTCAGCGCTTCAGGATGCTGCTCGGGATCAGGCCCCCGATCGAGCGATCGTAGTCGTCGTGGCAGGCCTCGCAGTAGTCGACGCGCTTGGAGTGCCCGCGCCAGTACAGCGGGCCGCCGAGCTTCGCCGCATCCTCCGCAGGCGGGTTCGCCCAGTGGATCGCGAACCACCAGTCGCCGTGTGCGGGCGCATAGCCGGGCGCGCGCTTCTCCATCACGTACAGCGGACCGGCGATCTGCGACGGCGCACCGTCGGCATCGAGCCACGATGACTTCACGATGATCGTGCCGACCGGGATCGCCGCGCTCGCCTCGTACGCCGCCGCGCCGACCTCGTTGACGTAGACCTCGACCCAGCGGTTGCCGTGATCGAGCGACAGGAACGGCTTGTCGGTCAGCTTCACGTAGCGTGCGTAGTCCGCGCCGATCTCGAGCAAGCCGAACGTGGCCTCAGGATCCGCGGTGCGCGGCGGTTTCTCGACGCCGGAAATGGAGGCGGCCGGGCCTTGGCTGGCCGGCGAGGTGGATGCACCGCCGCCGCACGCGGCGACGATCACGACGACGAGCGATCGCACACAGCCAGGACGCCGACGCAGCGTCGCGGTTACGGGGCAGATTCCCCCGCGTCGGGTGATGGCACGTTGACCGATGTACACGAGCGCTCACGATTCTAACGCGCTCTCGTGTCGCAACGACGGCGCCGTGCTCGGGTCCGATGGGCCCGAGCGTATGCTAGCGTCGCGCCGTGACGACGACGACGGCGCTGTCCAAGCAGTACGACCCCTCGGAAGTCGAGCCTCGCTGGTTCCGGTTCTGGAACGAAAACGGGTTCTTCCACGCGGACGAGACGAGCCCCACGGTGCCGTACTCGATCACGCTGCCGCCGCCGAACGTCACCGGCTCGCTGCACATGGGGCACGCCCTCGGCTCGACGCTGCAGGACATCCTGATCCGCTGGAAGCGCATGCAGGGCTTCAACGCGATGTGGATGCCGGGCACGGACCACGCGTCGATCGCGGTGCACGTGCTGATCGAGAAGGATCTCAAGCGCCGCGAAAACAAGACGCGCTTCGATCTCGGCCGCGACGAGTTCATGAAGCGCGCATGGGCGTGGAAGGAGCGCAGCGGCAACCGGATCATCGAGCAGGAGAAGCTGATGGGCTTCTCGCTCGACTGGGTGCGTGAGCGCTTCACGATGGACGAGAAGTCCAATCGCGCCGTGCAGGAGGCATTCGTGCGGCTCCACGAGGAGGGCCTGATCTTCCGCGCGAAGCGGATGATCAACTGGGACTACGCGAGCCAGACCGTGGTCAGCGATCTCGAGGTCGATACCGTCGAGGAGAACGGCTCGCTCTGGGAGCTCAAGTATCCACTCGCCGATGGCAGCGGAGAGATCATCGTCGCGACGACGCGGCCCGAGACGATGCTCGGCGATACCGCGGTCGCGGTGCACCCGAGCGACGAGCGCTACAAGCACCTCCACGGCAAGGAAGTGTTGTTGCCGCTCACCGATCGCCGTATCCCGATCGTGGCGGTCGAGCTTGTTCGCGACGGCAAGCCGTGGCCCGATCCCGCATTCGGCTCGGGCGCCGTCAAGGTGACGCCCGCGCACGATCCGAACGACTACGAAGCGAGCCAGGCAGTCGGCCTGCCGATCCTCCAGGTGATCGACCAGGACGGCAAGCTGATGGCGCCAGCGCCCGCGAAGTACGTCGGGATGTCGGTCGAGGACGCGCGCAAGGCGGTCGTCGAGGATCTCGAGGCCGGTGGCTTCCTCGGCGAGGTCAAGCCGTACAAGGTCCCGCGCGGCCGCAGCCAGCGCTCGGGCGTCGTGATCGAGCCGATGCTGATGGAGCAGTGGTTCGTGAAAGCCGCGCCGCTCGCCGAGAAGGCGATCGCCGCCGTCGAGGCCGGCAAGACGAAGTTCGTCCCCGAGCTCCACGTCAAGACGTTCATGCACTGGATGACCAACATCCAGGACTGGTGCATCTCGCGGCAGCTCTGGTGGGGCCACCGGATCCCGGCCTGGTACTGCCAGGGTTGCAAGGACATCGTCGTCGCGCGCGCGGCGCCGACCGGACCGTGCGGCAAGTGCGGCGGCGAGCTGGTGCAGGACGAGGACATCCTCGACACCTGGTTCTCGTCGGCGCTGTGGCCGTTCTCGACGCTCGGCTGGCCCGACAAGCCGCGCGAGCTCAACACCTTCTATCCGAACAACGTCCTCGTCACTGGCCCCGACATCATCTTCTTCTGGGTCGCCCGGATGATGATGTTCGGCCTCCACTTCATGGGGAAGGTCCCGTTCCGTACCGTCTACTTGACCGCGATCGTCACCGACGACGAGGGCAAGAAGATGAGCAAGACGATCGGCAACGTCATCGATCCGCTCGATGTCGTCTACGGCGCCTCGCTCGATACCTTGCTCCAGCGCGTCGACCTCGAGAAGCCGAAGGCCGATCCGGAGGTCCTCAAGAAGGCGATCCGCAAGAGCTTCAGCAAGGGCATCCCGCCGATGGGCTCGGACGCGCTGCGGTTCGCGCTCGCGATCCTCAATACCGGCACGCATATCCGGTTGTCGGTCGAGCGCGTCGAGACCTATCGCAACTTCATCAACAAGCTGTGGAACGCGTCGCGGTTCGCGCTGATGAACCTCGACGGCTATGACCCCGAGCGCTTCGAGTCGCAGCTGGCGGTCTCGGCCCCGGCGTCCAGGCCGAGCCCGGCCGCCTCCGTCTCGGGCTCGGCGTCCAGGCAAGGCACCGCCGTCTCGGGCACGGCGGGCCGCGCCTCGCTCGGCATGCCGGAGCGCTGGATCCTGTCGCGCCTGCAGGCGACATGCGCAGAGGTCGACGCCGCGCTCGAGGGCTTCCAGTTCAGCAAGGCCGCGAACGCGATCTATCACTTCATCTACGACGAGCTGTGCGACTGGTACATCGAGCTCGCGAAGCCGCACCTCTACCAGGGGCCCGAGCTCGAGCAGGATCCCGCGAAGGCGAACCGTCGCCACGTCGTGCAGGGCGTACTCGCGTCAGCGCTCGAGACCACGCTCCGCCTGCTGCACCCGTTCGCGCCGTACGTCACCGAGGAGATCTGGCAGAAGCTGCCGAAGCCGCCGCAGCTGCCAGGCTCGTTGATGATCACGGTGTTTCCGCGCGCCGACGCGTCGTGGGTCGACGCCGGGGCCGAGGCCGAGATGCAGCTCGTACAGAACATCGCGGTGTCGTGCCGGATGCTGCGCGCGACCTACAACGTGCCGCCGACGCAGCGGATCGAGGTCGAGATCCGGGTCGCCAGCGAAGCGACCCGTGCGCAGGTCGAGAAGTACCTCGACATGATCGAGCGGGCCGCGAAGATCCACGCGAAGGTCGCGGATCGCGATGGCGCGCCGCTGCCGGGCGCCGCCAAGGCCGTCGTCAGCGCCGAGGTCGAGGTCGTGATGCCGCTCGGCGGCCTGATCGACGTTGGCGCCGAGAAGACGCGGATCAAGAAGGACATCGCGAAGGCAGAGAAGGAGATCGCGACGATCGAGAAGAAGCTCGAGAACCCCGACTTCATCGCGAAGGCGAAGGAGGGCGTGGTCGACGAGCAGCGCGCGCGGCTCACCGAGGAGCAGACTCGGCGCCAGCGGCTGGTCGACGCGCTCGAGACGCTCGGAGCCACACAGTGACGGCGGAGCCTGGGGCCCAAGATGGAGCGAGCCAGCGAACGCTGGCGA
>JBKJUF010000766.1:0-2660 GCA_046590445.1 Kofleriaceae bacterium
AAGGCGACGGGTTCGAGCACGAGGTGGGTGCGGCCGTTGGCCACGGCCGTTTGAACAACCAGATCCCGCCTGTAGAACGTGACGAAGGGGCCGCTGCTGGACTGGATCATGACGTGCGGCTTCACCATCGAGGAGCCCTTGCGGCAACGCTCATCGCGATGCGGTGACACGCGAGTCGAGATTGTGGGCGCACCCGACATCTCGGCGGCGAATCACGGTCGATATTGTGCGACCGGCGGCGTCTTGATATCTCTACCCGGCGATGACTACGAAGGCGAAGACCAAGAAGAAGGCCCCTGTTTCGTCCGATCCGCGCGAGGCACTCGCCGCGTTTGGCCGGCGCCTGCGCAAGCCGCGGATCGAGCAGGTCGGCGCAGAGATGGTCGCTTACGTGAAGGAGATCGGACCGTCGCTCGCGCGCATTGCCGAGGAGCTCGGCACGATCGAGCTCGCCGCGCGTAACAAGCTCGTCGAGCTCGCCAACGTCTTGATCAACTTCGGCGTCGACCCGAACGTGCCCGGGCCTCGTCAGCCAGGCTGCCCCAAGGGAGCACTCGCCAATGCGTTCGAGGCCGAGAATCGGGATGATCCGGCATTCGAGCGGCTGCTGCGGCTGCTCCTGGACGCAGGCGCCGACCCGAACGCTGCATGCTACGACTACAACGGCCGTGTAGAGTCGGCGCTCGACCGGGCCGTCTATCGGAGCTCGGGAGTCGGCGTGAAGGTCCTGCGCGACAAGGTCAACGACACGTGCAAGGCGAACGCGATGTGCACGAAGCTGGCGAGAATGATCGCATTCAATCCGCGCAGCCCTCACGAGGTCGAGTGGTTCTGCGAGCTACTCGAGCTGCTGCCGGTCGACGGCTTCGGGTTCGACGGGATGTCTCCTGTCCACGCTGCTGCGGCATGCGGTGACGCGGAGCTGTTCGCTCGCATCCAGGACCGCGCAACGGACAAGGTGCCTCGGCTACTCAAGACGGTGTCCTGGGAGCTCCGCATCGTCGCGCCGCCGGGTGGCATCTCGAACACGATACTGCTGCCCGCGGGCACGACGCCGCTGTTCGTCGCGCGTGCCGCGTGCAGCAAGTTCGAGCAGTACCTCGCGCTGTGGCGTGCCGTGGCCGAGACGACGCCGTCTCGCGGCAGCAGCATCGCGAGCTTCGAGCGGATGCTCGCGGAGTACGGCAAGGTGATTGAGAGGCTCGAACAGCAAGGCGTGGTCGATGAGATGCGAGCGCCCGAGCTGCCCGAGGCGCTATCGAGCGTGCTGTCGGCGAGCAAGACAATCGCCGATCACCTCGGGGTGGCGGGGTTCACCGAGAAGGCGGCGACGATCGATCCGACCGGGAAGGGGCCGTTTGGTTACTTCCTGTCATGCATCGATCTCATACGCCCGGCGCTCGATGACCAGGCGCGCGAGCGACTCGACTCGACGCTCGTCGGGAAGTTCGTCACCGACTCGCTGCGGTGCCAGGTGCTCGTCGAAGACGAGGACGATCCGTTCGAGGCGTTTGGTCGCGGTCCCAATGACGTCCGCATCCGCCTCGATGATTATCCGGAGAGCGCGCGCGTGCTGCTCGAACAGGGCAAGCACTACGGCGTCAACGGCGTCAACATCGTGACCCTCGAGAACTCGACCGGGACCACGAAGCTCTGGGAGATCGGGCCGGACGCGGTCATCGAGCACGGCGACGTCGTCACGTGGCTGACACGCAGCGTCGGCGAGCTCACCGCGTCCACCTGAAACCAGCCGAGTCACGCTCGCGGCAAGGACGAACAAGCGGGGGTTCGGCGGGGCGAGCTTGGGTCGGACGGGAAAGGATCGGGCCTTTGGGCAGAGCGCTCGGGACGGCGTGTCAGTGGCGAATGGCGACGGCGGCCAGCGATGACGAACGCCCGAGTCAGCTCACGAGGGCAGATCTTTTTGCCGGGTGGACGAGACGCCGTGCACGATCGCGATGCCGACCAGGCAAAGCGCGCCGACACCGATCCAATGGATAGGCGCGCCGAGCATGTTGGCTCCAAGCGCCAGTCCGATGATCAGGATGAGGTAACCGACGAGGTAGATTCCGAACGACATTTGTACCTTCTAGCTATAAGTGGCTCGCACCACGACAAACCTCAGTGCGGGCACTGGGCGAACGCGGAGAAGGTGCTGCGTGCCGTCAGACTGACGGTCGAGGAATGCCTCGTTGCGCTTACCGGCGGCGCCCGCGGTAATAGAACCCGCCGCCGCCAAACAGAAGAACGAGAATGAGGATGATCAGAATGGTCTGCATGGAGGTGTCACCTCGAGCACTCGACGTGCCATGCCGGCGCTCGCGCCAAGAGCCGTTCCAGCGGTGGCGACGGGCGATGGCGCTCATGGCCCCAGGCCGGATAGACCTAAACCGCCCACGTGGTCATGTTAGAGCGCGAGAACGATCGTCGTTCTGCCCTACTTGAGGGTGGTTTCGAGCGAGTCGACGCTCTTGGCGAACGTGGCCACGTCCGCCTCCGCTGCGGCCTTGAGCGTGGCCAGATCGTTGGCGGTGGCGCCGGTGATCTTGGCGATGCTGTCCTTGGCGGCCGTCGCGCGCTTCTGTGTTTCGGCGAGCGCTGCTTCTGCATTCGTCTTCGCCGCGCCGGTCGCATTCGCGGCCTTCTCCTTGAGGGACGTC
>JBKJUF010000032.1:0-26134 GCA_046590445.1 Kofleriaceae bacterium
GTACGCGTCGAACAACGACAACGACAAGCCCGCGGTCTCGGCCTCGGGGCTCGTGCGGTTCGCGGGCGACAGCCATGTCGTCGGGTCGGTCCGCTACAACCCGCGCACCGTCGGCCAGCTGCCGTTCCGCCAGGACGAGACCGACCTCCAGGCCTCGGGTGGCGCCCAGCTCAACGTCGGTCCGGTCGCGGTCGGTGCCGGCGGCGTGTTCGTGCGGACCAAGTTCTCGACGACCGGCGGGCCGACGCAGAACGCGTATGGCGCGCACGCCCAGGTGATGGTCCGGGTCGGCGGCGAGCTCGCGGTCGGCTACCGGTTCGGCGTCCTCGATCCGTCGAGCCTGATCCTCACGGATCGTGTGATGGAGCACACCGCCGGCGCGGTGCTCGGCGTGCCACGGTACCGCATGCGGTTGCAGCTCCAGGGAACCCACGCGGTCGAGCAGCGCACGCTCTCGAACAGCCGCATCCAGCTCGCCGCCGAGGTCAGCCTTTGAGCGGACGGTCGCTGACGGCGCTTGCAGTCGCGGCGGTGCTCGCGGCGTGCGGCGATGCCGCGCCGAAGGCGAGCGCGTACCGGATCGGCACCCTCGACGACGCGATCGGCGGGCCGCACGCGATCGGCACGATCGGCGACTTCATGCTCGAGAACGATCAGATCCGCGTCGTGATCGCCGACACCGGCATCAACACGCGGGATCCGAGCAAGACGACCTACGGCCGCGTCAACACGACGTTCGGCGGCACGCTCGTCGATGCCGACATCCGGCGGCCGGGCGGTGGCGGTGGCCGCGGCAACGATCAGCTCGCCGAGCTGCTGCCCGGCTTCGCGTTCTCGGTGATCAACCCGACGAAGGTCGAGATCACGGCGGACGGCACCGACGGCAAGCCGGCCGAGGTCACGGTCTACGGCACCGGCGGCGATCTGTTGCAGATGGTCTATCTGCTGAACGTCGGCTTGCTCAACGCGGTGAACCTGGACTTCAAGCAGACCTACCGCCTCCGTCCCGGCGAGAAGTGGGTCGAGCTCGAGACCACGATCCGCAACAAGACGACCGGCGCACACCCGCTGCCGTACTTCCAGCCGTCCGAGATCAAGGACCTCGGGTTCGATATCCCGGGGCTCGAGAACCTGGCGCTGAGCGTGCCGATGGGGGTGCTGCCGCTCCTCGGCGGCGAGCAGGATCTGTTCGCGCCCGGCGCGGCCGGCTTCAACGTGCAGTACGCGATCGAGGACACCTACAAGAACCCCGGCGGCTTCCCGGCGTTCCCCGGCATGGTCGTCGACTTCCTCGCGAGCCGCGGCGAGGGCGTGTCGTACGGGCTGACGGTGCCGTCGTCATCGAACAACTACGTCAACAAGTACAAGTCGCTGCCAGGCGGCAAGCAGGGCTATCCGGACCAGGACATCTCGCCGTACTCGATGCTGCTGCCGTTCACCTATGCCGGCGTTGCCGCCGTGTACATGTACGCGCCGCCGTCGCAGCTCAACGCCGGCGAGGAGTTCACGTACCTCTCGTACTTCGTCGTCGGTGACGGCGACGTGTCGTCGATCCTCGACTCGGTCTACACGATCCGCGGCACCGAGACCGGCACGTTCGGCGGGCGGGTGCTCGACGCGCACTCGCAAGCCCCGGTCGCCGGCGCCGACGTGATGATCCTCGACGGCCAGGGCCGGCCCGTCGATCAGATCGAGACCGACGCGGGGGGCGCGTTCCTCGGCCGGCTCGCACCCGGCGATTACAGCTACGCGGTCTACGCCGACGATCGCGAGCCGACGATCCCGGCGAGCATCACGATCAGCGCGGGCAAGCAGACCGGTGCGCTCGTCCGCATGCCCGCACCGGCGACGCTCGCGGTCGTCGTGCGCGACGAGCAGGGCCGCAACGCGCCGGCCAAGATCCAGCTGATCGGCCGCTTCGATCAGGCGAACCAGAACAAGGATCCGCGGACCTTCCTCTACTCGCTCGCGCGCGGCGAGAGCCGGCGACCGACCGCGTTCGACGGCGGCAACCGGTTCGTCGAGAAGGCGTGGTGGACCAAGGACGGACGCCAGCTCGCGACCGTGCGGCCGGGGTCGTACGATCTCGTGATCTCGCGCGGCCCGGAGTACGAGCTGACCACCAAGGCGATCCAGCTCGAGGCCGGCAAGCTCGTCACCGAACAGCTCACGCTCGAGCCCGCGTTCAAGACCCCGGGCTGGATCGCGGGCGACTTCCACATCCACGCAGCGCCATCGACGGACTCCGGGCTGCCGATCGTCGACCGCGTGATCAGCTGCGCCGCCGAAGGCCTCGAGGTCGCGGTCTCGACCGATCACAACTACATCACCGACTACGCGCCGGCGATCGCGGCGAGTGGGCTCGACCCGTGGCTCCTCGGGATCCCGGGCATGGAGCTGACGACGTTCGAGATGGGTCACTTCATCGGCTTTCCGCTCAAGGTCGATCCGGGCTCGACACGCGGCGGCGAGTTCGTGTGGTTCGGGCAACCGCCGCAGAGCCTGTTCGATCAGCTGCGGAACCTCGCGGTCGATCGCGACACCGCGATCGTCTCCGTCGCGCACCCGCGGCAGCAGGTGCTCGGCTACTTCGCGCAGTTCTTCGTCGACGACCAGACCGCGCTGCCTTACACGCCGTCGGGCATCCTCGGCGTGTTCGCGCCATACGGTGACGAGTTCACCGCCGACAAGTTCTCGGTCGACTTCGACGCGATCGAGCTGTTGACCGGCCGCCGCACCGAGGACATCCACACGTTTCGCGCACCGAACCCGCTGCCACCTGGACCATTTCCGGATCCGCAGCCAGTGCCCGGCCAGATCGTGCTCGGTCCCGATGGCCGCGCGAAGTTTCCAGGCGTCGCCGAGACCTGGTTCACGATGCTCGACAAGGGGCACACCGCCACCGCGCTCGGGGCGTCGGACAGTCACTCGCTCCTCGGTCACGAGCCCGGCTACGGCCGCACGCTGCTCTTCGTCGGCGACGGCAAGGACGTGCCGGGCGGCTTCACGCGCGACGACGTGGTCACCGCGGTGCGCGAGCATCGTGCGATCACCACGAACGGGCCGTTCATCGACATGAAGGCCGGCACGGCGACGATCGGTGACACCGTGCAAGGCGCGAGCGTCGAGCTCGTGATCCGCGTGCGTGCACCGAGCTGGGCGAAGGTCGACAAGCTCACCGTGTACTCGAACAGCGCGATCGTGACGCCGACGCCGATCACGATCCCGACCGATCAGGGCACCGACTTCGAGACCCGCGTCATGGTGCGGCCGACGCGCGATGCGTGGGTGGTCGCCGAGGTCTCCGGAACCAGCAACATGTTCCCCGTCGTCTCGCCGACCGAGTTCCCACCGCTCGACGCGACCGTGATCATCACGGCGCTCTCGGCCGGCCTCGACCTCGCCACCTTGCCGCTGACGTCGAATTTCAAGCCAACCCGCGTGCACGTCTCGACGCCATTCGCGATGACCAACCCGATCTGGATCGACTTCGACTCCAACGGCACGTGGACGCCACCCAAGCCGCCGTTCGCCACCCGCCGCGCACCGACCACGACCACGACGCGGCCCGACGTCCGGACCCAGTTCGACGCGCTCCCGGAGGTCGCGCCATGACGCGGCGAGCCCGAAAGTTAGCTGCCTCACTGGCTAGTGTTGTCGCCATCGCGGTCCTCGCGCTGACCAGTCGACCAGCCTGGGGGCATCGGTTCCCGCCGGTGCGGACGGTCGTCCTCCAGGTCGAGCGCTGCGAGCTGGTAGCCCTCGTCGGCTACCGCGCGGGCACCGGCGAGGCCGCGGACAAGCTGCTCGCTCGCGTCGCCAGCCGTCCGAAATCACAGGCACTCGAGGCCATGCGCGACGTGCTCGCGAACCACGCGATGACGCCACTCACGGTCGCCGTCGACGGAGTCGCGCTCGTGCCCACCGCAGTCCGCGCCAAGCTCGGCGTCGACGGGGATGGCGGACGGCCGATGGTCGTGCTCCTCGTCAGCTACGCATTGCCAGCCGGCAAGACCCTCGCGCTGACGTCGCGTGACGCACGCAGCACGCGGATATCCTGGACCGATCGCCAGAGCGGTCGGGTCGCGATCCCCGATGCCCCGGCACAGGGACGCTGGTTCACCGGCGTGGCCTCCTTCTTGCTGAGCCTCACCCCATCGGGAGGCTCGGCATGCGCAATTTCAAAATCACCGCACTGATTCTCGCAACGGTTTCGTTCGCCGCTTGCGATAGCGCATACGACCCGGATGGACCGGCGATCGATCCGAACGCCCCCAAGGTCCACATCACGTCCCCCGACCGCGGCTTCTTCGCGGGCGACGTGACCTCGATCGAAGTGCGCGGTACCGCGATCGACGACAGCGCCATCACCTCGGTGACGGTCAACGGCGTCGAGGCCGCGGTCGACGCGAGCACCGGCGGCTTCAGCGTCAACATCCCGGTCGCCGCTGGCACGAACCTCCTCCACGCGATCGCGAAGGACGCGCAGGGCAACACCGGCAAGGAGACCCGCGCGGTCGTCGCTGGTCGCCTGTCGTCGATCGATCGTACGGTCCCGTCCGCGATCACCGCATCGATGTCCGCTGCGACGTTCGATGCGCTCGGCCGCGGCGCCGGTGGCTTCATCGAGACCGCGAACCTCGGTACCCTCGTGCAGCCGATGAACCCGGTGCTCGACCTCGGCACCACCAACGGCCAGCCCGACTGCCTGTACGCGCAAGCCAAGATCACCGGCATGGACGTCGGCAAGGCCGACATCAAGCTCGCTCCGCAGACCGGCGGCCTCTACCTCGATGCGACGCTCGACAACACCCGCGTCGACCTCCACCTGCAGTGGGCGGCTTCGTGCTTCGACGGCAGCAAGGACGTCACGATCAGCGCGACCCGCCTGCGCGTCCGCGGCCTGCTCGCGGTCGGCATCAACCTCGGCAAGTTCGACATCAAGCTCAAGAACCAGCAGGTCACGATCACCGGCTTCGACGTCGATATGTCGGGCGTCCCGGGCGACGTCATCGACTGGCTCTCGCTCGACACCCGCATGGGCCCGGTCCTCGCGTTCGCGACCGAGCGCTTCCTCGTGCCGATGCTGAACCGCTCGCTGACGAGCCTCGGCGAGACCAAGACGGTCGAGGCACTCGGCAAGCAGATCGACGTCACCGTCGCGCCCCACACCATCAGCTTCGACGCGGTCGGCGCGGTGGTCGAGCTCGACACCGAGCTCCGCGCCCGGGGCGACGAGGCCTCGCCCGGCTTCGTGTACGTCGCGAACCAGGTGCCCGCGATGGACAAGAGCCGCGGCTTCCAGATCGCGGTCGCCGACGACGCCGTCAACCAGCTGCTCGGCAGCCTGTGGGCCGCCAACGGCCTCGATGCCAGCATCGACCTCACGACCGGCAGCTACGGCGAGGTCGGCAAGCTCTATGACCGCGTCGAGATCTCGGCCAAGGTGCCGCCCTTCATCGATGCCTCGGGCGACAAGCTCGTCATGACGCTCGGCGACCTGATCGCGACGTTCAAGAACGGCGAGCAGGTCGCGACCCAGGTCGCGATCAACGCCCAGCTCGCGCTCTCGGTCACCGCGAACCCCGATGGCTCGCTCCGCGTCGATGTCGGCACGCCGACGGTCTACGTCGACATCCTCGACGAGAACATCGACGGCGCCAACGCGCTGTCGAACGCGCAGTTCGAGCTGATCGCCAGCTTCGCGCTGTCCCGCGTCATCGCGGCCGGCTCGGGCGCGGCCGGTGCGATCCCGCTGCCCTCGGCAGGCGGCGTGGCGGTCCAGGACGTCGCGATCAACCAGCAGACCGGCTACCTCGTCGTCGACGGCGAAGTGCAGTAAGAGCTGCCTGCTTTCCGCCGCGGTTGTGCCCGGTTCCACACGGAATCGGGCGGCGGTCGTTTCGGGTCTTGATCCGGGCGGGCGTTCCGTCTGATGGTCGCCCCATGGGGCCAAAGCTGATCCGACCGCGAATCGACTGGGTGGTCCTGATCACCGCGCTCCTGTTTGCGCTGGGATGTAGCGGCGGTGGGTGCGGTGGCTGTGCCGGTATGGAGCCCATCCCGGGTGGCTTCACCGCGGCCAAGCGCGTCCCGAACGCGGTGCAGCTCCGGGTCAGCGATGGCGCGCTCGCGAAGATCGCCGCGGACCCCGCGAGTGTGATCGGCCCGCTCGTCGGTGGCGCGATGAACGGCATCGTCGAGTTCAACGTCCCGTCGAGCTGCGGTGGTGATCCCGAGATCTGCTGCGTCAATAACGTGCCGCAGCCAACCTGCGGACCGCTCGCGATCGATCTCGTGAAGCGCACCACCGATCCGGCGCGCCTCGTCCTGACGCCCGTGCAGGGCGCGTCGCGCATGGACATGACGATCCGCGCACGCGTGAAGACGAAGATGAACATGCAGGTCAAGACCCAGGGTGTGACCTGCGCCGTCAACCTCGACACCACGCGCGGCTCCAGCCCCGACGTCACGATCACCGCGCAGCTCGGGTTCCCGCAGGACGTGACCGTGAGCACCACGCGGATCGCCGCGGCGAACGTCAGCGTCACGCTGCAGAACGAGGACATCCAGATCATCGGCGGCGTCGCGTGCGACTTCGCGAGCTTCTTCATCGGCTTCGTGCGCGGCCTGCTCGAGGACCAGATCGCGAGCCAGCTCCAGGACACGATCAACGAGGCGACATGCAAGCCGTGCGAGTCGGGGCAGGTCGCCGAGTGCGGCTCGTCGTTCGCGACCGCGTGCACCGACCAGACGTGCATGGTCGGCACCCGCTGTCTGCAGGAGCTCGGCGTGTCGGGGCGGATGCGCGGCAACTCGATCTTCGCGAGCCTGTCACCCGGCACGACCGGCGCGCTCGATCTCTACGAGGTTCTCGGTGGCTACGCCGATACCAACAACAACGGGCTCGCGTTCGGTCTGCTCGGCGGCATGCTGCCGGGCGGCGCACCACGCGACCGCTGTGGTCCCCCCGCGACCGAGCCCGCGCGTCCGACGATCGCGAAGTCGGCGTTCTTCGCCGGCAACACGCGGCCCGATACCGGCGCGACGTTCGACGTCGGCCTTGGCCTCCACGTCTCGCAGCTCGCGCAGTTCGCGTACGCGGCGTACGAGGGCGGCTTCCTCTGCCTCACCATCAACAGCAGCACCGTCTCGCAGCTGTCGACCGACACGCTGTCGTTGATCTCGCGCTCGCTCGGGAACCTCAACGAGGGCAACTCGCCGATGGCGGTCGGCTTGCGCCCCCAGAGCCCACCGACGATCGCGCTCGGCAAGAACCTGTTCGTCGACGACGGCATGGGTGGCAAGACGCTGAGCGATCCGCTGCTCGATCTGCGCTTTCAGGCGATGGAGATCGACTTCTTCGCCGCGGTCGACGACCAGTATACCCGCGTGTTCACGGTGGTCGCCGACGTCCACCTGCCGATCGGGCTCCAGGTGACCGGGACCGGCGAGCTGCAGCCGATCCTCGGCGACGTCGAGGGCGCCTTCACCAACATCTCGGTCAAGAACTCCGAGGCGGTCACCGAGTCGCCCGCTCAGCTCGCGAGCCTGTTCCCGACCGTGCTCGACCTCGTGCTGCCGCAGCTCTCCGGCGGGCTCTCGCCGATCTCGCTGCCGGCGCTCGGTGGCCTCGAGCTCGCGGTCACCGCGATCACCGCGACACCGCAGAACACCGGCGGCGCCGACAACTCGTACCTGTCGATCTTCGCGAACCTCCGCCCCGCGACGATGGCGCGCCCGGTCGAGACCGTGGTCTCCATATCTCGGCTCGGTGACATCTACCAGCCCGACGACGCGGTGATGAAGAACCCCGCGAAGTGGCAGCGCGGCACGGGCCCGACCGTCCAGCTGTCGTACGGCGACGCACCGGGTCTCGAGCACTCGTACCGGATCGATGGCGGCTCGTGGTCGGCATGGACGCCGCATCGCAATCAGACGATCCGCTCGAACGTGCTGTGGCTGTCCGGCCTGCATCACGTCGAGGTCCGCGCGCGCCAGATCGATCGCCCCGAGACGATCGATCCGACGCCCGCGATGATCGACGTCGAGCTCGGCGCCCGCACCACGCGCCGCACGCCGGTCCGTGGCTTCCACGGCCAGCCCGGCGAGGCCGGTTGTAGCTGCGACACGACCGGTGCCGGCGACGCGAGCCCGTTCCTCCTCGTGCTCGCGTTCGTGATCCTGCCGATGCGGCGGGCCCGAGGCGCCTTGCGGCGGCGTTTCGGTCCGCAGCGAAGCAAGGATCGAAACGACCTCACGCCGAGGGCCCCCGGCAACGGGACACGCCGGCGGATCGCGAGCGCGCTACGCGGTGCGCGGCGCCTCGGGATGACGACCTGGCTCGCGGCGATCGCGCTCTTGCCTGGCTGCAGCTGCGGCAGTAACCCGTGCGGTGACGCCGAGTGTCTCCCCGGCGAGGTCGCGCACGGCGGGCTCGGTCGGTGGACGAGCATCGCGGGTGACGAGACGCGCGTGATGGTGGCGACCTACGACCAGGGTCTCGGCGATCTCGTCGCGATCGACGTCACCGATCCGGAGAACCGCAAGCTCGTCGCGGTCGATGGCATCCCGGAGGGCACGCCGATCTACGATCCCGACGGATACCGAGATGGCATCGAGGAGCCCGGCGACAACGTCGGTGCCTGGACGTCGATCGCGTTCTCGGGCGGTCACGCGATGATCGCGTACCAGGACCGCGACGCCGGCACGCTGAAGTTCGCGTTCGAGTCCAAGCCGGGTACCTGGCGGACCATGGTCGTCGACGACGGTGATGGCATCGAGGTCGGGCGCTACGCGTCGCTCGCCGTCGATGGTGAAGGCTTCCCGTCGATCGCGTACATCGCGCTCGGCATCGACGACGGGATGGGCCATCGCGCGACCGAGCTGCGGATCGTGCGTGCAAGGTCTCAGAATCCGGCGGACGCCGGCGCATGGGGCTCGCCGGCGATCGCCGCGAGTGCACCGGGCTCGTGCGGCGGGCGGTGCGGCACGGGCCAGGCCTGTATCGCCGGCGCGATGGCGCAGACCTGCACGGCGGTGACGACGGATTGCACGACGGCGTGCGCGACCGGCGAGGCGTGCATCGCCGGCACCTGTACCGAGGCCTTCGAGGAGCCGAAGGTCGCCGACATCGGCTCGGGGACCGGGCTCTTCGTCTCGCTGTCGGCGATGGCCGATGGCCGGCTCGCGGCGGTCTACTACGACATGGCGGCGCGCTCGCTCGAGCTCGCCCTCGAGACCGCGACGGCGTCGAACGAGTACGCGAAGTCCTCGCTGCACGGCGGCGGGGGTGATCGCGGGCTGTGGACGAGCGCGGTCGTCGACGCGACCGATACGATCCACATCGCGTATCAGGACGCGATCGGCGACCAGCTGCTCTACACGACGTGGGCGGGCAGTCCCGGCACACCTGAAGTCGTCGACGATGGTCAGCGCACCGGCGACCGCACCCACCCCGTCGGCGCGGCAACCGCGATCTACCTCGCCAACGGCACGCCGACGATCGCGTACCAGGACGGCATGACCGCAGATGTCTACATCGCGACGAAGACCGGCGGGGCATGGTCGACGGTGCCGCTGACGGCCGGTCCGCTGCTCGACGGCTTCTCGATCGCGGCGACCACGGCGCATGGTGGGACGCCGTACCTCGCGTGGGACTCGCTCGATCCCGCGCAGTCACCGCCGAACAGCGTGGCCGTCCAGACGCCCTGAGCGCGAACGCGGCTATCATGGGTGCATGCCCACCGTGATCGTGATCGGAGATGGCCCAGGTGGGCTGTCGGCCGCGCTGTTCCTCGCGAAGAACAAGGTCGACGTCATGGTGTTCGGCCAGGACGCGACCGCGATGCACTACGCGCAGCTACGCAACTACCTCGGCATCCCCGAGATCGCGGGTGCGGAGTTCCAGAAGATCGCGCGCGATCAGGTGATCGGCGTCGGCGCCCGGCTTCGCAACGAGCGCGTCGACGAGGTCTCTGGAAAGCAGGGCAAGTTCCAGGTCTCGCTGGAGAGCGGCGAGCGCCTGCACGCGAAGTACCTCGTGCTCTCGGAGGGCAAGGGGCCCAAGCTTGCGAAGCAGCTCGGGCTCACCTTCGACGAGGGCAAGGGCATCGTGACGGATCGGAACGCGCGCACCGCGCTCGACGGCGTGTACGTGGTTGGTCGATCGGCGCGACCGGGTCGCAGCCAGGCGATCATCTCGGCAGGTGACGGCGCGGCGGCGGCGATCGATATCCTGTCGATCGAGGCCGGGCACGACGTACTCGACTGGGACGAGCCGCCGAAGCCTGCGTAGTCAACGGGGCGTCAGAAGGACATCGCGGCGGCGATCCCGCCGCCACCGTTCGTGACGAGCGGCGCGACGACCGGCCGCCCCGCGGGCAGCGATGCGCACTTCACGCTGCCGGCCGTTCCCGCTGCGGCGGTGATCCCGCCGACATAGAACGCGGTCACGCCGACGACGACGCCGGTGGCGCCGAGGCCGAGATCGAACTTGGCGTCGAGCTCGACGTCGTCCTTCATGCCGGCCGCGATCATGTGGATGCCGACCGCGCCCACCGCGGCGATCGCGACGACACCGAGCACCATCGCGGCACCCTTGCCGAGCTTCTTCGGCTTCGCGGTGACCCGGCCGGTCACGCCCATGCCGGTGTCGACGCCGGTGTTGACCATGCCGCCGACCGCGCCGCCGACCTTGCCGGTCGCGCCAACCGCGCCGCCGACCGTGGCCGACACGCCAGCGCTGATGTCCGAGAGCCCGGCCTCCGCGCGATCGCGATATGCGAGCGTGCCGGCCGCCGCCAGATACCTCTCGAACAGCGCCTTGGCATCGGCGCGCGCGCCGAGCTGCCACTTCGCCATCGCCTGCGCGTAGAGCAGCGCACTGTCCTTGGGCGCGGTCGCGTGCGCCTTCACGTAGATCGCGAGGGCGGCCGCGTAGTCGCCGCGCACGTAGAGGCTATCGGCCTTCGCGACCTCGGCCTGGATCGCGGCCGAGACGTCGCCGGCGACTGCGAGGCACTTGCAGTCGGTATCTGCGCGTGCCGTCGTTCCGAGGACAGCGACGACGACGAAGGCGACGATCAGCGTCCCGACCAGCGTCGCGACCACCGTCTCGATCTGCTTCACGCGGCACCGCCGGCGCGGAGGTGAGCCTCGGCGCTCGCCTTGAACTCGAGGCTGCCACCCGCCGCGAGGTACGCCTTGAGCGACGCGACCGCATCCGCCGTCTGGCCGGCGTAGAGCTGCGCGACGCCCTTCGCGTAGAGGAACGCGGCGTCGGCCTTCTTCGCCTGCGCCTCGCCGTACGCCTTGACGGCATCGTTGAACTTGCCGGCCGCGAACGCCTTGTCGCCGGCGGTCGCGCTGACCTTGGCCTCGGCGGACGCCTTCGCAGAGACCTTGACCTTCGTCGTCGCCTTTGTGTTGCCACCGAGCGCGAGCATCAGCGTCTTCGCGTCCTTCGCGTGCGGGCCGTTGGGCTGCGCGGCCAAATAGCCGAGCAGGAGACCGCGCGCCTCGGCACCGTTGCCGGCCTGCGCCTTGGCCTGGGCCGCGGCGTAGAGCGCGACCGCCTGCTGCGACTGCGCGTATGCCTCGAGGTAGCTCTTCGCGGCATCCTGATACTTTGCCGCCGCGTACGCCTCGTCGCCGGCCTTCGCCGACGCCTTCGCGGTCGCATTCACCGACGCCGAGATCCCGACCTTCGCCGCGCCATACACACCGGCGCCGACATCGGCGATCTTGAGCGTCGCGTTCTTCGCGCTGCCGAGCACGCCGCCGACCTTGCCGACCGCGCTCGTGGCCTTCGCGCCGAGCTCGCCTTCCGCCTCCGCCCGGTACTTCAGCGCGGCGTCGCCCTTGGCAGCGAGATACATCTTGAACATCGCCTTGGCGTCGTCCTTCTTGCCCATCGCCTTGTGGGCCTGGGCCTGCGCATAGATGAAGGCGCTGTCGCGCGAGGCGGCGAACCCCTCGCCGTACGCCGCGAGTGCAGCCTCGTACTTGCCGGCCACGTACGCGGCGTCGCCGGCCGCGGCCTGCGCCTGGGCCTTGGCGTTGACGTCGGCCTTGATCGAGACCTTCGCGGATGCGGATGCGGTGGCGGCGGCGCTGCCGGAGGCACTGCCATCACCCGCCCACGCGGGCGTGACGAACAGAGCGGTGATCAATGCAAATGAAGACATGCGAGATCCAAGACTCATAGTGTTCCTCCCTCTGAAGTGATCGGTACCGAGCGCGCTCCCCACAGGCGCGAGGCCCGAGCGACTCGAAATGACGGTACCGGCGTCCGACGTACGTCGCGCTCGCCTATGCAGTACCTCGCGGTGATCAAACGGTGAGAGCTGGCTGGCTCCGCGAGATCACCGTGAGCCCGACGCACCATGCTCGCGCGGTGCCGGTCATGCGGATCCAGAGCCCGCCACTGCTTGCCGGAGTTTCCGGCGTCGGTGTCTTCGTTCGGCACGCAGGGCAGGGCGCACCGCTGCTCGTCCTCCACGGCGGCTGGGGCTACCGCAGCGATGCTGCTCGTGCATGGCTCGGAGGATCCGCGCACCGAGCCCGGCGAGCTCGATCACATGCGCCGCGAGATTCCGCACGCGCAGATCGCGATGATCGCCGGCGCCGGTCGCAGCCCGCACAGCGAGCGTGCGCATGCGGCCGACGTCACCGCGATCGTCGCCGCGTTCCTGCGTGACGCGCGCTGAGGCCTCGAGTGCGTCGTGCCAGCCTCAAGTTCGCACGGGGGTGCCTCCCCCGTGCTACCTATGCTCGAGGCATGAGGCTCGCGCACTGCTCCGACCTGCACCTGCTGTCCCACGACGGCGCGCGCTGGCTGGATCTCGCGAACAAGCGCTGGATCGGCGTGATAAATCTGATATCGAGCCGCAGCCGCCACTATCACGTGGCCGCGTTCGAGGCGATGGTGAACGATCTCAACGCGCAGGGGATCGAGCACGTGCTGTGCACGGGCGACGTCACGAACCTCGCGCTGCGCCAGGAGTTCGAGTTCGCCCGCCGCAAGTTCGACAAGCTCGCGCTCGGCCCGCTCGACGTCACCGTGATCCCGGGCAACCACGATGCGTACGTCGCGCAGGGTGTGCCGCTGTTCTCCGAGACGTTCGGCGACTACGCGACGCCCGACAGTGGCTGGGCCTGGGAAGAAGATCACCGCCACTCTGCCGACGACATCCTGCACTGGCCGATCGTTCGCGTCCGCGGTGAGCTCGCGATCATCGGGCTCTCGACGAGCCGCGCGACGCCGTGGTTCACCGCGTACGGCAGCCTCGGTCAGGGCCAGCTCGTCCGGCTGCGTCACGTGCTGCTCGACGAGCGGCTACGCGGCAAGATCCGCGTCGTCGCCATTCACCACCCGCCTGCCGGCAATCGCGCGCGCAGCCGGATCCGCGGGCTGCGCGATCACCTCGCGTTCGCGCACGTGATCGCCGAGGCCGGTGCCGACCTGATCGTCCACGGTCACGAGCACGTCGATCTCGTCGAGACGCTCGCCGGCCCCGAGGGCGCGCATGTCCCGGTCCGCGGCGTCGCGTCCGGCACCTACTTCCACAACAAGCCAGATCGCACCGCACGCTACCGGATCTACGACATCGCCGGCGGGCGGATCGTCGGTGATCATGTGCGGGTCTGGGATCCGGACAGTCAGCGGTTCGCGCCGGGCGAGCCCACAAAGCTCACAGAGCTCACAGAGCCCACAGAGCCCACAGAGCCCGCCGACAGCACGCCGGTACGGCAGCAGTCGGCAATCTAACCATGGAACTTGACTTGGCTTTGTCGCGTGAGAAGTTCACCACGAGAGGAGCACCAGATGGGTGAGCCGACGCCGAACGCCGCCGAGATCGAAGCCGAGGACAAGCAGTACGTGATGCGTCCGTGGACGCATCCGGCGGGCGAGCCGGTGATCGTCGCGAGCGCCAGCGGCTGCGTGGTCACGGACGTCCACGGCAAGGACTACCTCGACTTCACCTCGGGCTACTTCGTCAACAACGCGGGCCACTGTCACCCGCGGATCGTCGAGGCCGCGACTCGACAGCTGACGCAGGTGCTCCAGGTCTCCGGCAAGCACGGCACGGTGCCGGTCGTGAAGCTCGCGAAGAAGCTCGTCGAGCTGGCGCCGAAGTCACTCGGCAAGGCGTTCTTCTCGACGGGCGGCTCGGAGGCGAACGAGTTCGCGCTCAAGCTCGCGCGCCAGTACACCAAGAAGACCGACGTCGCGTACCTCCAGAACGGCTACCACGGGCTCTCGCTCGGCGCGCTCGAGGTCACCGCGAGCGAGAAGTATCGCGAGTCCGCGGGCAAGCCGATGGGCCCCGAGAACTACGCGATCCCGACGGCGTACTGCTATCGCTGCCACTGCGGCGGCCCGGCGAAGTGCGAGGTCCAGTGCCTCGATGGCGTCGAGGCGCAGCTCAAGAGCAAGCCGAATTCCGCGGCGCTGATCGCCGAGCCGATCCAGGCCGTCGGTGGCCTCGCGCCGCCGGCGAAGTGGTGGGCGCGGCTCGACAAGCTCCGCAAGGCGCACGGCATGCTGCTGATCGCCGACGAGATCCAGACCGGCCTCGGCCGCACCGGCAAGATGTTCGCCTGCGAGCACTACGGCCTCGAGCCCGACATCATGACCGGCGGCAAGGGTCTCTCGGGTGGCGTCGGCTCGCTCGCGGTCACGCTCGCATCGGACGTCGTCAACAAGAACTTCTTCGGCGGGACCACGCCGACCTCGGGCGGTAACGCGGTGTCGTCCGCGGCCGGGCTCGCGATGATCGAGACGATCATCGACGAAGGCCTCGTCGACAATGCTGCGAAGATGGGACAGTACTTCTCGGAGGCAGCGTGGGCGCTGAACGATCCGTGGATCGGGGACGTCCGGTTCACCGGCCTGCTCGGCGGGATCGAGCTGGTCAAGGATCGCGAGTCCAAGGAAGTCCTCGGCAAGACCGAGCTCGCCCGGATCAAGGACGATCTCCACGCGCAGGGCATGCTGATCACGATCTCGGGCTGGCATGGCAACGTGCTGCGCCTCCAGCCGCCGCTGTCGATCACCTCGAAGCAACTCGACACGTTCATTGCCGCGCTGCGCAAGACCCTCGTCAAGGTGCGGGGATCCTGATCCTTCGTACCGGGATGTGCCGGGGCCGTGTTTTTGGCCGCCCAGATTCGATAGAGTGCCCGCCGGGTGATGCGCCGATGAACCTGTTCGCCTTCCGCACGCAGCTCGACCGGATCCTGCATCCGGTCGTGTCCGCGCTGGCGAGGCTGCCCGTGCACGCCAACGCGTGGACGATGTTCGGCGCGCTGATCGGTCTGGTCGGCGGCGTCGTCTTCTTCTACGGCATGTGGTGGACAGGCCTCGTGCTGCTGCTCGTGCGCGGCCTGATCGATCACATCGATGGCTTCAAGGCACGCAACTTCAACCAGCGCTCGACGTTCGGCGCGGTGATGGACGACGTCTGCGATCGCTGGGTGCTCGGCATCATGTATGCGGGCGGCTGCTTGAACCTCAGCTACGACTATCCGCACATCCTGATCGTGCTCGGCTTCGGGATCACCGGCGCGCTCACGAACGTCATCATCAAGCTGTCGATCTACGCGGAGAGCCAGCAGGACATCTGGCGCAAGCAGGGCAAGATCGGCCACCCGGTGGACGTCGTCGGGCTCTTCGGGTCTGCCGAGTTCATCATCTATTACGGGTTCGGCGTGTTCTTCACGGCGCTGCTCGACGATCCGCGGCCGCTGCTCGCCGGGATCTGGGCGGTCGCGATCATGAGCCACGTCTCGCTGCTGCAGCGCGTGCGGTTCGCGTGGAAACGGTATCGGTTCGTCGATCCGGGCCTGCTGACCCGCGACGACGAGCCGGACGCGAAGGCTGGCTGAGTGGTGACCACGTCGTCCTCGACGTCCTCCGCTGCGCTCGGCACCAAGCCGCGCGTGGTGTCGCCATTCAACCCGGCGAACGCGGTGACCGCTTCGCGGTTCCTGACGCTGCCGCCATTCCTCTGGGCGGTCTCGAACGGGTACCACCAGTACGCGATGCTGTTCATCCTGACCTGCGGCCTGCTCGACAAGGTCGATGGCCTGGTCGCGAAGCTGTTCGATTGCCGCAGCCCGTTCGGCGAGGTGTTCGACGCGATCACCGACGGCATCTGTTACGGGTTCGCGATGATCGTCGTCGCGATCTACGGCTGGGCGCCGGCGTTTCCGGTGTTCGCGGTGATCGGCCTCGGCGTGCTCAACACCGGCCTGCGCTTCGTCTACGCCAAGCGTGCCGGCCGCGCGATCAACTACAAGTCCTATGCGATGGAGCGCGTCGTCGGCTTCATCGGCTTCCTGATCGGCTTCGCGACCGGCGACATGGAGGTCGACTACTACTACTGGTGGTTCCTCCCGCTGTTCGCGCTCGTCGTCCTCCATGACACCAAGCGGATGCTGATCGATGGCATCCCCGGAGCCGACCGATGAGCCGACCGATGAGCCGATCGGTGAGGGCCGACCGATGAAGACCGAGCTGATGTCGCTCGAGACCTTTCGCTGGGTGCTGACCTTCCTCACGCTCGGTGGGGCGGTCTGGGCGCTCTACGACGTCTATCTGATCTCCCGGCTCCGTGGCCAGGATCGGAACGATCCGCTCGTCAAGGACAAGCGGTTTGGCTACACGGTCGGGATCATCATCGGGCTTTTCGGGATCAGCGGAGTCCTCCGCTTTCACGGCGTGCTCTAGCGCTCGTGCGTCAGCCCGAGCCGCTCGCCGTGACGAAGCACGCGCACGCGATCGACGCCGCGCGCCGCGGCGATCTTCTCGAGCCGGCGGCGCGGCATGCTCGGCAGCCCGAGCCGCAAGTGGACGGTGCCCCAGTGCACGGGCACGAGCGACTTCGCGCCGAGCCGCTCGAAGATGTCGAGCGCGCAGTCGGGATCGATGTGGACGCCGCGGTCTTGCAGCTCGCGCCGCCACCGGTAGTACCAGACCGGCAGCATGCCGCCGATCGGCAGCAGCGCGACGTCGATCGCATGACGCTTGCCGATGTCGTCGAACACCGCGTGGTCGGAGAAGTCGACATCGCCGGCGTGATGGACTGCGTGACCGTCGGCACCGACCACGTAACCGAGCGCGACCGGCGCGTCGCCCTTGCTCCAGCGTCCCCAGTCGTGACGGGTCGGGACCGCGGTGATCTCGAGGCCGTTGATGTCGATCTGGTTGCCGGTGTCGAGCTCGCTGACCCTCGCGAACCCGAGATCGCTGACGATGTGCTTCGCGCCGCGCGGCACCACGAGGTGGGTGTCGCGATCGACAGCCTTGAGGCTCCAGCGGTTGAGGTGATCGACGTGCGAGTGCGTGATCAGCACGGCGTCGACCTTGCCGGCCGCGCGCGTCCGCGAGCGGAACAGCGGATCGAACAGCACGCGGCTCCGGCCGAGCTCGACGACCGCGGTCGCGTGCCCCAGCCAGGTCACCGAGGGCCCAGCCTCGACGAGCGGTGGCGTCACAGTCGCCTCGGGGCCCGAGATGGAGCGATCCAGCGGACGCTGGCGAGCGGGGTCCGTGGGGCTAACCTCGCGTTCCGTTTGAGGCGCTGCGCCGTCGGGCTCTCTAGCAGCCGGGGCCACGGTGCTGCTATAGCACGGAGGATTCCGTGCTGATGTTCTTCCTGATCGGCATCGCGGCCGGCGCGCTCACCGGCGTGCCGATCGGTCCGGTCAACGTCGCCGTGATCGACGCCGCGTACCGCCACACGATGCGCCGCGCGATCGCGGTCGGCCTCGGTGGCTCGATCGCCGATGGCCTGTACTCCGCGCTCGGCGTCCTCGGCGTCACGCCGATTCTCAACGCGAACCCCTCGATCCCGCCGATTCTCTATCTGATCTCGGGCGCCATCCTGCTCGTCTATGGCTTTCTCACCGCGCGCAGCCAGCCGGTCGCGCCGGCGACCGCGGAGGGCTCGCAGCCCAAGCTCGAGCCCAAGGGTGAGATGTGGTCGGGGTTCACCGTCGGGCTCGCGCTGATCCTGCTCAACCCCGCGGCGATCGTGACGTGGGTCGTGATCATGGGCTCGATCATCCCCGAGGCGACGATGGCCGGCGGCGTCGCATGTGCGCTCGGCGTGATGGTCGGCAGCTTCGCCTGGTTCGCGCTCGTCGCGTACCTGACCCAGAAGGGCAAGAACGTGCTCGGCGAGAAGGCGGCGTGGATCCCGCGGCTCGTCGGCGTCGCGCTGATGGTTTATTCGATCTACCTGCTGACCAAGGCTGTCCAGTACTTCATCGCATAGGAGCGAAGCTGGGCGATGGCGATGGCGATGGCGATGGCGAGAGGCCGATGACAAGGCGCGGCGAGCTGCTGGCAGCACTGGTGATCGGGATCGTGGTCGGTGCGGCTATCACCGTCGCGGTGTACGAGCTGCGCGGCGGCCCGCCCACCGCGCCCACCAGCCGCACGATGCCGACCGATGCCGGTGTGCGGTGACGCCTCATCCGAGCGCACGCCTCTAGCGCGTGCCACGCTGAACATCCGGGGCGGTGGCAACGTCCACCCCCCCGCCAGCTCGTGCATCTTCCCCTGCGAGGCCCCATGAAGCTCCTGTCCACCGTCACGTGCGTCGCAGCCCTGCTCACCACCACGTTCGCCGCGCGCGCGGCCAGCGCCGAGCCGAAGTCGTGGACCGCAGCAAAGGCCGTGCTGCCCGATAACGTCACCGTGATCGCGGGCGCGAATCTGATCTCGCTGCGCAAGACGGCGGCCTACCAGCAGCTGGTGCCGGCGCTGATCAACAAGGAGCCCGACGCCAAGCAAGCGTTCGATATCGCGATGACCACCTGCGCGATCGATCTGCACACCGCGATCGAGGACGCGACGGTCGCGATCTCTGATGACGAGAAGGGCCTGGTCGTCGTCGGTCTCGCGAAGGGGATCGATCAGAAGAAGGTCGTCGAGTGTCTGAACAAGCTCGCGGTCCAGCTCGCGAAGACCAGAGCACCGGCCGCCAAGACGGGCCTCAAGGCGGGCGCCGCGAAGAAGCCAGCACGTGCGCCGAAGGTCGTGACCAAGACCACCGGCAAGGTCACCGAGTACTCGATCGACGGCGAGCCCAAGAAGCTCTACCTCGCGTGGCTCGCGCCCGACGTCGTCGCGATCTCGACCGCGGGCGACGACCGCGCGCTGCTCGAGAAGCTGGTCTCCGGCACGGGCCTCAAGGGCGCGATGAGCGGCACCGTCGGCAAGGTCAACACCAGCGCGACGCTATGGCTCGCGACGACCAAGCAGACCCCGATCTCACAGACCGGATCGACCATGAAGTCCGCGTTCGGCACGATCGACGCGAGCGGCGGTCAGGTCAGCTTCGACATCCACGCGATCATGGCGTCCGCGGCCGAGGCGAAGAAGTTCGTCGACGACGCGACCGCGATGCTCGGCGCCGCGAAGTCGCAGGTCCCGCCGCAGTTCGCGAGCATCGTCGATGGCCTCAAGCTCTCGGCGAAGGGTGACGACGCGATGATGAAACTCGCGGTGACCGAGAAGGATCTGCAGAGCATCCTCAGCCTCGTGCTGATGAGCCTCTGATTCGGAGTTGTCGTCGGGCCGTACAAAAGGTATGTTATCCATGGTTGTCCATGGTTTTCCATGGACCGGTCGAAATGACGAAGCAAGCCCAGATCTCCGCGACGATTTCGGCGGCGACGCGCGAGAAGCTCGACGAGTTTGTCGACAGCCACGGCTTGAAGAAGAACTTCGTGGTCGAGCAAGCGCTCTTGTACTTCATCGAGGCTCGCCGGGAGCTGCCCGACGAGGCGTTCATCCCGACGAGGCTGATCCTGGAAGCCAAGGCCTTCGATCGCCTTGTCTCGCTCGTGGAGAACCCGCCGGCCCCGACAGCTGCTCTCCGGAAGCTGATGCGTGGCGACCGTTGAGATCCGGCCCCTGCGCAAGGAAGACGATCGAGGCGATTTCTCCTGTGGTCAGCAGGACCTCGACCGCTTCTTCGAGCACTACGCTGGCCAGAACCAGTTCAAGCTTCATCTTGCCGTGACCTATGTCGCCGTCGCGGTCGAGCGCTTCGTCGGGTTCGCGACGGTGACGGTCGGATCGATCGAGCGCGCGAATGTCCCCGACGGTCGGTTGCGGAAGCGGTTGCCGACGTATCCGCTTCCGGTGCTGAGACTCGCGCGGCTCGGGGTCGGCACCCGCGCTCGCGGACTTGGCATCGGCAAGGCACTCCTCCGACACGTGCTGGAGCTCGCGATCGCACAGCGTGACCAACTGGGTTGCGTCGGCGTTGTCACGGATGCCAAACCGGACGCGGTCTCGTTCTACGAATCGATGACGTTCGTCAAGCTCGAGGGCATCAACGAGGGGGTGCTCCACGGCAATGCGGTTCCGATGTTCGTTTCGATCGGAACCGTGGCTGCCTCTCGCCGCGAGTAAAAGCATGCAGCTCACGACTCTCGAAGAACTTGAGTGGATCCACGACTGCGAGCTGCTGCATCTAACTTACAACGCACCAGGGTCTGGCCCTCGATCGATCGAGCTGACCTTCGACTGCCATCCCGACCTTGGATATGCGCCGTGGGAGGGAAAGCGTCTCGTGCTTGTCGCGGTTGATGTCTTCGCGAGCGAGCACTTCGTTTTTGCGATTGCGAATTCAGAATCCATCGATGCAATTCGGCCCGGTGTTTCTCTTCAGCTTCGTGAACGCCTCGCAACGGCGATCCAGATGGGTGTGTACTTTCCCGACTTGGCCGTCACGGTATCTTTCAGCAGCGGCTCTTCGCTTCAGCTAATTTGCCGACACCTCATGGTCGGCGTAGCGCCGCCAGAGTCGTTGTCAGGCGTGCATTCCCAGCCGCGTGACCGCGCAGACGTTTTGGGCGACGGCTAAGACGGGCTTGGGTCCAGGATCAATTTTCGATCGACTCGAGGAGCTCGCCGACGGTCTCCTCGACGCGGATCGCGAGCTGGCGCGGCACCGGCGAGCCGTCCTCGGCGATCAGCGCGGACAGTCGGCGAGCGGCCGCGGCGATCTGAGCGCGCAACTTCTCCTTGCGCTCGGCGTTGGTCTGCGGGAACGCGAGCTCGCCGAACTTCTTCGCGAGCACCGGCGCCTCGAGGCCTTCCTCGAAGGCGGACCGATGGATGGTGCGCAGCGTCTCCTCGTCGGCCGCGCCCTTCTCGGTCGCCTTCTGGACGAACTCGACGGTCTGCATGCTCGGGATCGGCGGGACGAAGTCGGTGGTCTCGGTCGTCCGCGCGCGCTCGATCACGCGTGGCGCGCTGGTCTCGAGGAAACGATAGCTGCCGAGCAGCTTCGCGACGGTCGAGCCGCGGAGGTGGAGCTCCTTGCGGCAGTACGACTCGAAGTCGGTGTAGCCCCAGTTCACGAACAGCCGCTTCTCGGTACAGCGAGACAGCGCCTCCGCGAGCTCGAGCCATGTCCGCTTGAACGCGCGCGCCTTCGCGAGCGTGTCCGCGCGGACGGGGTCATCGGAGACCGCGATCATGCGGTCTTCCATCATCTGGTCGGTCTTGGTGAGAATCTTGGAACCCATCGGCAAGCGGACGCTACGAGATCGGTCTGATCATCGACGGTGAACGTCCGGAGCGTCTCAGTTTTTCGAGGCGCAACCACCGGATCTCCCGCAGTTACAATCCGGCACGCGGCGTGCTCAGATGGCGTCCGCGATGCGGCTCTTGGTTTCCCGCTCTTCAGCGTTCGCTGGCTCGCTCCATCTCGGGCTCCTCCTCGTGCTCGGCACGGCCAGCAGCTGCCTGCAGTCGAAGGGTGACCTCGCCGGCACCGCCGTCGAGGATGGTGGCTCGCCGGATCCAAACCGCGGCTGCTCGGTCGACAGCGACTGCACGCTCGCGGCGGCAAAGTGCTGCGATTGCGCCTCGTTCGCCGTCGCCGGGGGAGGCTCGCTCGTCGACGCGTGCGGCGAGATCAACTGTCCGCCGCCGACCGGTGACGGGACCTGTGCGAACGTCCGTGCCGCCTGTGATCGCGGCGCGTGCGTGATCGCGTGCGTGCCGCAACCGACGACGAAGAGCTGCGCGAATGGCTTCGCGCTCGACACCACCGGCTGCCTGGTCGACGAGTGCGCCCCGGTTCTCGACGGCGGCTGCACTGCCGACACCGACTGCGTGCAGACCCGTGCGGACTGTTGTGGGTGTGCCCGCGGCGGCTTCGATACCGCGGTTCACGCGAACGATCGCGCGAGCTACGACACCGGGCTCGGCTGCTCGAGCTCGCCGCAGTGCCCGAACGTCAACACCTGCGATCCGGCCGAGACCCCACAGTGCGTGCAGGGCCGCTGCGAGCTGCTCGCGGTGGAGCTCCCTCCGAGCGCCTGTGGGCGGACGGATTTGCCAGAATGCCCTTCGGGGATGACCTGTACCCTGAATGCGAACGATCCGGCCAACATGCACGGCGTTGGCGTTTGCACGACTCCGTGACTCACCGCCAACCCGTCGGATCTTCTGGGGTCGCGACGCGTTATAATCCGCCTTCCATGAGTGTCGATGGACCTCCAGCCTCGGGCTCGCTGCCCATCGCAGCACCACCATCCCTGGTCGGCCAGGTCCTCGATGGTCGCTACAAGATCATCCGCAAGCTCGGTGAAGGCGGGATGGGTGAGGTCTTCGCGGCCGAGCACGTCCACATCGAGAAGCGCTTCGCGATCAAGCTGCTGCGTCCGGAGATCGTGTCGAACGCCGAGGCCGTGCAGCGGTTTCGTCAGGAGGCACGCTCGAGCTCGTCGATCGGTCATCGCAACATCATCGCGATCGAGGACTTCGGCCAGATGGCCGATGGCCGGATCTACATGTGCATGGAGCTCCTCAACGGAGCTGCCCTGAACGATCTGATCCAGCAGCCGCAGCCTGTCGACCGGCTCCTCAACATCATGATCCAGACGGGGCACGGCCTCGCCGCGGCGCACGCGAAGGGCATCGTCCACCGCGACATGAAGCCCGAGAACGTGTTCGTCACGCTCGACGCGAACAACCAGGACGTCCCGAAGCTCCTCGATTTCGGCATCGCCAAGGTCTCGGGCAACGACGGCCAGAACAACCTGACCCGCACCGGCACGATCTTCGGGACGCCGTTCTACATGGCGCCCGAGCAGGCGCTCGGTAATCCGGTCGACGCGCGCACCGATATCTACGCCATGGGCGTGATCATGTACGAGCTGTTCGCAGGCTCGCTGCCGTTCCAGGGCGAGTCGTTCATGGGCATCCTCACGCAGCACATCACGACCGACCCCGAGCCGGTGTCGCAGCGCGCCGCGAAGGCTGGTCGCTCGTTGCCGCCCGGGCTCGCCGACGTGATCACCCGCTGCATGCAGAAGAACCCGGCGCAGCGGCCCTCGACGATGGACGAGCTCGTCGCGACGCTCGTGCAGATCTATCGCGGCGTCGCCGGCGCCGGCATGAGCACCTACATGGAAGCGTTCCCGGTCAGCTCGCGGATGGCCGCGACGCCAGGGCCGATGACGGGCATGCAGCAGGCACATCCGATGAGCTCGACCGCGACGCCGGGCTTCGGTCCGCCGCCGCACGGGCCGCCGCATGGCCACCACAATTCGCCGACTGGACAGCACGGTCAGCATGGCCAGTCGCCACCGTATGGCCAGCCGAGCGTTCCGTATCCGCAGCCCCACCAGCCGAGCGGCGGCCACGCGGTGCCTGCGTCGTCGTCGGGATCGGGGCTCTACGATCCGAACGCGTCGGTGGTCAACGTCCCGAAGAAGGGCAAGGCCGGGATGATCATCGCGATCGTCGCGGTGCTCGCGGTGGGTGGCGGGATCGCCGCGTTTGTCGCGATGAGCAACAAGAAGAAGCAAGCGGCCGGCGAGGGATCGCAGATCGCGAGCACGGACGGCAGTGGATCCGCCGGATCGAGTGTGCTCGCCGGCGGCTCGGACAGCGGCAAGCCGGATACGTGGGGCGCCGGCGGTTCGGCGGTCGTCCCCGATGCCGGTTCCGACAAGCCAGCGGTCGACGCCGGCGAGGCAGGCTCGTCTGGCTCAGGCCCGAACGATGTCGGCTCGGCAGGCTCCGGGTCCGCGACCGTGCCACCTCCTGCCGTCGACGCCGGTGTCGAGGCGCCCGCTGCCGTGTCAGTCTTGTTGATGACGAAGAACGGCGTCGCCTTCGAGGCGTTCGAGGACGGCAAGCGAATCTTCGAGGGCCCCGACAACCTCTCGATCGTGCCGGGTACGCCGCGCACGCTCGTGATCAAGGCCAAGGGCTTCAAGGACAAGACGCTCGTCGTCGATGGCAAGACGAAGAAGGTCTCGATCAAGCTCGATCGCGCGCCGGGGCAGACGACGACGGTCCCGAAGGTGAACTGCTCGAGCCGCATCGTCGATCCGACGAGCAAGACGTGCGTCGCGCAGTTCTGCGCGTCCAACCCCGACGACCTCAAGTGCAGCCTGTGAAGCGCAGGTGGCGTTCGTCACCGACTGTGGCATCGATCTTGAGGAAGACTCTCGGAGCGAAAGAGGAACCCACCATGCGCACGCAACTCCCTGTGATCCGATACGTCGTGCTGCTGCTCGCGCTGGTGTTCAGCACATCCACTGTGGCGGCCGATTCACGGTCCGAGGCCCGCACGCACTATCAGGCCGGCGTGAAGTTCTACGCGAGTAACGACTACCGGAGCGCGATCCGCGAGTTCTCCGCAGCCCAGCAGCTCGCCCCCGCCGACCTCAACAACTACAACCTCGCGCTCTGCTACGACAAGCTGGGCGATCCCGAGCCGGCGATCCAGTACTACCGCGCGTTCCTCGACAAGCAGCCGTCGAGTGACAAGCGCGCCGAGATCGAGGCCAGCATTGCGCGGCTCGAGGCAGCGGCGAAGTCGATCGCGACGAAGAAGGCGGCGGAGGCGGCGAAGGTCGAGGAGGCCCGACGCGTCGCCGAGGCCAAAGAAGCCGAGAAGGCACGCAAGGCCGAGGAGGCCGCGCGCAAGGCCGAGGATGCGAAGCGTGCCGAGGAAGCGCGCAAGCGGCCGCCCGAGCCGCAGCCGCAGCCGGACGTTCGCCCAGAGGTCGGCGCCGAGGTCGACGTCCGTGCGGGCGTCGGCACCACGGGCACCCCGGGCAACGGCACCACCGTCTCGACGGGTGACGCGCAGCTCGATCGCGTCGCGCGCATCGACATCAACCAGATCCGCGACCAGCGTGGCGGCGCCGCGAGTGGCGTGGCCGATCCCCGCGGCGGCCCGGCGACCACCGATCCGCAGGCGGGGGCGAGCATCCAGGCGGGTGCTGGCGGCGGCGCGGGAACGCCTCCGACCGCGCCGACCCCCGGGGCGCAGCCGCAGGCCGCGGGCCTGACGCCCGATCCGGCCGACAAGCCGAAGGCGACGCCGGTCTACAAGAAGTGGTGGTTCTGGGCGGTCGTCGCGGTCAGCGCGTACGTCGTCTACTCGATCGCGAGTGAGGACTCGAGCTCCAATTCGCGCGGTCGCGAGCTGCCGCCGATGCCGAACACGGCGCCTGCCGCGAGCGGCATGACGCTGATGCGCTGGTAGCTCGCGTCTTCCCCACTCGAAGGGGCGCCGCCGCGGCGGACGCGTCGGACTCGATCGGTTAAAGATCGCGCCATGCGGTGGTTTGTCGTCGCGATGCTGTGCGTCGCAGGATCTGTGGCGCTCGCCGGGTGTGTCGATCACGGCCCTGGTCCGAACGCGCACGTCGATACCAGCTACATCCGCGCGCACCTGCTCGCGAGCGAGCCCGCGGACATCCGCCGCTTCGACGTCACGCTCGGCGGCAAGGTCGCCTATCTCGGCAACAAGCTCGATCGGACGCGCGTCGCGCCGGGGGCACCGGTCACGATCACGCACTACTGGAAGGTGCTCGCGCCGATCGGTCCAGACTGGCGGGTGTTCGCGCTCGTGCGCGGCCCGGCCGGCACCGCCGACTTCATGAACCTCGATCGATCCGACATGCAGGTCGCGCATCCGCCCGCGATGTGGAAGGCCGGCGAGATCATCGAGGACATCCAGACGCTCACGATGCGACCGGACTGGAAATCGCCGTCTGCGACGGTGCTGGTCGGGCTGATCGAGGTCGGCCGCCACGGCACGCTCGATCGGATGGCGGTGACCGGATCGCCGTCGCA
>JBKJUF010000311.1:0-8294 GCA_046590445.1 Kofleriaceae bacterium
CGCGACGGCCTCGGTCGCCGCGATCACCGCGGGAAGCAAGGCGAGCCGCGCAGCCGGAGACTTCGCCGAGCTGATCGCATCGGCGAGCGTCCGGCCGTCGACCATGCGCATCGAGTAGAACGGCGTGCCGTCCGGCCATTTGCCGATCTCGTAGATCGGCACGATGCCGGGGTGCTGGAGGCGCGCGGTGACCCGAGCCTCCCGCTCGAACCGCGCGGCGAGCTGCGGGGTGCGTCCGAGCAGCTCCTTGATCGCGATCGGGCGGCCGACGCGAAGATCGCGCGCCGCGAGGATGCGTCCCATGCCGCCCCGCGCGACCTCGAGGCCGAGTGCGTAGGACGCCGGATCGACGCTCGGCAGCGCCTGCTGATCGCCGTCGGCATCCTGCGTCGGCGAGAGCGTCGCGGCGACCTCGCGGCACGACTCGCAGCTCGCGAGGTGGCGGTCGAGCAGGTTCCGGCCGGCGCGGCCGAGCGTGCCGTCCGCGCGCGCGGCAAGCAGCGCGTCGAACTGGACGCAATCCTCGACATCGAGCCGGCCGTCCGCGGCATCGAAGACCTCGACGACGAGCTTGCACGAGTCGCAGCGCGAGATGTGGTCCCGCAGCTCGGGCGCGCGCGGGATGCCCTCCAGCGCGCCGAGCTCGGGACAGTCGTTCATGACAGGCGGTCCAGGTCGGGATCGCGGAACTTGCGACGCAGCCGTTCGATCACCGCGCGCACCGTGCGCTCGGCCTCGGCGGCGTTCGCGAGCCCGAGCACGCGCGCGATGTCCTCGAAGCTCTCGCTCTGCGCCCACAGCTCGAGCGCGCGGCGCTGCTCGTCGGGGATCGCGCCGGCCGCGTAGCGCAGGAGCTCGTGCGCGGTGCCACGCGTGGTGACCGGCGGTCGCTCGCCGAAGATCTGGCTCGCGGGTGGCAGCGTCTTGGGATCGATCCACACGCCGGGCCGGCTCGCATCCTTGTCGTGGCGGCGCACGTAATCAGGATGCGCGCGCAGATAGTCGATCCCGACCCGCTTCGCGACGACGCGCAGCCAGCTCAGGAACCGCAGGCGCGGGTTCGTCCGGCGCGCTTCGAGGTAGTGCTGCAGGCGATGGAACTGATCGGCGCGCAGCCGGCCCATGACGGCGACCACGATGTTGCGGCGATCGTCCTCGCGCTGGCCGAGCCGGCCGAGAAACCGCGGCTGCGCGATGATGCGCGACAGCGGCGGCTCGATGGTCGCCCACAGTCGCTGCCACGCGGCCTCGTCCCGCGCCGCCGCCGCCACCACGAGCGTTTCGACCTCGTCCTCGTCCAGCATCGATTACCTCATCATTAGTAACTGGTTGCTCTCGATCAGGACGGCGAGTTTTGGCGAAAGCTCACGGCACGCGTTCCGGGCCGCGCTAACCTCGGGATTCCATTGATCACGCATTGTTAGCCATGGACGGTGTCATCCGGGCGGCGTAGAACGGTCCCTTGACCTCGATCCTTGTCGTCGATCACGACCCTGACTTTGCGGAGCTCGTGCGCGATGGCCTGCGGCGGCGCAGCTATGCGGCAGAAGCGGTCCACTCCGCGAAGGACGCGCTGGCGTTCCTCGAGCGGACCCCCGTCGACATCGTCGTCGCGCACGTCCACCTCCGCGAGGTCTCGGGCCTCGAGCTCGTGTCGCGGCTTCGCGAGCGGCAGTCCGAGGTGCTCGGCATCGTCGTGACCTCGCAGGGCAGCCTCGAGACCGCCGTCGAAGCGATCCGCGCCGGCGCCTACGACTTTCTCAGCAAGCCGGTCACGCTGGCGACGCTCGAGGTCGCGATCGAGCGGGCCGTCGCGTATCAGAGCCTGCGCCGCGAGGTCGGCCGGCTCCGGATCGCCGTGGCCGCGGCGCAGCCGATCGACACGATCGTCGGCGACAGTCCCGCGATCCGCGAGGTCACGTCGCTCGTCCGCAAGGTCGCGGACAGCACCGCGCCGGTCCTGATCACCGGCGAGAGCGGTACCGGCAAGGAGCTGGTAGCCCGCGCGATCCACGATCTGTCGGAGCGCCGACACCATCCATTCGTCGCGATCAACTGCGCGGCACTGCCGCCCGCGCTCCTCGAGAGCGAGCTGTTCGGCCACGTCCGCGGCGCCTTCACCGACGCCCGTCAGACGCGCCCGGGATTGTTCGTTCAAGCCGGCGACGGGACGCTGTTCCTCGACGAGATCGGCGAGATGCCGCTCGAGATGCAGGTCAAGCTGCTGCGCGCGCTGCAGGAGCGCAAGCTGCGTCCGGTCGGCGGGGACGTCGAGGTCGCGTTCGGCGCGCGGCTGATCACCGCGACGAACCGCGATCTCGAGACCGCCGTCGAGGAGAAGCGCTTCCGTCAGGACCTGTTCTACCGGATCAACGTCGTCCAGGTGGCGGTGCCGCCACTGCGCGCACGGCCCGGCGATCTGCTGACGCTGACCACGCACTTCATCCACAAGATCGCGACGCGCACTGGCAAGCCGATCGCGACGGTCACCGAGGACGCGGCACGCAAGATGGTCGCCTACGACTGGCCAGGCAACGTGCGCGAGCTGCAGAACTGCGTCGAGCGCGCGATGGCGCTCGGGATCCTCAACCGGATCACGGTTGACGAGCTACCGACGAAGATCCGCGAGTACCGCGAGCCCGAGACGGTGACCGCCACGGGCATCCCCGACGAGCTGATCACGCTCGACGAGATCGAGCGCCGCTATGTCCGTCAGGTCCTCGTCGCGACCGGCAACAACAAGACCGACGCCGCGCGCATCCTCGGGATCGATCGCCGCTCGCTCTACCGCCGCCTCCACGACGGCGCGGAGCCTGTGCCACCCACCGTCGACTGAGTGACTCCGCGACGCTGGCGCGGCGTGCACGGCGAGGATCGCGGCTGCCCAGGAGTTTCGTTCCGACCTGTACGCGCGTCTGGTCGGTTGTCGGTGCAGCTCGCAAGCTTCGGGACCCGGTGCGTGTCGGTGCTCGTACAGCGCACCCACCATGCCTGTGGAAGCCGCGAACGAAGGCGACCATGCACTCGAGCAATCCACAGATGGCAAAGCCACAGATGGATCCAGGGGTACGACATCGCTCGCGTCGTATCGAAAAGCGTAACACTGTTACGCGTTACGCTCTGAAGTTATCAATCACACGAAAAACCGTGAGCCCGAGTACGCGTTGACGAGGCACTGATCGTACCTTTACGATGGTGTCTTCGCGTTGGGGCGCGTGGCACAGACGGTGCTCACGATCATTCGGTCCCGACACCCATCCAAAAAGGATCGCATGAAGAAAACCACCAAGCTCGACAAGCTGAAGCTCAAGACGGAAACCATTCGTCCACTCGCGCCCGATGACTTGCAGCGCGCCGCTGGTGGCCTTGGAGGCGACCCGGGC
The DNA here is from genome assembly GCA_046590445.1 of Kofleriaceae bacterium. Taxonomy (GTDB): domain Bacteria; phylum Myxococcota_A; class Polyangia; order Haliangiales; family Haliangiaceae; genus JABFXX01. The sequence continues at coordinate 3,384 of JBKJUF010000311.1, forward strand.
GGGGAGACCGACGCGAACGATACCCAGCGCCCGTCCTGCTCGTGCGCCACGTGCGGTAACCGTTGAGTTTCTCCGGCGCGCATCTTGTAGCTGCAACGGCTCATGCGCGCTTCTGTACGATCGGTTGATGATGCCCCGATGATGCTGGCCGATGCGACGATCGGCGCTGTGCTCGGCGACTTCGAGCTACAGCAAAAGATCGGCGAGGGCGGTTTCGGGACCGTGTACCTCGCCGAGCAGCGAGCACTGGGCCGCCGCGCCGTCGTCAAGGTAATGCGCCGATCGTTGGCAGGTCGCCCCGATGCGATCGAGCGCTTCGTGCTCGAAGCCAAGCTCGCGTCGAAGCTCGACCATCCCTGCGCCGCCCATATCTACGCGTTTGGCGCCGAAGCGGACGGCACGTTGTGGATCGCGATGGAGCTCGTCAAGGGCACGTCGCTCGATGCGTTGATCGCATCGTCCGGACCGCTGCCGATCGATCGCGTCGTGCCAATGATGGAACGGCTCTGCGAAGCCGTTCAGCTCGCGCACGAACAAGGTATCGTCCATCGCGACATCAAGCCTGCGAACGTGATGGTGGCCTCCCAAAGCGGGCGGCTCATGCCGAAGCTGCTCGACTTCGGGATCGCGAAGCAGCTCGTCAGCACCGACGTTGGCGACGTTGCGGCGGTTCTCGTGACGCGTTCGACGATGTCGCCGTTTGCGCTGGCCGCCGAGCCCGTTTCTGGGCTCGATCGAACGTTGCAGCCCGACGTCTCGCAAACGGCGAGCACGCGTCCGGCGCTCACGAATTCAGCCGCGAGCCTCACGCAGGCCGGTCAGATCCTCGGTTCGCCGCCGTACATGGCTCCCGAACAGTGGGTCGATCCGAACAGCGTCGGTCCGTGGACCGATCAGTATGCGCTGGCGCTCCTCGCGTACGAAGCCTTGACCGGAGCTCGCGCATGTAACGGCGCGAGCCTCGCAGCGCTCGCCGAGCAGCACCTCGACCTCCCCCTGCCGCGGTCGGATCGCCTCTCCGACGCGATCTACGCGGTGCTCGCGCGTGCAGCCGCGAAGGACCCGCAGGAGCGTTTTACCAACGCCGAAGGCTTCGCGGTGGCCTTGCGCGCGGCCAGCGGATGGAGTGTCGACGCGGATGTCCAGCTGGCGCAGCTGCGCGCCGATGTGCGCACCGCGTGGACCGAGGACGCGCCACAGCCGATCGCCGAGACGGTCTCCGTACTCGTCGCGACGCGGTCGCCGCAACGGATCGTCGAACAGGTCGTGATCGTCGCACGTGTGATCGCGCGGTGGCTCGGGGTCATCGCGATCGCGTGCCGCTCGAAGCACGGTCGCGTCGACGCGCACTCGATAACGGACGCGCTCCGCGAGCTACGCCGCCGCGCCCCGCGTGACGAGGACTGGCTGGATCTCGCCGTGGCTCTCACTCGCCCTGCCGCGCAGCAACCCGAGACCTGGCCGCTGCCCGAGCTCGCCACATGGTGCGCCGAAGCGGGCGCCGTCGCCGCGCTCCGCCGCCTCGTCACTGGTGACGCTTCGATCGTCGATGGCGACCTCGGGGATCGTGCCCGTGCGACGCGAGACCTCGCCGCGCTCGAACACGTCCTCGAAGCGCTTTCGTGGCTGCTCGACTACGAGGTGGGGCGTGAAGTGCCGGGTGGCATCGAGCTGTGGGTCGGCGCGCGAGCAGGTGATCGCATCGTGCGCCGGGGCCCATCGGAAGCGCATCGCGTCGTGCTCCTCGATGCCGACGGTGGTCGCGCGGTGCTGTTGTCTCCGCTGGTGATGATCGCGGCGCCGATGACCGGCGAAGTCGAGGAGATGTTCCTGTTCAGTGGGCCGTCGCGGACCGGTGCCGCGCTGTTTTGCACGTTCCCGCGCGGCTACGAACGCGACGAGCTCGCGATCTGGTCTTGGCTCGCCGAGCACCTGTTCGAAGCCGGTGCGGGTCCCGAGCATGCTGCTTCCGACGGACGCTCTCCTTATCCCGGCCTCGCGGCATTCACGGCGGACGACGCGCGCTCGTTCGTCGGCCGCGAGCGGGAAGTCGGCGAGCTCGTCAATCGCCTCCGCGCTCAGCCGATCGTCGCCGTCGTCGGCCCTTCGGGCGCCGGCAAGAGCTCGTTCCTTGCGGCCGGTGTAGTCCCGGCGCTGCCGCTGACGTGGCACACCGTCATCATTCGCCCCGGTGCCGATCCGATCGGCACGCTGTCCGCGACCTGCGAGCACGTCGAGACTACGCCGTACCGCGACGGCGCACGCGTCGATCCGGACCCGGCGGTCGATCTCGGAACGCAGCTGATCGCACGTGCGGAGCGCGAGCGCGGAATGTTCGTGCTCGTCGTCGACCAGGCCGAGGAGCTGTTCACGCAAGGCACGGACGAATCGGCGCGCACCGCGTTCGCCGAGGCGGTACGCCGGTTGGCCACGAGCCCTCACGCGCGTGTGGTGCTCGGCGTGCGCGACGACTTCTTGTGCCGGCTCGACGAGCTTGTCCCCTGGCGCGGCGTGGTCACTCGGCACGTGCAGATCCTCGCCACTCCTGATCGCGAGGCGCTCGAACGGATCGTCATCGAGCCCGCAAAGCGTCGCGGATATGACCTGGAGGATCCGGCGCTCGCATCGCGGATGATCGACGAGGTCGTCGATCGCGTAAGCGCGTTGCCGCTGCTCTCGTTCGCCGCGGCCGAGCTATGGGAGCGCCGCGACCGTCACTTCAAGCGCATCACGACGCAGGCGTACCAGCAGATCGGCGGCGTGGCGGGTGCGCTCGTCCAGCACGCCGACGGCGTGGTCGATGGCATGGCCGTCGTCGACCGCAGGCTCGTGCGGCTCGCGTTCCGTCGGCTGCTGACCGCAGAGGGTGCACGCATCGTCCACGGTCGCGCCGAGCTCGTCGCTGCGCTCGGCGGCGGGGCTGCAGCCGAGTCGATCGTCGAGCGCTTGCTCGCGGCGCGCCTCATCGTCTCGCACGACCACGACGCGGGCGAGCGCGTCGAGATCATTCACGAAGCGTTGACGCGCACGTGGCCACGTCTCGAGGCGTGGCGCCAGGAGGATGCGTCGGGTGCAAAGCTGCACGAGCAGCTCGTTGGCGCGGCGCGGTACTGGCAAGAGCGCGATCAGCCCGACGGTCTGCTCTGGCAAGGCGAGACGCTCGACGAGCTCCGCCGCTGGCGTCGGGGCGATGCGCCCGGGCTCACACCCATCGAAGAAGCTTTCGTGCAAGGCAGCGAGCGGCTCGCGCGGCGCTCGCGGCGACGCAAGTTCGTGGTCGTGAGCACGGCGATCGCGGTGTTGTCATGCACCGTCGCGGTGCTCGCGGTGGCGAGTCATCGGATCTCCGCGCAGCGCGCCGATGCGGTGCGTCGTGTCGCCGCCGGTTTCGAAGAGCGCGGTCGGCTCGCGGCGATCTCCGGCGAGAATACGCGCGCGCTTCTCTACCTCGCGGAGGCCGCGCGGCTCGGCGAGGGCGGCGACATGCACGATCTTCTCGTCGCGGCGGCGGCGGCTTCCGTCGACTCCCTCGACCGGATCGTCCTGCACGATCCTGAACCGATCGAGAGCGCCTACTGGAGCGATCGCGCGATCGTCACGGTCCACGACGGCGTCACGAGATTGTGGGATCGTCGGACCGGTCGCGCGCACGCCACACTGAGCGCGACCGGTGGATTCCCGGTCGGCGGCGACATGATTTCCCTCTCGGGCGACGGCAGTGTCGTGTTCACCACGGCCACCGGCGAGCAGCGTTGGCGCGTCGACCACGCCCACGAGGCGTTCGCGAATCTTTCGGGCGCCACCGCTCGAGGGAACCTGCTCGTGACCTATGCCGGACCGACAGCACGACTGTGGACCAGCGAGGGTGTCTCGCGCGGCGAGTTGCGCCACGATGCACCGATCTCGTCTGGCGTGTTCGATCGCGGGGGCAAGCAAGTGGCGACCGTCTCCGGTGGCGAGCTGAAGATTTGGGACGCTGACACGACGAAGCTGATCGCCACTTGTAAGACCCCCTCGCGTCGCCTGTTCATGCCGACGTTCACGCCCGCGGGCGACCGGATCGTGTTCGGGAGTCTCGAAGGCACCGTGCGCATCTGCAACACCGCGAGCGGCGAGCTCGAGCACACGATGGTCGGTCACCTCAACATCACTCATTCGATCGGGATCGACGAGGCGGCGACCTTTGTCGCGTCTGCGAGCTATGACGGCACCGTGCGTCTGTGGAACCTCGCGACCGGGGAAGCCCTCGCAGTACTCGCCGCCAACCGCGGACCACTCCGCGCCGTCGCGATCTCGCCGGACGGACATCGCGTCGCGAGCGGCGCCGATGACGGCACGATCAGGATCTGGGATGTCGAGAGCGCGACCCAGCTCGCGTCGCTCGACGGCCACGGCACGCGGATCAGTGCGCTGCGGTGGGATGTCGCGGACCACCTCGAGAGCGCGAGCTTCGACGGGTCCGTGCGGCAGTGGAACGTCGCCCGCGCGATGCGGCATGCGATCACGCATGGCCACGAAGGCGGAATCAACCGCCTCGACGTCTCGCCCGATGGCCTGCGCTTGCTCACGCAAGCACGGGACAACACGTCACGTGTGTGGAACGCGAAGTCGCTCGAAGGTCACGACGCGATCACGGGTCAGCATGACGTCTTGTCCGCCGCGCTCGTCGCGCCGACGCACCTCGTCGCCGCGGGCGGCGATGGACAGCTCGTCATCGATCAGACGCGCGTCGATACGCCAGACATCGTGATGCGTGTAGCGTCGAGCAGTGACGGCGCGCGGATCGCGACCGCGAGCAACCGCGGTACGGTCCGGCTACTCGACCCCCAGGGACATGCTACCGGCTCTGTCGAGGTCGGATTCGCGCCGGACCAGCTGGTGTCCGGCACCAGGGGGCGCTGGCTGTTTTCG
>JBKJUF010000538.1:0-6612 GCA_046590445.1 Kofleriaceae bacterium
TGCGCGGTTCCGGCGACCTCGTGCTCGTTCTTTCCGTCGAGCCGGACCGCGATCATCCGGCCGTGGGGAGGTAAGCCGAGGTCGCGCCGCTCCTCGAATTCGGCCTCGAAGAACTTCTCGTAGTCGTGTGCCGCGGCTGCCGTGACCGCGGGAGCGGTCGGCCGGTACGTCTGGATCAGCACGCGTCCGGGCCGATCACCGCGACCAGCCCGCCCGGCGACCTGCGCGAGCAGCTGGAACGTCCGCTCGGAGGCCCGGAAGTCGGGGATGTTGAGTCCGGTGTCCGCGCACATGACCCCGACCAGCGTCACCCCCGGGAAGTCGTGGCCCTTGGTGACCATCTGGGTTCCGACCAGGACGTCGACCTCGCGCCGCGCGACCTTGGACAGCACGGCCTCGATCTTCGAGCCGCTCGCAACATCGCGATCGAGCCGGATCACGCGCGCACCGGGGAACGCCGCGGCGACCCCCTCCGCGACCTTCTCCGTGCCCAGGCCCGTGCGATCGATCGCAGGACTCTTGCAGCTCGGGCAGGTCTCGGGCACGCGCGCCGAGAACGCACAGTAGTGACAGGTCAGCCGATCGTTGTGGCGGTGATAGGTCAGGGAGACGGAGCAGTTCGGACATCGGAACGAATGTCCGCACGCCTTGCACAGCACGAACGTCGCGAACCCGCGGCGATTGAGAAACAGGATCGTCTGATCGCCGGTCGCGAGGGTCTCGCCGATCGCGGTACGCAGCGGCGCCGACAGCATCGCCTCGTCGTCGGGGATGTACGTACGCAGATCGATGATCTCGACGATCGGCATCGGCCGCGCGGTCGGCCGCACGGTCAGCGCGAGCTTGCGGTACGCACCACGCTCGGCGTGCGCGGCTGACTCGAGGCTCGGCGTCGCCGACCCGAGGACGCAGACCGCACCGGCGCGTTGCGCGCGGACCAGCGCGACGTCCCGCGCGTGATACCGCACGCCCTCGTCCTGCTTGAACGAGCCATCGTGCTCCTCGTCGACGACGATCACGCCGAGCGACGCGAGCGGCGCGAACACCGCCGACCGTGCACCGACCGCGATCGTCGCGTCGCCGCGCCGCAGCCGCGACCACTCGCCGAGCCGCGCCTGCTCCGACAGCCCGGAATGCAGGATCGCGACGAGGTCGCCGAATCGCGCGCGAAAGCGCGCCGCGAGCTGCGGGGTCAGCGAGATCTCGGGGACGAGCACGAGCGCGGTGCGCTTCGCCTCGAGCGCTTCGGCGATCACCCGGAGGTAGACCTCGGTCTTGCCGCTGCCGGTCACGCCGTGGAGCAGGAACGGCCGGAGCTTGGTCGCGACCGGAGGTGCCTCGCTGCTCGTGACAGCCGTGACGCTCGCGGGGGGTGATGGCGACGAGCCGAAGAGCGCCGTCGTGATCTCGGTGACCGCGACCGCCTGCTCGGCGGTCAGCACGGGCGGCGCGGAGACCGGCATGTCCGCACCGGTCGCCACCGCGCCGAGCGCGAGCTCGCGGTCGGTCACCGCGACGAGGCCGGCCTTCTCGAGCTCGCGCAGCGCGACCTTCGCGCCGGGTACGCGCAGCTCGAGGACGCTCAGCGCGACCGCGCGTCCGCTCGCAAGCTCCTCGATCACCGAGAGCTGCTTCTTCGCGCGCTTGACGCGCTCGCGCGCTTCGTCGAGGGTCCCGCGCAGCGACGCGACGCGCTCTGTCTTGAGCTTCGCGCGGGCCTTCGCGCGCTGATCGCGGCGCTCCGCGAGCCCTTGGTTGACGAGCGCGTCGACGACATGGCGCATCGCGGCCGGCATCCCGGCGACCGGCACACTGCCGCCCACGAGCTTCGCGAGCACCACGCGCTGCTTCGCGGGCAACGCGGAGCCCGCGCCATCGGCCACGGCTCGCCCCTCGTCGGTCAGCGCGATCACGGCACGCGCGGCGATCCCGCTGCCCGCCGGCAAGGCCGCGCGCATCACCTCGCCGGGCGGCGCCTCGTAGTAGTCGGCGACCCACAGGCACAGCTCGACGAGATCCGGGGTCAGCGCCGGGACGTCACCGTCGAGCACCTCGGTCAGATCGATCGGCGTCACGCCGTCGGGCGGCACCGCGCCGGCTCCGCTGCGGATGACGACGCCGGTCACCTTGCGCGATCCGAAGCGGACGAGCACGCGCGCGCCGACTTGCGCTCGCGCGGCAAGGTGCGCCGGCACGCGATAGTGATAGCAGCCGGCGACCGGCAAGGTCACCGCGACCTCGGTGAAGTGGTCGGTCACCGGATGCCCTGCCCCATCGCCATAGGCGGCACGACCGACCCGACCTGCACGTGGGCGCGTCGACTCCGCGACGAGCCAACGCGCCGCCTCACTTCGCGCCGGCCGTCGCGAGCATCTCGCGGCACAGCTCGAGCACCGCGTCGCGGAGAGCCGGCCGCTTGAGCGCATAGGCGAGGTTCGCGCGCAGGTATCCGAGCTTGTCGCCGGCATCGTGACGCACGCCCTCGACGACGACGCCGTAGAGGCCCTCGGCCGACTGCGCGAGCTCGTAGAGCCCATCGGTCAGCTGGATCTCGCCGCCGGCACCCGGCCTGGTGTTCTCGAGGTGGCCCCAGATCGAAGGCGGCAACACGTAGCGGCCGACGATCGCCCACCGACTCGGCGCCGTGCCCGACTTCGGCTTCTCGACCATCTCGCGGATCCGCATGCGGCCGGCGCCGGCCCCGGTTGTCACCATGTCGCCCGCGACGATGCCGTACATGTGCTCCTTGCCCGCGGGGACCTCCATCACCATCACCGCGCCGGCGCCGGTCTCCTCGTAGACGCGCGCGAGCTGCGCGATCGCGGGATCGCGATCGTTGTCGACGAGATCGTCGCCGAGCAGCACCGCCGCGGCCTCGCCACCGACCGCCTCGCGCGCACACAACACCGCGTGGCCGAGGCCGAGCGGCTGCTTCTGGCGCACCGAGTGTAGGCGCGCCATCGTCGCGATCGCCGCCATCTCGTCGGCGAGCTTCGCGTTGCCGCGCTCGCGCAGCGTGTGCTCGAGCTCGTACGCGTGATCGAAGTGATCCTCGATCGCGCCCTTGTGGCGGCCATTGACCACGATGATGTCGGTGATGCCGGCGCGGACGGCCTCCTCGATCACGAGCTGGATCGTCGGGACGTCGACGATCGGCAGCATCTCCTTCGGCACCGCCTTGGTCGCCGGAAGAAACCGCGTGCCAAGCCCCGCCGCCGGGATCACTGCTTTTCGAACCTTGCGCGGAGCGGTCATCTGGCGGCCACCTTACCATCGCCGTCGGACATGACCGAGCACCGCCCGTTCCCGCCGTCGCCGCGTCGCAGGGCGCTCGCACGCCGCGCGGGTGTGCATGCCGCGAGCCCGATCGTCGTCGGTGGGGTCGCGTGTGCAGCTGTGCTCGTCGCAGCGTGGGGGCTCGCTGCGGCCAGCTCCGCGCGCCTCGGTCGCTGGATCGAAACCGCGTCCCGCGGTGACGCCACGCTCGCCCCGGGCATGCTCGCGCACGCCGTGCTCGAGCTCGCGTTGCCGGTGATCGGCGCCGCCGCGATCGCCGCCGTGATCGCACATCTCGCGCAGACCCGCGCGGTCTGGTTGCCCCGCCGAGCGCTCGCCGGCGCGCCAGCTCCCGATCGCGGCGCCGGTGCGCGGGTGCGGAGCGCGGCGTTCGAGCTGCTCGCGGCGGTCACGATCGGCGCGCTCGTCCTCGGCTGGTTGTGGTTCGTCGCGCCGCGCCTCGCGCGGCTGCCATCGATCGCTACCCTCCCTACCTCTACCTTCTCTGCCTCTACCTTCTCTGCCCCTACCTTCTCTGCCCTGCTGGTCGGCGCGACCAGCCTCGTCGCGAGCGCGCTCGCCGCCGTCGCGATCGCGTGGGTCACGATCGGCATCGGCGATGCGCTGCTCCGGCACCGCGAGGTCGCCGGCGCGCTGCAGATGTCCGCGCAGGACAAGCGCGAAGATGACCGGCTCGCCGGGGCCGATCCGCGGTGGCGCAGCTATCGCGGCCGGCTCGCACGGGGCGGTACTGACCTCGCCACCGCGGTCGCCGGCTCGACGGTGCTCGTCCTCGGCGACGATGTCGCCGTCGCGATCGCCTGGCACGCCGTCCGGCGGCCCGTGCCGGTGCGGACCGCCGCCGGCCATGGCGCGCGCGCCACCCAGCTCCTCGGCCTCGCGCGTCGTCACCGGATCGCCGCGCATCGCGACCCGGTGCTCGCCGCCGCGCTCGCGCGCGACCACGCCGGCGATGGCCCGATCGCCGAGCGCCACTGGCCACGGCTCGCGGAGATCGTGGCCGCACTGCGCCGCAGCTGATCGCCGCAGGCGGCCACATCGCGTCGCATCGGCCGGCGCCCGCATCGCATCGGCCAGTCGCGGCCGCATCGCATCGCATCGCATCGCATCGCATCGCATCGCATCGCATCGCATCGCATCGCATCGCATCGCATCGCATCGCATCGCTCGCATCGCATCGCATCGCATCGCATCGCTCGCATCGCATCGCATCGCATCGCATCGGCCGGTGCGCCCGGTCTCCGTGATCAGAGAGTGCCGCGCACGATCGCGGCGATCGCGATGGCCAGCGTGCCGACGAGCGCCGCGGTCATCACCACGAGCGCCGCCGGGACCGCGGCCGCACCCGGTGCATGCACGCCCGCTCGACCGGCGAGCCGCAGTGAGACGCCGAGCGCGATCTCGACGACCGCGGCGGTGACCAGCCATGGCACCGCGAGCCGGACCGCCGAGCCGATCAGCGCGGCGATCGCGGCGAGCACGCCGGGCTGCGCGATCGCCGGGACATCGCGGAAGCTCTCGGCGATGGCCGTGATGGTCGCGACGTGGCCATCGATGCCTACGAACACCGCCGCGGCCAGCACGCCGAACAGGCCGCGATACACACCGCGTCCGGTGCCCGCCGCGTCGACGAGCCGCCCCGCGGTCGATGCGATCAGCAGCGGCAGCACCGCCACCAGGCCGAGGCTGGCGCCGATCACGAGCTCACGCACCGCGACGAGTAGCAGGCCTGCCGCGTCGTCCGGCAGCGGTGGTGCCTCGACGATCAGCGCCGACCACAGTCCGATCGTGATCGCGAGCCCGGCCTGGACGATGCGCGGGATCCCACCGGCCAGCGTCGTCAGCACGCCGATCGCAGCGATGCCGCGCAACGCGAGCACGAGCGTCATCATCGCCGGTCGCTTAGCCGCCGCCGCCCGCCGCGGCGATCAGCGGCCACAGCTGCGCGGCGAACGCGCCGAGCTGCCGTGCGATCGACGGCGCGAACACGACGATCGCGATGCCGACCGCTGCCACCCGGGGCACGAGCCCGACCGCCGGATCCTGGATCTGCGTGAACGCCGCGACCAGCCCGGTCAACACGCCCGCGATCAGCGCGGCGACCAGCAGCGGCGCCGCGAGCAGCAGCGCGAGCAGCAGGCCCTCGCGCATGAACGCGACGAGACTCGCCGTCACACGTAGCCTCGCAGCAAGCTGTCGATCAGCAGGCGCCACCCGTCGACCGCGACGAACAGCAAGAGCTTCAGCGGCAACGCGACGGTCTGCGGCTGCGTCGTCGTCAGCCCGAGCGCCGCGAGCCCGAGCCCGACCACGAGATCGAGCACGAGGAACGGCAGGAACAGCAACACCGCGATCGCGAACGCCTCACGCAGCTCGGTCGCCAAGAACGCCGGCGCGAGCACCCACAGCTCGTCCCCCGACACGTTGCGGCCCATCCGCGCGGCCAGCCCGACGAACGTCTCGCGCTCGCGAGCATCCGCGTGGCGCGCGAGGAATCCTTTCAGCGGCACGACCGCCCGGCTCACCGCGTCGACCTGCGGCTGGTACTTCGCCGGCACGATCTGCCGGATCGCGGCGTCGAGGTCGAGCGGCGCGGTCGGCGGTGTGACAGCCGTTCCCGCGGGAACGTTTCCGGTCGGCGGTGTGACCGGCGTTTTCGCGGGAACGTTTCCGGTCGGCGGTGTGACCGGCGTTTTCGCGGCAACGTTTCCGGTCGGCGGTGTCACAGACGTTCCCGCGGGAACGTTTCCGGTCGGCGCCGGTGTCGCCGGCGTTCCGGTCGGCGCTGGTGTGGCGGGCGTTCCCGCGGGAACGTTTCCGGTCGGCGGTGAGACCGGCGTTCCCGCGGGAAGGTCTCCGGCCGGGGCTGGTGTCGCGGGTGCCGGTTGCGCCCCGCTCGGCGCCGGCGTGGTCGTCGTGCCCGCGGCGCGCAGCATGTCGACACCGACCGGCGCCATCACGAAGAACGTCAGCACGAGCGAGAGCCCGAGCACGACGAGCCCCGAGAACGCATCCGGTGCGCCGAGCGCGTTGCGCAGCAACGCGAGCACGACCGAGATCTTGACGAAGCTCGTCAGCATCAGCACGACGAGCGGCACGATCGCGACGAGCGCGACGAGCGCGGCGCCACCAAAGCCGTCGGTGCTCATGTGCTCACGCCTCCCCGCGCGGGCCGGGCTCCTGCGACGCTGCGGGCTCCTGCGACGACGCTGCGGGCTCCTGCGACGCGGCAGGCGGGCTCGCCACTGGGGCATCCACTACTACCGCTGCCGCCGGCACGTGGACCGAGGTCAAGGCGCCGGCAGTCGTCGAGGC
>JBKJUF010000542.1:0-4224 GCA_046590445.1 Kofleriaceae bacterium
CGCAGCGAGGCGGCGCAGGCGAAGGACTCGATCGCACGGATCCGCAGCGAGGCAGAGGCCGCGAAGGCCGAGGCCGCCCGCGCCCGCGCCGAGGCCGATGCCGCGAAGACGGCAGCCGCGACCGACCGCAAGCGTGCCGATCTCGCGCGGACCGACGCCGACAAGCTGCTCCGCGATGCGAAGCATCAGCTCGCGTCGCTCGACAAGAAGTCACACGCCGTGCAGGCGCTCGAGGACAAGGCGCGCGCGGCGAGTGCGAGCGCGCAGGCTCGCGAGGAAGCAGCCCGTGCCGAAGCGGCCCGCGCGATCAAGGAGCGCGCGCTCGCCGAGGCCGCCGCGAAGGCTGCCGCGCAGCGCGCTGCCGCGAGCAAGTCCGCGACGCCGGCGCTGTCCGCCGAGGCGAAGGCCGCCGAGGAGCGGCTCGCCCATGCCCGCCGCGCGATGGAAGAGGCCGAGGCCCGCAAGCTCGCCGCCGAGACCGCCGCGGCCGGCGCGAAGAAGCAGCTCGATCAGACCCGCATGATGCTGGCCGCCGTCGAGCACCAGCGGACTGCCGCCGAATCCGCCGCGAGCGCAGCGGCACGCAAGCGTGGCGAGGCCGAGGCCGCCGCGACCGACGCCGCGCGCCGCCGCACCGAAGCCGAGACCGCCGCGGCCCAGGCCGCCGCGAAGCGGACCGAGGCCGAGCGGGCCGCGATCGCCGCGAGCCACAAGCGCGGCGAGGCCGAGCAGTCACGGATCGCGGCCGAGCTCCAGCGCAAGAGCGCCGAGGCCGCCGCGCGGGAAGCGAAGACCGCCGCCGACGCTGCGGACCGCCAGCGCGCGATCGCCGAGGCTGCGACGCGCAGCGCGAGCGACAAGCGCCGCCAAGCCGAGGCCTCGATCGACGAGCTGACCACGCGCCGGCTCGCCGCCGAGCGCGCCGCCGTCGAGCTCGAGACCCGCAGCAAAGCCGAGGCGAAGGCGAAGGCCGAGATCGCCGCGGCCCAGTCCCGCAAGGCATCCGACGACGAGCTCGCGCAGGCCCGCACGGCCGCCGCGCGACTCGCCCGCGAGCGCAGCGCCGCCGAGACCGAGCTCGCCGATCGCCGCAAGGCGGTCGCGGCCCAGCAGGCCGAGGCCACCCGCCTCGAGACCGCCGCGGCCCAGGCGCGTGACGCCGCGACCCGCGAGGAGACCCGCCGCGCCCGGCTCGCCGAGCAGCGTGTGGTCGAGGAGCAGGAGCTCGCGCGCATCAAGACCCAGCGCACGCAGATCGCGGCGAACCCGGTCGCGACTACCTCGCCGCCGATCGTCGTCGCCGCGGCGCGCCCCACGACCCCGAACGCGAAGGTCAACGACATCCGGTTTCACGGCACCGACGGCTCGGGCCAGGTCGACATCGCGATGGCCGGCAACGCGACCGTCACCGTCGGCGAGGTCACCGCGACCCACGCGGAGCTCATCATCGACAACGCAGATCTCGGGGCGAAGCTCGAGCGCAAGCTCGACGTCACCAAGTTCGGCAGCCCGGTCCGTGCCGTCTCGTCGTTCCGCGATCGCCGTACGCCGAATCGCGTCCGCCTGATCGCGGAGCTCGCGCAGCCGGTGACCCCGGCGTTCGATCGCGACGCCAGTGGCAGCGTCCGCTGGCGCTTCGTGGCGGCCGACAAGCGCACCGCGCGCACCCAGCATGTGCCGTCGCCGGTCGTCAGCGGTTTCGGCGCGACCTCGACACCGGTCGCCCAGCAGTCGGTCTCGCAGGTCCCCGCGGGTGGCAATCGCCGCCGGATCTACCGCGGCGCCACCGTCGACTTCGACTTCAAGGATGCGCCGATCCACGACCTGCTCCGCATCATCGCGGACACCGGCCGCGTCAACATCGTCGTCCCCGACAACATCGACGCGAAGGTCACCGTGCGCCTCAAGCGGGTGCCGTGGGACCAGGCGCTCGAGGTGATCCTCGCCTCGCACGGCCTGTGGTACCGCCGCGACGGAAATCTATTCAGGATCGCACCCCGCAAGGAGCTCGATGCCGAGGACGAGGCCGAGGCCGCGCGCCGCGAGGCGATGGTCAAGTCCGAGACCCCGCGCCCCGAGGTCGTGCCGCTCAACTACGCGAGCGCCGACGAGCTGCGCTCCAAGCTCGAGCCGATGCTGTCGCCCAAGGGCCGCATCGAGACCGACCCGCGCACCAACGCGCTGATCATCAACGACGTCGCCGGCAACCGCGAGCAGATGCGCCTGCTCGCGCTGCAGCTCGACACCCAGACCCCGCAGATCTCGATCGAGGCTCGCATCGTCGAGGCGCGCTCGACGTTCGTCCGCCAGTTCGGCATCCAGTGGGGCGGCGGTGCCCGCGCCAGCGCGAGTGGCGGCAACGCGACCGGCCTGATCTTCCCGTCGTCGGTCAGCCTGCTCGGCGCCAACTCCGACGCGCAGACCGTCGCGACCGGCGTCGCGCAGCCGTCGGACTTCGCGGTCAACATGCCCGCGGCGACCGGCAGCGGCGAGGGTGGCGCGATCGGCCTGTCGCTCGGCTCGCTCGGCGGCAACTTCAACATAAATCTACGTTTGTCTGCCCTCGAGGACACCGGCACGATCCGGATCATCTCGGCGCCGAAGATCACCGTGCTCAACAACAAGCAGGCGAAGATCAGCCAGGGCGTCTCGATCCCGATCTCGGTCATCTCCGCGGCCGGCACCCAGACCCAGTTCGTCCAGGCCGACCTCTCGCTCGAGGTCACGCCGTACGTCTCGCAGCGTGACTGCGCGATCGCGATGGCGCTGACGGTCACCAAGAACGAGCCCGACTTCGTCAACGTCGGCGCTCGAGGCGATCCGTCGATCCTGCGCAAGGAAGCCAAGACCTCGATGCTCGTCAGCGACGGCGAGACCTCGGTGCTCGGCGGCATCTACACCCGCAACTCCGGTCTCGCGTACAAGAAGGTCCCGTTCTTCGCGGACATCCCGGTGCTCGGCTGGTTCTTCAAGAACCGTCGCGAGAACGACGACCGCACAGAGATCCTCGTGTTCATCACGCCAAAGATCACGAACCGCGCGCTGCTCCGCTGCCAGTAGCCCTGACCCGCGGCACACTGTCGGGATGCCGCCGCTGTTTCTCATCGGGTTCATGGCCGCCGGCAAGACGTCGGTTGGCCGGAACATCGCGGCGACGACCGGGCGCTGGTTCGTCGATCTCGACGATGCCGTCGCCTCGATGGATCCCGGAGGCGAGCCGGTCGCGAAGCTGGTCGCCCGCGATCTGCCGGAGTTTCGCCGGCGCGAGGCGGCCGCGCTCGCGAAGCTGTGCGCCGCAGCCGAGGACATCGTGATCGCGACCGGAGGCGGCGCCGCGACGTTTGGCGACAACCTCGGCAAGATGCGGGCCGCGGGCCTCGTGATCGCGCTCGGAGTCGAGGTCACCGAGGCTGTGCGCCGCGCCGAGAACGGGCCCCCCCGGCCGCTGCTCGCGCACGCCGATCGGCTCGCCGCCGAGCGCGCCCCGGCGTATCGCCGCGCCCACGCCGTCGTCGATTCGAATGGCAAGTCCGTCGAGGATGTCGTCGCGCAGGTCCGCCAGGTCGAGAGGGTGTGGCGGCGGTTGCCGGCGGCGCACCGGGGAGCGACGCTCGTGGCGCTCGGCGAGCGCAGCTATCCGATCACGACGAGCGCCGCGATCGATACCGCGCTCGTCACAAGCCACCTCGGATCGCCGTCGAAGATCGCCGTGATCACTGATCGCAACGTCGCGCAGCATCACCGAATCGCGCTGTCCGGCGCCGTCGAGACCGTGGTGATCGAGCCCGGCGAGGCGAGCAAGTCGTTCGAGCAGTACCAGCGGCTGTGCACCGCGCTCGTCGATCGTGGGCTCGATCGTGCGTCGGCGATCGTCGCGCTCGGCGGCGGCGTCGTCGGTGACCTCGCAGGCTTCGTCGCGGCCACGCTGTATCGCGGGATCCCGGTGATCCAGATCCCGACCACGCTCGTCGCGATGACCGACGCCGCGATCGGTGGCAAGACCGCGGTCGATCTGCCGGCCGGCAAGAACCTCGTCGGCGCGTTCTGGCAGCCGCGGCTCGTCGCGTGCGCGACCGATACGTTGATGACGCTGCCGGGGCGCGAGCGCCGGGCCGGCTTCGGCGAGCTCTGGAAGTACGCGCTGCTCGACGGGCCGGATCTGTGGCGTGCCGTCGCCGCATGCGCACGGTGGGCCGCCAGCGACGACCTACTCCCTCCGCCGCC
>JBKJUF010000560.1:0-17152 GCA_046590445.1 Kofleriaceae bacterium
CGATCTGGCACCCGCGCTCGACAAGGCGGGCCTCGGTCACGCGATCGCGATCGTCGAGCCGCACCCGTGGACCGAGCCGTACGAGCCGCCGCGGATGATCAGCTGGGTGCAGTCGACGAAGCTCGCGGTCGATGCCTACGTCGACGCCGACAACCTGATCGCGTTCGCGACCGAGCTTCCGACCGGGAAGCCGGCGAGCGGCGTCGACGTCGAGATCCGGCCGTTCGGGATCACCGGCAAGACCGACGACAAGGGGCTGGCGACGCTCGCGCTCGGCCCCGGCAGCACGCGCGGCTCGCACCACCTGGTCGCGAAGCGTGGGGATGACGTCGCGTTCCTCGCCGAGCACGGCTACTGGAACGACCACGGCAGCTGGGTCAAGCAGACCCGGCCGACGAACCTCGCCTGGTACGTGATCGACGATCGCAAGATGTACAAGCCGGGCGAGGAGGTCACGCTCAAGGGCTGGCTGCGCTCGATCAACACCGGCAAGCACGGTGACGTCGGTCCGATGCCCAACATCGGCACGGTCGCCTACAAGGTCTACGACTCGCAGGGCAACCAGATCGCCACCGGCTCGACAGAGGTCAGCGCGGTCGGCGGGTTTCACACCACATTCAAGTTGCCGTCGACGCCGAACCTCGGCCACGCGCGCGTCGATTTCACGGCGAGCGGCAAGGATCCGTGGAACAGCGGCAGCGGCAGCTACTCGCACAGCTTCCAGATCGAGGAGTTCCGGCGCCCGGAGTTCGAGGTCACCGCGCAGGCAAGCCAGGGTCCATTCGTGGTCGCGCAGGGCGGCGACGTCACCGTCAAGGCGAAGTACTACACGGGTGGTCCACTCCCCGGCGCGCCCGTGCAGTGGAACATCAGCGCGAGCCAGACCTCGTTCACGCCACCGAACCGCGACGGCTACGTGTTCGGCAACTGGGTGCCGTGGTGGGGCATGGGCGGTCGCCACGACTACGCGTACGACGAAGATGGCTACAGCCGCCGCGGCGGCAACTACAAGCCGCCGAAGACGTGGAGCCTCGCGTCGACGACCGACGCGACGGGTTCGCACACGATGCACCTCGACTTCCTGTCGATCAAACCGGCGATGCCGATGTCGGTGCAGACCACCGCGAGCGTCACCGACGTCAACCGGCAGACGTGGACGGCGTCGTCCGCGCTGATCGTGCACCCGTCGATGGCGTACGTCGGGCTGAAGACCAAGAAGCCGTTCGTCGAGAAGGGCCGGCCGTTCGAGATCGAGGTGATCGGCGTCGACCTCGACGGCAAGGTGATCCCGAACGCGAAGATCGAGCTCGCGGCCGCGCGCCTCGACTGGGAATACAAGAAGGGTCAGTACACGCAGAAGGAAGTCGATCCGCAGACCTGCACGCCGATCGCGAGCAAGGACGGCCCGGCACCGTGCACGTTTGCGACGAAGCAGGGCGGCACCTACAAGGTGACGGCGACGATCGTCGACGCGCAGGGCCGGCCCAACCAGACATCACTGACGTTCTGGGTCACCGGCGGTGACCAGCCGGCGGCGCGCGACGTCCAGCAGGAAGTGGTCCAGCTGATCCCCGACAAGCAGGAGTACGTCGCCGGTAACACCGCCGAGCTCTTGCTGCAGGCGCCGTTCTATCCGGCCGAGGGCGTCGTCAGCTGGCGGCGCAGTGGCATCGTCAAGACCGAGCGGATCTCGATCACCGGGCCGACCCAGGTGATCACGGTGCCGATCACCGACGCGATGGTGCCGAACCTCCACGTCCAGGTCGATCTCGTCGGCGCCGCGGCCCGGCTCGACGACAAGGGCGACGCCGATCCGAAGCTGCCGAAGCGACCGGCGTACGCGGTCGGCTCGATCAACCTGCCGATCCCGCCGAAGCAGCGCACGCTCGCCGTCACGATCGCGCCGAACACGCCGAAGGTCGGTCCCGGGGAGTCCGCGAAGCTCGCGCTCACCGTCGTCGACAGCGCCGGCCGGCCGGTCGCGAATGCCGATGCGGCGGTGCTGGTCGTCGACGAGGCGATCCTCGCGCTGACCGGCTACCAGTTCCCCGATCCGCTCGCGGTGTTCTATGGCGAGCGTGGCACGGACGCGCGCGATCACTACCTCCGCGCGCACGTCAAGCTCGCGAAGCCCGACGCTGGCACGCTCGTGCAGACCGCCGATAACCGGCGGCGCAACGGTGGCAATGCCGGGCCGACGGGCGGCGTCGCGTTGGCCGACTCGGTTGCCGCTGCACCGGCCGCCGAGGCCGCGCCGGCGCAACCGTCACGCAGCGAGGCGCCGTCGCCGAAGAAGGAGGCCGAGAAGTCGAAGAACGACGACGGCAAGGATGCGAACCGATCGCCCGCGGGACCGCAGCAAACGCAGGGCGGCGCGATCGCGATCCGCTCGAACTTCAACCCGCTCGCGGCGTTCTCGCCGACGGTGAAGACCGACGCGCAGGGCAGGGCGACCGTCGACATCAAGGTCCCCGATAACCTCACGCGATACCGGATCGTCGCGATCGCGACGGCGGGAGACAAGCAGTTCGGCAAGGCCGAGAGCGCGATCACGGCGCGGTTGCCGCTGATGGTGCGGCCGAGCCCGCCGCGGTTCCTCAACTTCGGCGATACCTTCCGGTTGCCGGTCGTCGTGCAGAACCAGACCGACGCGCCGATGACGGTGCGGCTCGCCGCGCGCACGACCAACGCGATGCTCACGGACGGGACGGGCCGCGAGGTCACGGTCCCGGCCAACGATCGCGTCGAGGTGCAGTTCCCGGCAGCGGCCGAGATGGCGGGCATCGCGCGCTTCCAGATCGTCGGCACGGCGGGCGGGGCATCGGATGCGGCCGAGGTCGCGCTGCCGGTGTGGACGCCGGCGACGACCGAGGCGTTCGCGACCTACGGCGTGATCGACGACGGTGCGATCAAGCAACCGGTCGCGCTGCCCGGCCAGGTGGTCACCCAGTTCGGCGGCATCGAGGTGACGACCGCGTCGACGAACCTCCAGGCGCTGACCGATGCGCTGCTCTACCTCGTGAAGTATCCGTACGAGTGCGCCGAGCAGCGCGCGTCGCGGATCATGGCGATCGCGGCGCTCAAGGACGTGCTGACCGCGTTCAAGACCAAGGACATGCCGAGCCCGGCCGCGCTCGACGCGAGCATCAAGGGCGACATCGAGCGGCTCTCGCAGCTCCAGAATCACGACGGCGGCTTCGCGTTCTGGGAGCGCGGCCGGCCGTCCGAGCCGTACGTCACGGTCTACGTCACCAACGCGCTCGCGCGCGCGAAGCAGAAGGGCTTCGCGGTCCCGCAGCAGATCCTCGACCGCGGGCAGGGCTACCTGCGCAACATCGAGAGCCACTATCCGCACTGGTACAGCAAGGACATCCGCCAGACGATCTCGAGCTATGCGCTCTACACGCGCAAGCAGCTCGCCGATCTCGACGTGGCGAAGGCGCAGAAGCTCTATGCCGAGGCAGGCGGCGCGACGAAGCTCTCGATGGAAGCGAACGCGTGGCTGCTCGGCACGATGGCGGGGCAGGCGGCCGCCGCGACGGAGCGCAAGGCGATCGTAAGGCACGTGCTGAACAAGGTCTCGGAGACCGCGGGCGCCGCGAACTTCACGACGAGTTACGGCGACGGCGCCTACGTGCTGCTCGCCAGCGATCATCGCGTCGATGCGGTGATGCTCGAGTCACTGATCCAGGAGCAACGCGATCTCGATCTGATCCCGAAGATCGTCACGGGCCTGCTCGGGCATCGCAAGGCGGGTCGCTGGCTCAACACACAGGAGAACACGTTCGCGCTCGTCGCGATGGATCGCTACTTCCAGACCTACGAGAAGACGACGCCGGACTTCGTCGCGCGGGTGTGGCTCGGCAACGACTACGCCGGTGACCACGCGTTCCGGGGCCGCAACACCGATTACTTCGCGATCCCGATCCCGATGAAGGACGTCGCGTCGCACGACAAGGCCGACCTGACGATCCAGAAGGACGGCAAGGGCCGCCTCTACTACCGGATCGGCATGACCTACGCGCCGGCGAGCCTCAAGCTCGATGCCGCGGACTACGGCTTCGTCGTCCAGCGAACCTACGAAGGTCTCGATGATCCGGCCGATGTCGTGCGCCAGGCCGACGGC
This sequence comes from Kofleriaceae bacterium, assembly GCA_046590445.1. GTDB lineage: Bacteria > Myxococcota_A > Polyangia > Haliangiales > Haliangiaceae > JABFXX01. Next base: position 4,127 of record JBKJUF010000560.1, read on the forward strand.
ATTTGGAAGATCAAGGCCGGCACGCGCGTCCGCGTGAAGCTGACGATGGTCAACGAAAACCGGCGGTACCACGTCGCGCTCGTCGATCCACTGCCCGCCGGGCTCGAGACCTTGAACCCGGCGCTCGCGGTCACCGGCCCGATCCCGACCGATCCGAACGAGCAGCAGACGCGCGGCCGATACTGGTGGTGGTACGGCCCCTGGTACGAGCACCAGAACCTGCGCGACGAGCGAGTCGAGGCATTCACCCAGCTCTTGTGGGAGGGCGTCCACAGCTACACGTATGTCGCGCGCGCGACGACGCCGGGGAACTTCGTCGTTCCACCGCCGAAGGCCGAGGAGATGTACATGCCCGAGACGTTCGGCCGTGGCGCGAGCGATCGCGTGATCGTCGAGTAACGGGCGACCGCCGTCGCGTAGTAGGGTGCGCCCGTGACCCTGGTCTTCATCGATGGCAACGACCTCCGCGCGGCGGAGCTCGCGCTGATCGCGCCGAACCTCGGCGTGATCGTCGAGGGACTGCAGTCGGGGTTCTCGACGAGCGCGCCCGAGCCCGGCCAGCGCGCACGCGACAAGGTGCTCGCGCATCCCGTTGTCGACGGCTGCTTTGCCGAGGCTGTCGATCTGACGACGATGGACGGCAAGAGCCTGCGTCTCGAGCTCGACTCCGGGAACGAGAGGCAGTTCTGCAAGTGGTGGCGCGAGACCCCGGCGAGGATGCAGCTCGCGATCGCGCTGCGTCGCGCGGCCGGCGCGGAGCTCGAGCTGTTCACCGCGGTCTGCGACGGCGTGATCGCGAACAAGCCGGCCGGGCCGCACATCCTCGGGTGGGATCGGCTGTTCGTGCCCACCGGCGAGGACTACACGCTCGCGGAGCTCACCGAGGCCGGCGAGGTCCCGGAGTTTCGCCGCACCGTCTACACGCAGCTCGCGACCGCACTCGGCCTTCAGACGTCGGCGACGTAGTCACCGTCGACGATCCGCAGCTTCGGGCCCGCCACGACCGCAAGCGTGATGTCGAGCAGTGGCGAGCGTACGATCCCGCCCGGCCCACCTACACTCGCGACGCGGACGTAGCGTCCGTCCTCGAGCTGGTAGACCTCGACCCCGCGCGTCCTCGGCTCGACGAGCCAGCTCTCGCGGATCCCGCGCGCCGCATAGAACGCCTGCTTCAGGCGACTCTCGTCGTTTGGCGACAGCACCTCGACGACGAGCTCGGCACCGGACAGCCCGCGATCATTGCATTGCGATGGCGTGACGACGGTCAGATCGGGTACGCGGTAGTTCTGCTCGCTCTGGAAGACCCCGAGCTCGCAGACATATGCGCGCATGCCTCGTCGCCGCGCGACGTGGTTCATGGCGAACAGCAGCTCGTTGATGACGAAGCCGTGTACGAACGTGCCGGGCGGAACCATGTGGAGCTCTCCATCCCAGAGCTCGTCCCGCTTGTCGTGGCCGAGCCGACGGCGCTCCTCGAGAAACCCTTCGGGGACGTCGAGCCAGACGGCGCGCATGCGGGGAGTATATCCGGGCATTCCGCGGGATCCCCGCAACGATCGCACCAGCTCGAACCTTGCGAGATCATGGCGCCGCCGTGTCCGCGTCCGGCCGAGGACCGGCCGTCGCGTCCGAGATCCGTGCGCCGGTCCGGCTGCGTTACTTGCGAGGCGCCGCCCCGAGGCAGCGATTCAGATCGCGGAGCGCGGTGCGTGACGCCGGGCCGGTCACGAGGGAGCGCAGCCGGGTGATGCCCGCGGGGCCGAGCGCGGCGAGCACGGGCTTCGGCGGATCGACGGCGAGATCGGCGCACAGGATCTGCGCAGCCGCGAGCGCGACGCCCGGATCGGCATCGTCGACAACGACCTTCGCGATCGCGCCGTGCATGCTCGCCGGCACCGGCACCGGGACGACCGCGATCGCGGCCTGGCGATAGGCGGGATCGCGATCGTCGAGCGCGGCCTGCAGCGGGACGCCAAGACCGAGGTTGCCGGCCGCGCGATCGAGTGCGGCAGCGGTGTCGAGCGCGAGGACGCGCAGCGTGATCCAGCGATCGGTGCGGGCCGCGAGCTCGGCCCAGCCATCACGCCACGCGATCACGTCGCTGGCATCGAGATCGTCCGGAAGCTCGGTGCGCGCGAGCTCGCGCGCGATCGTGCGGGCAGCCGCGCCGGCGGGGATCGCGGTGCGGCGGTCGGGTCCGCCGGCGGATCTGGCGAGCGCGTCGAGGAGCTCGGCGCGCCCGGCGGCGCTCGGTGCGGCGGCGATCGCGGCAAGGCGTGTCGGGCGATCGGCGGCGGCGAGCGCCTCCTCGATCACGACGGGGCCGGCGAGCATGCCCTGGCGGGCCGCCTCGTCGACATCACCACGTTCGATCGCGGTGCGCATCGAGGCGAGGCCGGCGACGCCAGCAACGACCACGTGCAGCCAGCTCATGGGGAGGGATCGTACGTCGCGACTTCTATAGGCGTGAGAATTTGCAGGAGAAAAATTGACAGGGTGATGATGCGTTCAGTACGGTGATTCCGTTCAGTACCGATCTCTGCGGGCACTCAAAACCAGGTGGACATGGCCGACGCACTCACCCAGCGGCAGCGCGACATCCTCGACTTCATCTCCGCCTCGATCGTCGAGCGGGGTTTCCCGCCGACGCTGCGCGAGATCGGCGAGCACTTCAGCATTCGCTCGACGAACGGCGTCAACGATCACCTCAAGGCCCTCGAGAAGAAGGGTCACCTGCGCCGCGAGGATCTCAAGTCGCGCGCGATGCGTCCCATCCTGCCAGATGGCAGTGGCGAGGTCGTGCCGCTGCGCCGCGCGCCGATGGGGACGGGGAATGTCGCCCTCGTGTCCGATGCCGACGACATGGCCGAGATCCCGATCCTCGGGCGCGTCGCGGCCGGTCAGCCGATTCTGGCGATCGAGCACGCGACCGATACGGTGCGCGTCGATCGCGTGTTGATCGGCGGACACCGCGAGGTGTTCGGCCTGCGGATCGTCGGCGAGTCGATGATCGACGACGGCATCTTCGACGGCGACTACATCTTCGTGAAGAAGACCGCGGTCGCCAAGACCGGCGAGATCGTGGTCGCAATGATCGAGGGCGAGGCGACGGTGAAGCGTTACTACCCCGAGGGCGATCGCATCCGGTTCCAGCCGGCGAACTCGAACATGGACCCGATCATCGTGCTCAAGTCCGAGTTCAAGTCCGTGGATATCATCGGGATCGTCGTCGGCGTGTACAGGAAGCTGTAGCGCCACAGCGCCCACGGCGTGACTCGATTTCGGACGTCGAGATCGAGCCGTTTCCGGTCTGCCACAGCGCGACGTGAACGCCGCGCCCGAGGCCGTTAGACACGGATATGTCAGGGCAATTCGGGACAACCAATCCGGGTTTGGTATGTCAAACTGGACATCGCGGTGGCCAGAGCTCGCGCATATCGCAGTCGATGGCTGCTGCTCCCCGCGGTAGCGACCTCGCTGACGGCGCAGGCAGCCGCGTTCATCGCATGGGAAGTGACACGCCCGACCCCGCAGCCGAGCCTGTCGATCCGCATGGCCGGCGAGGGCGAGGGTCAGATCCTCGTGACCAAGCTCGGCGACTCGGCGCCGCTGATGCGGTGCAGCCAGGATCGCTGCAGCGTCGAGCTGCCGGCCGGCACGAAGGTCCGACTGACGGCGGTGCTCGGCGATGACTCGACGTTCGGTGGCTACCAGCAGCTGCCGATGCGGCCGCCCCGCGAGCTCGTGCCGTATCTCGGCGATCCGCTCGCGGCGTGCGGCGGCAGCGCCGACGTGCTCGAGACCGCGGCTGCCGGTGATGTCCTCGACTGCGCGCTGACGATCCACGCCGACACCGATCTCGGCGTCGAGTTCGGGCTCGTGCCGAAGGAGATCGAGGTTGCGCTCCAGGACACGACGAACATCGCCGAGCTCGTCAAGCCGCTGACGCCGACCCCGGTCTCGCCGATCGATCCCGAGCAGCTCGACAAGCCGCTCGAGCTCGCGCTCGCGCCACCGCCGAAGCAACCGCCGCAGCTGCCGCCGCCCGTGCTGCCGCCTCCTCCGCCGCCACCGGAAGAGAAGAAGCAGCCGCCACCGCAACCACCACCGCCGAACATGACGATGGTCGAGGTCAAGGACGACAAGAACGTCGTCGACAAGGCGCCCGACGACGCGAAGCAGCTCTCGGACAAGAACCGCGATGTCGCGGAAGAGTCGCGCGCGAAGGAGACCAACCTCGACAAGGAATCAGAGGGCAAGGAGGTCGCATCGAAGGAGAGCGACGATCGCACGAGCACCGAGATCGGCGGACCGGACGAGAAGATTCGCCAGCTCGAGGAGACCAAGCCGACGACCGATGACCGCGTGAAGGAGACCGATCACTCGGGCACCGAGCAGACGGCCGAAGGCGCGATCAAGGGCGAGGGCGGCGACAAGGGGCAGGAAGGCACCGGGCAGAAGGATCCCGGCGTCCTCGCGATGCGTGACATCCAGGGCCGCGGCTCGGTCGCCGAGCAGGGCACCGGCGGTCGCAAGGCCGGCAAGAAGGGCACGCCGGGGATCAACACGCCGCTGTCGTTCAACGACTACGAGCGGATCATGGGCAAGGAGAAGGTCGACGAGGAGCGCCAGGTCGCCGCGCGCAAGATGACGAGCAAGAAAGGCCGCTGGGAGCGCAAGCTCGATGCGGTCAAGAGCTCGCTCGAGAACTTCGTCCCCGACGTTCGCCCGGGCAACCAGACCGCGCTGAAGACGCGCGCGCATCCATTCGCGCTCTACATCGCGCGGATGCACCGTCGCATCCACGAGCTGTGGGGCTTCGGTTTCCTCGAGGCGCTCGACGACAAGGCCGCGGACTACCCGCTCAACAATCCCGACCTCTGGGTCAACCTCGAGGTCTCGGTCAATCCCGATGGCTCCGTCCACAAGGTCACGATCGCGAAGACCTCGGGCAAGACCGAGTTCGATGTCGCCGCCGTCGACACGGTGCTCTCGGCGGCGCCGTACGAACCGACGCCCGAGGCGATCCGCTCGGTCAACGGCAAGATCTACCTGCGCTGGGGCTTCTACCGGAACTGGCGGCAGTGCGGCACGTTCAACGTCGAGCCGTACATCCTCACCGACGTCCCCGATGACGGTGGTGGCAGCACACTCGACGACGGCGAGCTCGTCCGCAACACGGCGAAGGTGTCAGGCAAGAAGCGCGGGGTCGCGGCGGACGACAAGCCGGTGACGCCAGACGATGGCCGCGCGAAGCAGCCCGTGAACCCTGCGACGACGGTCACCGACAAGCAGGCGCTTCATGCGGCGAACCTCTGGGTCTCGGCGTTCGCGACCGCACAGGTCGACAAGCTCGTGAAGTACTCGACGGTGCCGTTCTACGCGGGCGGCAAGATCGCGGCGCAGACGACGGCAGACCTCAAGGACATGTATAGCGGGCTCGTCGTCGAGTCCGGCCCGATGAAGGACTGGAAGCTGTTGACGGCGAACGAGTACGGTAGTGGTGCGCTGCCCGACGGAAACCTCGTGCTGCAGGTGCGCACGGCGAAGGAGTCCTTCGCGGTCGTGCTCTCTCGAACCAAGTCAGGCGACTACCGCGCGACGCAGCTCGCTCGCTAACGCCTGAGGCGCCGCTAAGGTGCCGAGGCACTCGGCTTGAGCACCTTCGCAGCGAACAGGCCCTTCGGCCCCTGCTGCTCCTCGTACTCGACTTCTTGTCCCTGGTTGAGGGTGCGAAACCCCTCTCCAGTGATCGACGAGTAATGGACGAACACGTCCTTGCCGTCATTCGCCCGGCTGATGAAGCCGTAGCCCTTGGCATCGTTGAACCACTTCACGGTACCGAGTGCGATCGCCATGTACTACCTCCCACTATCGTTGGCCGACTGGTCACGCCTCGTGACCTCGCTGTTCCTGTTTGAACATTCGTCGTGCCGCACCTCAACACAATTTTCCGACAAACCGACGGTGGTGTGCAAATGTTCATGGATAGCGAAACTGCTGTAACAACACAGGTAACGGGGCCCACGAGCACCTCGTCGCAGCGCAGACTTTTCCGCCAGGCACGAACGTTTCCACACAACATGTGTCGTCCACGCCGACCCTCGGGTCGCGATGTACCGTGACGTGATGCTCCGGATCGGCTGGCTTGCGGTCCTCCTGATCGCCGCGTGTGGTCCGCAGGACGACACGGCGAAGCGCCGGGGCACGGCGACGGCGCCAGTGCCACGTGACGGAGCTGCGAGCGTGAACGCTGGCGCCACGGGCGCGCCGGTGATCACGACCGCGCACGGTGCGCAGATCACGCTCGTCGCGGTCGCTGATGGCGGCGAGGTCGCGCTGTCGATCGACGAGCGTGGCGGGGCGCGGTTCTGGCCGGCGCTCGATGGGACGCGCGAGCCAGTCGTCGTGCGTGGCATGGCGGCGAGCGACCTCGCGATCGCACGCGATGGCGACGGCTGGCGCGCCGCGCTGATCGACAACGCCGGGGGCCTCGCCGTGTTGCGGCTCGATCGTGGTGGCGCGGTTCGCGATCGCGCACTGATCGCCGCCGAGCCCGGGTTCGCCGAGCTTGCCGGTGGCCGCGAGCTCTTGCTCGCGCGTCGCGTGGACCACGTGATCGTGCGGCTCGACGTGATGGGCCTACAGCCACTGAGCTCCGAGCACGGAGATCAGGTGCTCGCGGTCGCGGCACGCCGGTCCTTCGCGATCGCGGGTATAGCGGACCGCGAGCATCCTGGCGAGATCGCGACGGTGCGGCGCATCGAGCTTGGCGCCCAGCTCGGGTGGGGACCTCCGATCCAGCTTCCAGTTTCGCTGCTCGCGCCGATCGTGATCTCGCCCGATGGGCGTCGTCTCGCCGGCGTCAGCGCGAGGACTCGCGCGGGTGTGGTGATCGTCCTTGCCGATGGCCGCGTCCTCGCGAGTGACGTGGTTGGCAGCAACGACAGCGAGCGCGCGCTCGGATTCCTCGATGCCGAGCGCGTCGCGTTCGGCGGTGGTGTCGTGCTCGGCGCGTCGCCCGTGGTCGTCGCCGATCCGTGGGCAGGGACCCGATCGACGCTTCGCGTGCGGGTCGGTCCGGGCGCCGCCGTCGCTGATGGTGTCGTCGCCAGCGGATTCGGAACGCATCTCGTGCTCGCCGATCCCGAGCGCAATCGCTTCCTCGGTTACCGCGACGTGGGCGTCGGCTCGCTGCAGACGGCGGGTGGTCACGTCAACTTCGCGATGGGCGATCGCTTGCTGTGGCTCGACGACCGGCTGCAGATGCGGCGCGCGCTCTCGCTGACGGGCTCGAACGCACTGCATGTCATCGACGATCACCGTGTTCTCAAGGGCACCGTGATCACGCACCCGGGCGGCGCAGCCGAGCTCCAGCTCGGGATCCTCGACGCGACGACCGGGATCGAGGCGGTGGTCGGCAGCTGGACGGCCGGCGTCACGATCGCGTACGAGCCGACGACGCGGATCATTGCCGGCTTCATGCAGGGCAAGCTGACCCAGCGCGCGCGGCTCGACGCGCTGGACGCACCGATGACGCTGCTGCGACCGCTGCGCACGCGGTCGACCCTCGTCGGGATCGAGCTCGCCGATCCGGCGGCTGCCGATGGCGTGATCGCCGTCGCGCACACCTCCGAGGACGACGGTGGGGTTCGCCTCGAGACCTTCACCGAGGACCCTCGTGGCGCCGGGCCGATCGCGCCGGCCACCACCGTCACGCTGCGACAAGTGGCGATGCTGGGGATCGATCGGACGGGCGTCGCGTACGTTCTGTCGTACGGGCCGACCACGCCGGGCCGCAGCGTGACCGGCTGGCGGCGCGGCCCGCAGGCCCGGGAGCTCGCGGTCGACAGCACCGTCGTGTCGGGAACCGTCGAGCCCCGCGGCACGGCGCTCGCGTTCCAGACCCAGACCGAGGTGTTCGCGGTCGGGCTCGACGGCGCCGAGCACTGGCGCGTGCCGGCGTGGCGGGTGAACGCGCTGCGCTACTCGCTGGATGGCGCGACGCTGTACGTCACCACCCAGGGCGGCCTGCTCGCGCTCGACGCCGCGACCGGCCAGCGCCGCGCGACCGGCTGTGCGTGGAGCTTCGGGATGTCCACGCTCGAACCATCGGCGGCGGCGTTCACGGAGCCGATCGTATGCGCGGAGGGCGAGTGATGCGCGGAACGCTCGCGATCTCGATCCTCGCGACCGTCGCGACCTGCGGCACACCCGCGCGGCCGACGGTGGTTCATCGCGAACCGCCTCGCGTTGCGCACGATGCCGGGGTCACCGCAGATGCCAGCGTCGCGACCGCGATCGTGCGGCCGGGGTCGCGGTTGCAACGCATCGAGGCACCGCACGCGGGCGCGATCTCGCTGCTCGCCGCGACGCCCGATGGTACCGCGGTGGTGTCGGCCGACGAGCTCGGCGGCGTGCGGCTCTGGCCCGCGCTCGACGGCAGCGTCGAGCCGCGCATCGTCGATCTGCCGCGGCCGCGCACGCTCGCGCTCGGTCTCGATCCGCGCGGCTACGCGATCGCGATGACCGATCAGGCAGGCGGGCTCGTGATCCAGCGTGTCGATCGCGATGGCCTGACGATCCAGCGTGCGGCCCTGCCGATCGAGCCGGCGTACGCAGGGATCGCCGGCGTCACGGCGCGCGGCGTCCTCGCGTGGCGCGTCGATCAACGCGTGATCCGGCTGACCGTCGACGGTGCGATCACGAACGACCTGCCGACCGAGGCCGGCCAACGGGTCCTGTCGATCGTGGTCGCCGGCGAGCGCGCGGTCGCCGTCCTCGAGACGCCCGCAGGGCCCGCGCCCGCAACCGATGCGGGGCCGCCAGCGCCGCGTCCGACCCGGCGTGCCCGCTGGCTCCAGGTCGGCGCACAGCTCGCGTGGGGCGCCTGGATCGACGCCCCGGTCGACCTCAGCGCGGCGGTCGCGCTGTCACCGAGCGGCAAGTTGCTCGCGAGCCTCGTCGCGACGCCGCGGCACGGCATGGCGCTGCTCCTGATCGACACCGCGAGCGGCGCGCTCGTCGCGAGTCCGCCAGCGAGCGGCGCGGTCGGGGTCGGCTTGCCGAGCGATGACCACCTCGCGTTCGCGACCGCGAGCGGCATCACCTGGCTCCCGATCGCGAAGCTCAAGGCTGGCGATCCGACGATCGTGACGACGCCGCCCGTGTTCGTGCGTGGCACGTTCGCGCACCTCGCGGGTGGCCGTGCGGTCGTCGCCGTCCACGGCGAGCTCGTGATCGCGTCGCCCGATCGCTCCGAGTTCCTCGGCTACGAGCTGACCTCGCTCCCCGTCACGTCAGCGGCGCCGGATGGCCACGTGCTGATCGGATCCGGCGAGACCGTGGCGCTCCTCGATCCGCAGCTGGTCGCCACGTCGCCTCTCGATCTGCGCGTGCCCGCGGGCGCGAACCTCTCGGACGCACGGTGGCTCGGCGGGACCCAGTGGCTCGTGCAGACGATGACCCGCGCAGACGGCCTCACGGCGGTCGCGCTCGTCGACACCGCGACGAAGCGGTCGGTCAGCGTGCGCAGCAGCATGCCGCAGGCGCACGTGTTGCTCCACGATCCGGGGAGCCAGCTCGTGACGTTCTCGCTCGGCGACAGCCCCGAGGTCTTGCGCCACGTGCCGGCCAAGCTGCGCCTCGACAGCGTCGCGAAGCTGCCGGGCCCGACCGGCTTTCAGCGCATCCAGCTGGTGCCCGTCGATCCGGCGCTCGCGAACGGCAGCCAGCTCGTCGCGATCGAGATGCGCGACCGCCTGACGATCCGCTGGCTCGCGAACCCCGCCGTGCTGGCCAACCCCATCGCGCTCGCCGCGAGCACGCCGCTCGTCACTGAAGGCTCGCTCGCGAGTGTCGACGCCGCCGGCCGAGTCTACGTCTGGCAGAGCATCACGAACGGGCTCGAGCTCGTGGTGTTCGCCGACGGCAAGCGGATCGCCACGGTCCCGACCACCGGCGCGACCGCGCTGTGGCCCGATCCGAAGGGGACCTCGATCCTCCAGGTCAGTCACCACGGCATCACGCTCCTCGGCAACGACCTCGTGCGACGTTGGGCGCTGCCCGTGCAGGGCGTCACCGAGGCGGTGTGGCTCGACGACGGCTCGCTCGCGATCGTCAGCGGCTCCGGTATCGCCCGCCTCGAGGCCGCGACCGGCAAGCTGCTCGCCGCGCGCTGCGGATGGCGGTTCGGGCTAGGTCCCAAGCTCCACGCCGTGCTGCCGCGCATCGAGCCGATCTGCTCGCAGCTACGCTGAGCCACGGCCACTACCAGCGCGCGACGAAGAGCGCGTTCGACTGCACCTGCAGGCGCGTACCGGTGGCCGCGATGCCGTCGTACACGAGATACGCGCCGGTCTCGAGCGCGATCCCGAGCGGGCCGATGATCGACAGCGTGGTGCGGATGCTACCGCCGACCACCGGCGCCTCGGCATCGAGATCCGCGCCGACCTGGGCGATCAGATCGAGCACGAGTCGCGGTCGCGCGGCCCCGGCCTCGTACACGAGCCCGACGAGCAGGAGCCCGCGACGCTCGACGTCGAACGCACGCCACGCGGCGATCCCGCCGAACCGGCTCCACGGCTTCAGGTCGATCGCGACGTCTGCGCGCGTCCGGTCACCCTGCGAGCCGGTCACCACGAAGGTCCCGCCCAGCCCCGCACTCCCATGCAGCGGCCGCGCGGGGACGGTCTCCATTAGCTCAACTTGCAGTACGCAAGCCGCGAGAATCGCTGCGGCCCGCGGGCCCCAGATGGAGCGAGCCAGCGAACGCTGGCGAGCGGGGACGGTCTCCACTTACGCAACTTCGATCCGGCCGGCCGTCGTGACCGCGGTGCCCGGCGCGAGCTCGTGCGCGGCGAGGATCGCGACGCCAGGTAGCTCGGGCTCGAGCAGGCTGCGGAGATGACGGCGGACGTCGCCGCTCGCCAGGATGACGCCGCCGCTGGTGCCGAGCCGGATCTTCACGGCCGCGACGATGTCCTGCGCGATCGCCGGCTCGAGCGCGAGCACGGTGCCGCCATCACGATGATCGATCGCGCTGCGCACCGCATCCTCGATCATCCCGTCGATCGTGTAGACGGCCAGTCGGCCGCGCGGCGCGAAGCGCGCGCTGATCTGTCGTCGGAGCTGACCGCGCAGGTGCTCGACGAGCGGCGGCACGTCGCGCGCGGTGAAGCCACCGGCCGGGACCGGCGCCAGCGCGATCGCGTCGAGGATCGCCGCGAGATCCTCGATCGGGATCTCCTCGCGAACGAGCGCACGCAGCAGCTCGGTGAGGACTGGCATCGTCACGATCCGCGGCACGACCTCGCGGACGAGCAGCGGCGCCTGCGCGGCGGTGCGCTCGACAAGCTCGGCAACGCGGTCGACGCCGAGCAGGTCCGGCACGATCGGCGCGAGCACCGCGGGCAGCTGGGTGCGCAGCGTGGCGACGTCGGTGACGGCGAGCCACGCCACCGGGGTCGCGCCGATCGCGAGTGCCGCCTCGGAATCGCCGAGCGAGCCATCCACGGTGATCGCGAACGGCGCGAGCGGTACGCCCGTCGAGGCGGCGATCGTCGCGCGGACATCGGCGAGCGCCGCGTGGAGCTCCGCGGGCTGCAGGGCGATCCGGCCGTGCAGGGCAGGGGAGAGCCGGAGCACGAGGCGGGTGCCGCGGGCAACGTCGGCATCGGGCTCGTCGGCGGCGATCGCGGCACGCGGGCGGCGGCGCGCCGCGAGCACGGCGAGCACACCGGCGATCACACCGAGCACGAGGAACGGCAGCAGGGGCAGGCCGGGCACCGCGGCGAGGCCGAGGAGCAGCAGCGCCGCTGCTCCGAGCACGCGCGGCTCGCCGCCGAGCTGTTCGCTGAGATCTTCACCGAGCGCGCGATCGCCGGTGCTCGCGACGCGGGTGACGAGCAGGCCAGCCGCGACCGCGACCAGCAGCGATGGGATCTGCGCGACCAGGCCCTCGCCGATCGAGAGCAGCGAGTACGTCTGCATCGCCTCGGCCGCCGACATCCCGCGCGAGCCGATGCCGATCACGAGCCCACCGACGAGGTTCACCAGCACGATCACGATCGCCGCGATCGCATCGCCCTTGACGAACCGCATCGCACCATCCATCGCGCCGTAGAGCTGCGACTCCTGCTCGAGATCGCCGCGCCGCCGCCGTGCCGTCTCGGCGTCGATCGCGCCGCTGCGCACCTCGGCGTCGATCGCCATCTGCTTGCCGGGCATCGCGTCGAGCGCGAACCGCGCCGCGACCTCGGCGACCCGCTCGGCGCCGCGCGCGACGACGACGAGCTGGACCACGGTGATCACCGCGAACACGACGATCCCGACGACGAGGCTACCGGCGACGACCGACGACCCGAACGCGTGGACGACCGCGCCGGCATCGGCGTCCGCGAGGATCAGCCGGGTCGCCGAGACCTCGAGGCCCACGCGGAACAGCGTGGTGATCACGAGCAGCGTCGGGAACGACACGAACCGGAGCGGGTGTGGCGAGAACACGGCCGCCATCAGCAGCGCGACCGAGATCGCGATGTTGAGCGTCAGCAGCAGATCGAGCAGCGGTCGTGGCAGCGGCACGACGAGCATCGCCACGACCGCGATGACGAGCCCCGCGATCGCGAGCTCCGGCCACCGCGACCCGCGCACCGGCGTCACTTGTTCTCGACTTCCTCGAGCTCTGACGGATCCAGCTCGATCGCGTCGTCGGCGACGTTATCGCTCGGGCCACCGAGATGCCGGATCAGGGACAGGTGGATCTGGCTGCGGATCATGCGCAGCACGCTGTCGAGCTCGTCGGCAGGCAGCTTGAGCCGGGCGCGCAGGATCTCGAGCGTTCCGCGCACGAGCTGTTCCTTGGCCTTCTCGAGCCAGCGAAACGCGGTGACGCGATGGACGCGGTAGATCGCACCGATCTCGTCGATGTTGAGCCCGTCGACGTGGTGGTAGCGGAGCAAGGTCTGCTCGCGAGCGCCGAGCGTGGCGAGTGCAGCGGAGAACGCGCTCTTGAACTCGGCCGAGTAC